>CADAXO010000223.1 GCA_902791885.1 Oscillospiraceae bacterium | reverse complement strand
CAAGTACGCGAGAGCTCTTGATAACTGCGTTGATCAGGCGATGAACATCGCGATCAAGACGGGCGTGTATATCGGTAATGTTATCTCCACTATCATGTCAGTATTTATCGCAGTCACGGTCGATCCCGCGTTCCTCGTGTTCCTGATCGTTCCTATGATCGTGAGCCTCTACTTCGGCAAGAAGAATGCCAAGACGAACTTCGAGCGTGAGAAGGCTATCACGCGTGACAAGCGTACGGCAGAGTATGTTAAGCGCGTTTACTACGAGAAGAAATATGCCGCTGAGGTAAGACTCTACGATGTTAACGACCTGATGCTTCAGAAACAGGAAGAAGCCGTCGATAGGATGGAGAAGGTCTCACTCGGATACAGAATGAAGACCGCCTTCTATTCGTTCATCATGAAGGGAAGTTATTCGATCTTCGCAGGCATAGTCGCATACTTCTATGTAGTGTTCCGCGTTAAGTACGGCAACGTCGCTGACGTCTCGAGTTATGTCGCCATGATCACCGCAATGTCGTTCTCCACATACCAGCTTAAAGCGGCAGTAGAGAACAGAATCTATATCTTTAACGAGTCGAAGCTTTTCGAGAACCTGGAAGAGTTCCTTGAGCAGGACAGAAAGCCGAAGGAAGAGAAGATCGTGCTTAACGAGATCGAATCGGTTGAGCTTAAGAACGTGACTTTCACATACCCCGGTGCGAATACGCCTACCATTAACGGCGTCAGCTTCAAGTGGAGTAAGGGCGAGAAGATAGCCATCGTAGGCTACAACGGTGCCGGCAAGACGACGCTCATCAAGCTTCTCATGGGGCTCTACCCCGTGACGGAGGGTCAGATCCTTGTAAACGGCATCGACATCAACGAGATCGACCTCGATGTGTACCGCGACAGATTCGGCACGGTCTTCCAGGACCTTCAGGTGTTCGCGATGACACTTTCTGAGAACGTTCTCATGCGAAGACCCGAGGGCGAGGAAGACTACGCGAAAGTACGAAAAGCACTCGAGGACGCACAGTTCGACTGCGGGCACAGAGGCCTTACCAAGGGACTCGATACAGTAATAAGCCGCGAGTTCGTCCTTCCGGCGGACAGGCGCAGAAGATCGCCATCGCGAGAGTTTTCGCAGCGCAGCCTGACATGGTAATCCTCGATGAGCCTTCGTCGGCTCTCGATCCGCTTGCCGAGTACAACATGTACCGCAACATGATGAAGCTGTCCGAGGGCAAGGGCGTCATCTTCATCTCGCACAGACTGTCGTCCGCGAGAATGGCTGATGAGATCTACCTTGTGAAGGACGGTAAGATCGTGGAGCAGGGAACGCATGAGCAGATGATGGCGCTTAACGGTTACTATCACGAGATGTTTATGCTGCAGGCCGAGAACTATCAGGACAGCCTGCCCGAAGAGATCATGAAAGGAGCTGCTGCTTTCTATGGCTAAGAAAGAAAACGACATCTCCATCAAGCGCATTATTCAGAATGCGTTCTTCATGATCAAGTATGCTTCGCACTACGATAAGCCCCTTATCACGCGCATCATGGTGCTCTTTATCCTGTCCAAGGCCGGTAAAGCTATCAACGATACTTTCATCCTTAAGATGATCATCAACGGTCTTACGGGCAAGGCGGAGTTCTCGTCAATGATCGTTCTCCTTCTTATCTCGCTCGTGCTTGTTGTGTGCCTTGAGTGGATCAATCAGCTGATCGACGAGTGGTCGAAGGCGAAACTTATTTTCCGGCACTATCCAGAGAGACCTTATCGAGAACAACAGTAAGATGGATCTTATCTACTACGATGATCCCGAATACTACAACACATATGTCATAGTCGCCGGCAACGCGGATACGGCGATAGAGCAGACGGTCATGGTCGTAAGTAAGACCATCGGAGGCATTGTCGCATTGGGTATCGCTTCTGCCATGATCTTTACGATCGATCCGCTTCTCGCGGTATTCCCGATCGCAGGCTTCACGGTAAACCTTCTGACTCGCTTCAAGATCGAGCAGCTGCAGTACAGCTGGGATGTCGCGAATAAGACTGCGATACGTAAGGCGAACTATTCGCAGCGCGTCTTCTACCAGCCCGAGTATGCCAAGGAGTGCAAGCTCACGGACGTTAAGGTCCCGCTGAAGCAGCAGTTCGATGACGCGCTTGATGAGGCGACCGCGGCAGGTAAA
>CADAXO010000222.1 GCA_902791885.1 Oscillospiraceae bacterium | reverse complement strand
CACTCACGGCATTGAGCTTCACTCGATGGAATCGTGAATCCGCAGTAATGACATATAAGAAGCCTTCCCGCATCGCGCTTGTTGTTATGAAGCGTCATGGCAACCGAGCACGACGGACAGTATACCGGTTCGCCGCATGTACTACATACCAAAGTTCTGGAATAACCTCTTCTGTTAAGAAAGAGCATTACCTGCTGATCCTGCGAGAATGCTCTTGCCATAGCCGTTCTTAACGGTCCTGACAGAAGATCGCCGTAGCCTTCCTTAACCTGCCTTTTCATGTCGATTATCGATACTTCAGGAAGCTTCGCATCGGGAGTCGCGCGCTTGGTAAGCTTAAGCATTCTGTACTGCCCGTTAACCGCAGAATAGTAAGACGACACAAGAGGCGTCGCTGAACCCAGGATCAAAGGACAGCTGTTGATCTTCATCCTCAAAAATGCGATGTCCCTCGTGTTATATCTCGGGAACGATTCTGACTTATAGGAAGAATCGTGTTCCTCGTCGATTATTATGAGCTTAAGATTCTCTACAGGAGCGAAGATTGAACTTCTCGGACCGACAACTATACGGGCCTCGCCTCTTCTTATCCTGTCCCACTCATCGTATCTTTGTCTGTCCGAAAGTCTGCTGTGCATTACCGCAGCCGTATCGCCGAATCTTCCCCTGATCCAGCTTACAGTCTGAGGCGTAAGCGAGATCTCGGGGACAAGATAGATAACACAGCCACCGCGGTCGAGGACTTCTCCTGCACACTTAAGATACACTTCCGTCTTGCCGCTTCCGGTAATTCCGTGAAGAAGGAAAACCTGCGGCGTATTAAGAGCTTCCTTTACGCTCTCGAAAGCTTCATTCGGTCTCTTCCCTTGTGAGCATGCGGGTAGTGATCTCGATAAGATCCTTATCCCGAAGACCTCTTAACTGGGCATCGGAAGCCTTGGCGACAGAAAGAAGCTTCTTCCTCTCGGTGATGCCGTTAAGAAGAAGGTATTCGAGCATGGATATATGCGCTACCGAACGAAGCTTACCTGAATTAAGTGCTTCCTCAGCGCTTTCTTTGGACTTAAGAGCGACGAAAGTGGCCTTAGCTCTCGCTACCGTGCCGACTGCTGACGGTATCATCATGGTTATGACATCGCCGGATGTGCAAAGAAGCCTTTTACGCAAAGGCTCAATGAGCGCGAGCTGGTCCTTATTCATTACAGGATAAAGATCAAGAAGCGAATCGATACTCTTGATCTTATTAATATCAAAACCCGCAACCGAACTCTCGTCACTTATACTTACGACTAAAGCTATCTGTTTCCTGTTGCCGAAGCCGAACGGCACCTTGACATAAGAACCCAAAGTGACCTGTCCTTCAAGTTCTTCCGGAATCTTATAAGTGTAAGCTTTATCAGTCTGTCTTACACATTCGCGAAGAAGGACTTTACATATCTTCATCTTCTTCATTTTTTCTTTCCGCGAACAAATCGAACAGATTGATCTGCGCGGACTCCGGAAGATCATCGAGTAGTCCGTAAGATGCGAGCGTATCTACAGCGGACTGACCGATCTTGGCTCTCTGCATAAGGTCTTCCCTGTTCTTGAACGGAGCTTCGTCTCTTGCGGCCGTGATGCCCTTAGCCATCGAAGCAGAGATCGAATCAATGCAGTCCAGAGGCGGCAGGATCAGGCCCTTTTCGACCTTCGTAAAGTCAGTTGCATGGCTCGTCTTAAGATCTATGGGAGCGAACTCGATACCTCTGTGGTGCATCTCAGCTACAAGCTCACACAGGAAGTATTCGTCCTGAGCCTTCTTGGCAGAGCTTTCTTTCGAATGCATGAGTGTCTTAAGAACTTCCATACGAGCCTTAAGAACATCCATATCCTTACACATATACTGAGCGTCAAATTCTTCACCTCTGATAGTAAAGTACGCACAGTAGTACTCTTCAGGGTAGTAGACCTTGAACCACGCTACTCGTAATGTCGATATAGAGTAAGCGGCAGCGTGTGCCTTAGGGAACATGTACTTGATCTTCTCACAGGAGCCGATGTACCAGTCAGGCACATTACACTCCTTCATCATCGCCTTCCACTTATCCCACTTCTCGGCAAC
>CADAXO010000221.1:2013-3261 GCA_902791885.1 Oscillospiraceae bacterium | reverse complement strand
GGATACGGAGAAGATGAGGCTTATCCGTTACTCCGGGAAGCGTCGAATCCTCAGCAGATTTATTCTCCATCATGATCATCAATACCGGCGAGATCTTCTGCAGGACGCGAAGTTTTCTTACCATATCTTCTTCAGAAGAATAATCGACCGACACCTGAGCAGATCCCGACGCACGCATCATGTACTTGCCGTATTTACCCGACGTCTTGAAGTAATTATCCATGTGGATATATCTCTTCTTCGGCGACAGCGTGATGTCGTCGGGAGTGATAACCCCAAGCTCCACCAGAGGCAGATTGCCCTTGGTGATCATGCGGTATCCGCGCTCTTCGAGAAGCGGGGTCCACAGATCGACAAACTTCTTAGGCACGACGGCTCAAGGCTCGTCGCATATTCGTCCGTCGTATATCCGACCGGGAACCCGTCCATATAGATGATCTTCGCACCAAGCGAATCGCCGACCTTCTTGATCAGATTCGAGATCTGATGAAAGTCGATCTGAATTCCGTTCTCATTAATCACAAAATGCTCGATCTCAAGACCGAGCTTCTGTGATGAGGTTTCTCCGCTTCTTATGTAATTGGAAATCTCTTTAATTAAACTCATTAAGCACCCTGCCCGTGTTCTTCATAATCTTTCAATGCCGCTTCGATCGCTTCCTGCGCAAGTACCGAACAGTGCATCTTGTAGTCCGGAAGTCCGTCGAGCGCTTCGGCAACCGCCTGGTTCGTAAGCTTGCGCGCTTCCTCTACGGGCTTGCCCTTGATGAGTTCTGTTGCCATCGAGCTTGATGCGATCGCGCTGCCGCAGCCGAATGTCTCGAACTTGCCGAATGTCTCGAACTTAACATCCTCAACGATGTCGTTCTCGATCTTCAGATACATCTTCATGATGTCTCCGCACTTCGCGTTACCGACCGTGCCGACGCCGTTCGCGTCCTCGAGTACGCCTACGTTTCTGGGATTTCTGAAGTGGTCCATTACCTTTTCGCTGTATAAAGCCATGTTAGTGTCCTCCTTAAAGAATGAATGCTGTCTTGCCTGCGACGAGGTCGCGCCATACGGGTGAGAAGCCGCGCAGGTACTCGACGACTTCCTTGACGGACTTAACGATGTAGTCCGCATCCTCGTCCGTGATGTCCTCACCTAAGCTGAGTCTCAGCGAACCGTGTGCTACGTCATGCACGCGGCCGATAGCAAGAAGTACATGAGAAGGATCCAAAGAACCTGATGTGCACGCGCTTCCGGA
>CADAXO010000221.1:0-1970 GCA_902791885.1 Oscillospiraceae bacterium | reverse complement strand
AGAAGGAGCAGCAGGGACTCGCCCTCGATGCCCTCGAAACAGAAGTTGATATTACTTGGTACGCGGCTTACCGCATCGCCGTTTAACGCTGAATGAGGGATCTCGTTTAAGCCTGCGATTATCCTGTCTCTTACGGGTGAGAGCTTTGCCTTGTAATCATCAAGAGCCGCGACAGATTCCTTAAGAGCCGTTGCCATGGATGCGATGCCCGGAACATTTTCTGTGCCCGCTCTCTTGCCTCTTTCCTGAGCTCCGCCCTCGATCAGGTTCGTGAGCGCGATGCCCTTCTTCGCATAGAGGAAACCCGTGCCCTTGGGGCCGTGGAACTTGTGTCCTGAAGCGGAGAGCATATCGATGTTGTCCTCTTCTACATTTACCTTAATATGTCCTACAGCCTGTACTGCATCCGTGTGGAAGATAACGCCGTGCTTTCTGCAGATCGCGCCGATCTCGCGGATAGGCTGGATCGTGCCTATCTCGTTGTTCGCATACATTACCGTGACGAGCGCGGTGTCCTCGCGGATCGCATTCTCTACTTCCTCAGGTCTTACGAGACCGTTCTCATGAACATCGAGAAGCGTTACTTCGAAGCCTTCCTTCTCGAGTTTCTTCAATG
Source organism: Oscillospiraceae bacterium (assembly GCA_902791885.1). The sequence goes on along the minus strand of CADAXO010000221.1, from coordinate 1,354 downwards.
TGTGAAGGATCGCGTGATGCTCGAAAGCAGTCGAGATGATGTGCTTCTTATTCTTCCTTGCTCCGATAGCGGCAGCCGAAAGCAAAGCCTGGTTATCCGCCTCTGAACCGCCTGATGTGAACAGGATCTCCCTGGGGTTCGCACCGATTGCCTCAGCAACATCTGCTCTTGCCTGCTCGAGTACTTCCTTGGCATCCTGACCGAAGCTGTAGAGGCTTGAAGGATTGCCGTATGTTGTGCCGATAAGATCGACCAATGTCTTTACCGCCGCATCACTCATCTTCGTTGTAGCGGCATTATCTGCGTATATCAATGTAGTTTCTCCTTGCCAAAATATTACGCTGTTATATTATGCCTACTCACCTACCGTGTCAATAGGTATTTGCTCTTGATTTACCCAACTGCCTACAGGTATAATAGGTCAAACATATTTAAGAGGTGACATTTATGATCTCAACAAAAGGAAGATATGCTATCCGCGTAATGCTTGATCTTGCAAACAACGATAACGGCACCTACATCCCGTTAAAGGACATTGCCGAGCGCCAGGACATCTCCAAGAAGTATCTGGAGATTATCGTAAAGGAAATGGTCACCGGCGGACTTGTTAAAGGGGCCAGCGGCAAAGGCGGCGGCTATAAGCTTTTGAGAAAGCCTGAAGAATACACAATCGGTGAGATATTGGACTCTCCCCATGTGGAAAGAGTTTGACGGAATGGTACACGATTTCTTCTACAGCAGAACCCTTAAAGACATAATGGATTCTTAATATCAATCCGTAAATTCGCCCCTTAATATCCCGAGACCGTGTTCAAGCGGAGGAAGAATATACTCCAGGCACTCGGATACGGCTTTGGGACTTCCGGGAAGATTTATAATGAGCGTCTTTCCCCTTATCACAGACACGCCCCTTGAAAGCATCGCATTCGGAGTGATCTTAAGACTGTATGCCCTGATAGCTTCGGCAATACCCGGAGCATCCTTATCTGCAACCTTCTTTGTTGCTTCAGGCATATGATCTCTCGGGGAGAATCCCGTTCCGCCGGTAGTAAATATCACGTCGGGACTCAACTCATCGCACATCTTTATAAGCGCATCGGAAAGCCCTTTCTCATCATCTGGAAGCAGCACTTTCGACACCGTATAGTACCCGTGCGCTTCTATGATCTCCGCGATCTTAGGTCCGCTCAGATCTTCCCTTATGCCGTTGTAAGCTCTGTCGCTGGCGGTTAAGATCCCTGCCCTATAAGGCGCCTTTCCTTCAGGCTCATAAATGATACTTATCTCATCGTTCTTATTTACCGTGCCGCCTTCAATCACTTTGGCAAACACACCTTCCAAAGGCATTATGCAG
>CADAXO010000220.1 GCA_902791885.1 Oscillospiraceae bacterium | reverse complement strand
GTTGTAAAGGCCGGAGATTATGGTTCCGATCAGTGTCTCGAATGCTGCGGAGGATGAAAGTCCCGCGCCTATGAGAACGTCGCTTGTGATGTATGCGTCGAAGCCTCCGACTTCATATCCGTCCTGAGAAAGAGCTTGGAGCATTCCCCTTATAAGAGCTTCCGTCGTGCCTTCCTCGTCCGCGCGGCACTGAAGGTCGCCTGAATCTATCTTTATCATCTTGTAATTGCCGGAGATGACCCTGACAAGATTCGCGGATGTCTTTCTTGTTATGGCGATGGCATCGCGGTTGATCGAGGCTGCGAGCACCTCGCCGTGCTGGTGGTCCGTGTGGTTGCCGCCGATCTCGGTCCTTCCGGGGGCTGAGTATATCTCGAAGTCACCTGCTGTGCCGAAGTTGTCTTCGAAAATGTTAATTGCCGCTTCATAGCGCTCAGGCTGCTTTGCTGCCCAATCGTAATCGACGTAGATATCATTGAAATTAATCGTGGAAAGGTCGGAACGGTTCATACGGTAATCCTCCTTGTATAGCTTGATGATAACTCGTGTTTAGTAAACTGTCAATAATGTTTACTAAAATTTACTAAAACGTACTGACAAAACTATTACCAACTGATAAAATCCATTTATGGTTACGATAAGAGACGTTGCAAAAGAATGCGGACTGTCACCTGCATCGGTGTCCAGGATACTCAATAACGACAAGACACTTCAGGTTACCGACGAGACCCGTAAGAAGGTCAAGGCGGCAGCAACGAAGCTCGGGTACGTCAAGAAGAAGGGTGCGAAGGACAAGGCTGAGTTTACCCTGGGAATTCTTCAGTGGTTCTCGGCGGAGCAGGAACTCGATGATGAATACTATCTTCGCATAAGAAGAGGCGTGGAGGATTTCTGCGTCCGTAATTCCATAAGGATCATCAGAGCTTACCGTACCGACAAGGATTTTAAGGATACGCTTAAGGACTGCGACGGACTTGTGTGCGTCGGTAAATTCGGAAGGAAGGACGCGCAGGATCTTATTAAGTTTAAATCCAATATCGTATTCCTCGACATGCTCACGGAGCATCCCCTTGTTACGACACTTACAATGGATCTTTATACGGCGGCAAAGGATGCGCTTGAGTATCTTAAGTCACTTGGACACGAGCGCATCTGTTATCTCGGCGGCGTCGAGTATGCATCCGGCAAGGAGGAGATCCTGGATGAGCGTAAGAAGGCGTACTTGAAGTTCATGAAGAGAAATAAGTTCGCATATTCGGATTATCTTTTTGAGAAGGAATTCAATGCGGAGTCACGCTGCATCGGATGCAATCGCGATCGGAGCGATGAAGGCGATCAAGGAAGAAGGTCTGTCAATTCCGGACGACATATCAATAATAAGTATCAATGATAACGAGATGAGCAGATTCACGGAGCCTCCGCTCACGACGATGCGTGCGCCCTCATACGACATGGGCGAACACGGAGCAAATATCGTCTACATGTCCGGCAATCTCGATATCAAGACACCTCTTAAAGTTAAGATTCCCTGCACAATGGTTAAGCGCGGCTCGTGTGCAGAGTGCACAAGAGAAGGAAACTAAATTTGTAAAAATAGTTTCCACACTGACTTGGCAAATGCTGTTATCATACACTTAAGGAAACTCAAATTGAAAATTCAGTTTCCGTAAGGAGTTCGTATGGCACAGGATCAGAAACTCGATATTCTAAGAAGTACCATCCGGGTCTTCAACAAGAAGGGCCTCAAACTCACCATGGACGATATCGCCGAGTACATGGGTATATCCAAGAAGACCATCTACAAGTTCTTCGACAGCAAAGAAGCGATATTCGATCAGATGGTGGATTACATTTTCGACGGCATCAAGAGGCGTGAGAAGGAGATCCTCGGGGAGGAAGGCCTTACTCTCGAGCAAAGAACAAGGAAGCTTCTCGCGGCATTCCCGGAGAGCTATTCAGAGATAGATTTTACCAAGCTTGGTGACCTCAAGGACAAGTACCCGAAGATATATAAGAAGCTTACAAAGAGGCTCGACTCGGGATGGGAACCGACGATGGCGCTTCTCGAGCAGGGAAAGAAA
>CADAXO010000219.1 GCA_902791885.1 Oscillospiraceae bacterium | reverse complement strand
TCGTCGAAGACGATTACCTGCGGGTTGTGGATAAGGCTTATGGCTATGGAAGCTTTCTGCTTCATTCCCGTGGAAAGCTCCATGATCCTCTTGTTCTTGAAGGGCATTATCCCGAACTTGCCGAAAATGTCTTCTTTTCGGCGTGTTGCTTCCTCCTTCGGGATATCGTAAAGCTCTGCGAAGAAGTCCCAGAGCTTATCGGGCGTCGACATGGGGTCGAGGCGCACTTCTGTCGTGAGGTAGCCTATGCGGCGGTGTATCTCGAGGAGGTTGTCCTTCGCGTTAAGGCCGTCAATGGTGATGCTTCCATGCGAGGGCGAAAGCAGCGTGGAGATCATCTGCATCAGCGTGGTCTTGCCTGCGCCGTTTGGGCCGAGAAGGCCGAATATCATGCCGTCTTTAACTTCGAAGCTTACGCCTTTTATGATCTCTTTGCCGGCGGAATAACTTTTATGAACATCATTAACCGATATCATCTGTTATAACCCTCCTTCTTGAATGTCTTATGTAAAAGGATCAACGAGGGAAGTAAGCTCGATATCACCACGCATATAAGCTGCCAGGGTCTAAACTCCGACAGGAAAACGGTCTTAATTACCGCTATGCTTCCGTGAACGGGGATAATGAACTCGAGCCATCCCGGGTTGCCTGAGAATATCTGATAGAAAAGATCCGCCATGAGGTATATAAGCGGCATCTGAAGATTAAGTATGACGTCCTTCATGCGCTTTATGGAGAATATGATGCTTACACATATGCAGGCGCACAGGAAAGCCGTAAGCGGAATAACAAGCGCGATAACTGCAAGCTGCCAGGGAAGAAGCATCATGCCGAAAGGAATAAGTGACGTCGAACTGTTGCTCCTGTTAAGCCACGAGGACAGGAACAGGAAAATGAAAGTGACGTAAGATGCCATCGTAACAAGTAACGTGCAGGTATAAATCTTGCCGAGCATTATGCTCTTAGGGGAGATGGGGGCCATCAGAAGTTTATCGTAAAACCCTCTGTCTCTTTCTGAAGCGAACATATCGCTCGTAAGTGAATAAATGCAGTAGTATACGAGAAGGATCAGGACGGGAGGGATGACTCTCGCGGAACCGTAGTTGGCCTCGGTCCTGTAGTTAAGAAGCTTGGTGATGGGGTTGAAGGAATCGACTTCGAATACGATCTGGCCCTGTTCCTTGATCGTCTCGTTATATGGGTCCAGTACAACTTCCCTGAAGCTTTCGGCTTTGTTCATGGCGATCGACGAATTGCCGTTGCAGCCGATATAGATATTGTCCTCGAGGAACAGTGCAAAGATCGTCCCCGATTTAAGAAGCTTGGTCACTTCGCCGTTTTTCCATAGCTCGGTGAATTCTTCATCTTCCATATAATCATAGCTGTAGACGGTCGAGCCTTCTGTATCCTCAACGTACTGAACGAATGAATCCGGGGCGTTGATTATTAGTACAGGTTTCTCACTTAAAGACCCGGTAGTCATGTAATTGATAAGGTAGGGGAAGATGCTTAACGCAAGCATCATAACTGCTGCAGGAACAATGAATATCGCGGCCGCGCGCTTCCAATTCGAGTAGATTCTCGAGATTTCCCAGTTAATAATTATCCTTATTCCGCGCATGCGCTTATTATAAACGATGAAATGACTTGACAAAAGGGCTTTTCCTTTTGCAGCAAGCACGATTTGAGGAATGCGGTGCCATAGCCAAGCGGTAAGGCCAAGGTCTGCAAAACCTTTATTCCCCGGTTCAAATCCGGGTGGCACCTCCAGCAAACGGCAGCTCCGCAGGATATTAACCCCTGCGGAGCTTTTTTATTACTGATACGGAGACTTAAGATGGAACAGAAGGTTATAGACGTTCTTAAAAGATATGACGAGATCGCAGGTCTCATCCTCGAGCAGAAGGTAGACGAGTTCGCCGATAAGATGGATGAGAAGCCTCCCGAAGAGGATGATGTTACATATGAGCAGTATCTTCACCGCGTAGCGATGCAGGAGACTGAGGAACAGAGTCTTATCATGGAGGCTGAGCCTCAGGAGTCCTTGGGCGGCGTTTCAATGAATGACTATTTCGCTTCATTAAGCTTCGGTGAACTTACCGAGATCCTTGAATTTTGTGCGACCGAGCTTGACCGCGGCGTTCCGAACAGCGTAGTGCAGGCTCTTGTTAAGGTCGAAGACTCCAGTGCAGTCGAGGAATACGCACGAAGCGTAGTAAGAGAGTCCGCATGGCGCGAAGAGGAAATGGGCGATGAGGATAAGCTTTTCGAGATGGAGTTCCAGAAGGTAAAAGCAAGCCTCAAGATCTTATCTGGAAGACGTGATGCGAGCCTTCTTGATGACGTTCTCGACAGATTCATGAGTTATGACAGGACGCACAGCTTTGTAGCCGACTCCATTGCCGAGTATATCGAGTCTTTCCCTGAAGAAGCTCCGTCAAAGCTTATTGCGCGCCTCGAGGAGCATACTGATGACGGCATGGAAGGCCCTTGCGAGGACCTCGTGGTTATGCTCACGAATATCGGCAAGGAGAAGAAGTCTGACGAGATCTACAATGCTTTAAGACTTGCTTTCAGATGCATGACCAACAAGATCTATGCAGTTATCTGTTTTGCCGATTACGGTGATGACCGCTGCATACCGCTCATGAAGAACTACATCAACCGCCACCAGAACGACATCAGCAGAGACCTTTTCTATGAGATGATGTCTGCAATTCAGAACCTTGGCGGAGACATAGAGGACATATC
>CADAXO010000218.1 GCA_902791885.1 Oscillospiraceae bacterium | reverse complement strand
AACGGATTTCACATGATCGTGCCTGAGTTTTGTAATTCCACTGTCGACAATAAGTATGCCGATGCCAAGACCATGTACGAGTTCTATAACGAATATATGTGGCCGAAGCGCTATGCTGAATGCATATCGATGGATGAGACGGTCAAGCTTATAAGGAACTTTAAGAAAGACGAAGCGCCGTCGGAGACAATCAATCTGTGCGGCACGCAGGATATCGAGACGGACAGACTTCTTATAAGAGCTTTTAAGTACGAAGATGCGGATTCCATGATGCGCAACTGGATCTCCGACGAGTACATTCAGGGTATGTACGGTGAGCCTGCTTATAAGACCAAAGAAGAGGTGACGAAGCTTCTCGGAACTTTCATAAGAAACTACCAAAGCGGATGTCATTTCAGATGGGGAATATTCGAGAAAGCCTCCGGTGAATGTATAGGGCAGACGGCGTACTTCCTCGTGGATACCGGTAACAACTTCGCTGAGATCGAGTACTGCATCGGTAAAGCATTCCAGGGCAAAGGCTATGCTACCGAAGCCTGCAAAGCCGTGATTGATTACGGTTTCGACAAGATAGGGCTTAATAAGGTTCAGATCTGCGTAAGACCTGCTAATGTTGCATCCAATAAAGTAATCGATAAGTGCGGATTTACATATGAGGGCACCTTAAGGGATTATTTCCTGATTGACGGCAAGTACGAGGGAAGAAAGTATTATTCGATATTAAGATCTGAAAGGTATTAATATGATAGAAACAGTGCTATGTACGAGTTGTGCAGGGATCCTGATATAGGACCTAAAGCCGGATGGGCTCCGCACAAGGATGTCGATGAGAGTAAATTCATCATAGAGAATGTGCTGACAGGCCCTGAAGCGTATGCTATCTGCTTTAAAGAAGACGAAACTAAGCCGATTGGCTGCATTGATCTTAAGATGCACTGCGATCATGTCAAAGCGGATGATGAATGTGAATTGGGCTACTGGCTCGGCAAACCTTACTGGGGTCAGGGTATAATGCCTGAAGCAGCTAAGACACTTATAAAGCGTGCCTTTACTGAGCTTGGTATGAACAGGATATGGCTCTGCTTCTACGACGGCAATAACAATTCGAACAGAGTAAGCCAGAAGCTCGGGTTTAAGTATCAGTGGACACACAATGAAGTCGATGTGCCCTTGCTGAACAAGAAGTCGACGGAACATGGAACAATGCTTACCAAAGAAGATGCGGAGGGTATATATGTTTGAATACAGAATAGCAACTAATGACGATATTGAGCTTCTTATGCAAAGCCGCCTCGAGATGCTAAGAGTAGTTAACAATCTCGACGACAGCTACGAATACGACGAAGAACTCAAAAATTGCTCCAGGGATTATTTCCTGAACGGCGATCACACAACAGTACTTGTCCTCGACGGAGAGAAGGTAATCGCATGCGCATCCATGAGCTATATGTGGATAATGCCCACGTTCTCGCATCCTACCGGGAAAAGAGCTCACCTCATGAACGTCTACACCAACAAAGACTACAGAAGGCAGGGCATCGCCCGTAAGATGGTCAATATGCTCATCGAAGACGCATGGAACAAAGGCGCCACAGAGATAAGCCTCGATGCTACGCAGTTGGGAAGACCACTGTACGAGAGCCTGGGGTTTGGAAATAACACTGAATGTATGAATCTTATTCGTAAATTATAATCTGACAAGTAATAATACTTGACACTTGGATGGCGTTGTTATATTATGCTTCAGGTCTTATCAGCTGGAGGAGTGCTATGAAGTCCTTTGAAGACAGTCTTTTATTGGATTTTTACGGTAATCTTCTGACCGATAAGATGCGGGACACACTTGATATGTATCTTAATGATGATCTCTCTTTGGCAGAGATCGCTATGGAAGAGGATATATCAAGACAGGGTGTCCACGATAAGGTTAAGAGGGGCTTGTCCCAGCTTAAGGGCTATGAGGATAAACTCGGACTCGTAAAGAGATTTCTTGAGCAGAAGGAATCTGTGAAAGAAGCGATAGACTTTATCGACTTGGGAAAATATGACGATGCAAGGGAAGTTTTAGCAAAGCTTTCCGAAGAAATAGAGGAGTAACTGATGTTTGAAAGCCTTTCGACAAAGCTTCAGAAGATAACAGCTTCGATGCGCGGTAAAGCACGCGTAACTGAAGCTGATATCAAGGATATGATGAAGCAGATCAGAATGGCTCTTCTCGAGGCTGACGTTAACTATCAGGTAACCAAGGACTTCGTCAAGGATATGCAGGAGAAGTGCCTTAATGCTGATGTAGAAGGCAGTTTTACTCCCGGACAGCAGATAGTTAAGATCGTTCATGAATCTTTGTGTGAGCTCTTAGGTGATGATAATGCGAAGATCAATGTATCTTCTTCAGGATTCACCGTAATCATGCTCTATGGTCTTCAGGGTGCAGGTAAGACAACTACGGCTGTTAAGCTTGCAAACGTCCTTAAGAAGGACGGCAAGAAGCCGATGGTTATCTCTGTTGACGTTCACAGACCTGCAGCTGCAGAACAGCTCAAGGTTTTGGCTGACAGCGTA
>CADAXO010000217.1 GCA_902791885.1 Oscillospiraceae bacterium | reverse complement strand
ATCTACAAGCGCCACAAGGGCGACGCGATGCTCCTTACCGCGCTCGGCACGATGCTCGTGATCCCTTTCTACAAGATCACTTACGCGAACGATTTCCTTATGAGAGGCTCGATGGCGCCTTTGTTCCTCATCTCGCTTTATGCTGTGATGTTCGTCACGGACTACTTCTACAAGGCGCTTAACGGCAAGAAGTTCGAGATAGTATCAAGGGCTGTTGTGCTTCTTCTGCTTCTCGCTGCCTACTCTTCAATTAACCTCATCATCTTCCACTCCATAAGGACCGTACAGATAAGGTTCATGGGCCAGGAGGAGCTCGACGTATCGCACGATATCGTCTCTTTCGGCAACATACGCAAGGAGGACGAAGTGGAGGTAATCAACACGCAATTCTATGTCTATAACTACGAAGACACTATCTTCTTCAAATATCTCGCGAGGAACTGATCCATGAAAGAAGAACTGACACTTAAGAGGAAATCCAATAAGGGTTTCTCTGCTAAGATTAAATACCCCGCTCTGGCATTCATTGTGACGCTTTTATGCTTTGTTGTTATGGCCGTCATCAGCCAGAAGTATCCGTTCGGCAAACACACGGCCGTCATCTCGGATCTCGAGGCGCAGTACTCGCCTTACTTGTTCTTGCTGAAGTCGAAGCTTCTGTCTCTCGGGACCGGCTCTTTCGGTTACTCGTTTCTCCTCGGTGCCGGCAAGAACTTCATGGGCACATTCGGCTACTACCTCGCAAGCCCTTTGAATCTGCTTGTACTTCTCTTTGACGCGTCGCAGGCAAACGAATTCGTCATGATCTTAATGGGGATCAAGATCTCGCTTGCAGCGGCATTCATGTGCGCATTCATCGAAGAGCGCGCCGAAGTCAAAGGAACCAAGTGGCCCGTACTCTGGGGCATAATGTACGCCTACACTTCATACACGATGCTCTTTCTTTTCCAGATCATGTGGCTCGACGGCTACTACCTGCTGCCGCTTCTTCTGCTCTGCATCGAGCGCTATCTTAAGAACGGCAAGCTTGGCGGCGTCACGGCAGTGCTGTTCTTCCTGTTCCTGTCGAACTACTACATCGCTTACATGGCAGGCATCTACTCCTTCCTCTACCTTCTCGGAAGAATGTATCTTCTCGGGATGTTCAAGAAGGAATTGAAGCCCTTTGGGGTTATCGGGCGTTTTGTGCTCCGCGCGGTACTTGTTGCTCTTACGTTGTGTGTGCTGCTCCTGCCCGTCGGACTCGACACGATCCGTAACGGCGACCCTATCCGCGACTTGAGCGATCCTTCCTACGTCGGCTTCACGTTCGCAGATATCGTCGACAGAATTTTCCTGGGCTACTCCGGCGACTTCAACGACGTTCTCCCCAACAATTTGCCTTTGATCTACGTCAGCATGCTCGTCACTTTCCTCTGCGTACTCTTCTTCGTAAGCCGCGCTTTCTCCGGCAAGGCGAAAAGGTTCTACGCGGCAATGTTCATCCTCGTCTATGCCGTCCGCATGGCAGGTCTTCGACAGCCCGAACTGGTTCTGGCACAGAGAGTCATTCGTGTTCATCACTATGTTTATGACCGTGTCATATAAGGTTATCGAGAACCTCAAGAAAGTTACTTCCAAAGAGATACTTAAGACCTGCGGTGTGCTTGTTGTTCTGCTTCTAGTCGCACAGAGCTTCGGCGACATGAAGAGCAACGGCAAGTTATTTATCCTGAACTTCGCTATTATCTGCGTGCTGGGTCTTATATTCCTGGGCATGCTCAAGACCGACTGGTCAGGTCAGTGGAAGGACATGGGCAAAATGCTCCCCGTTATCCTCACCGTCATCACAGTCTATGAGACAGCGTTCCTCACCCCCATGCAGTCAGGCGGAACATCGACGTTGTCTTTATCCACCTGTGACGCCAATGAGTTTGTTGAGAATATGCTTCTTGTGGAAGATTATGCTGAAGCTTCGCGCTTGCTTGATAATGGGTTCCGAGCAGACTACGAGTTATTCAATCTGTCGGACAACATCCACATCAGCGGAATCTCGCAGTATGCTGATATTCCCGGGATCACGATCTTCAACTCCAATTCGAATAAGATCTTCAACCGTTTCATGAAGCAGTTGGGCTATGAGGTAAATTACAATTATTTCTCCGCCGACCACTCATTCTCTTCACCGGACACAGATGCGTTCTTCTCGATCGGAACTGTGTATTCGACGGATGGTGAATATACGGGGGCGGATCTGGTAGTTGAGAATGATGAACTGACATTCTATTCCAACCGTTCGGTTTTGCCGTTGGCATTCGCGGTTAATTCTTCTGCGCTGGATTTTGATTATTATTCATTGGAGAATGCGACGTCTGAGAAGAATTATTTTACGTTCCGTAATGAGTGGTATCAGTCGATGTTCGATTCGTTTACCGAGGATTATCTGATCCCTGTATTCGATGAGTCTATCGACTTCGAACTTCTTAACGGCAGCGATATCAATATCAACGATTATCAGAGAGTTGATATGGAAAGTGCAGTCGAAGATCTCGAGTTCGCTCCCGTTCCCGATCCGGATGCTATCGGCCTTGAGATCGAGAGTATGTGCTATGCCAACCAGACCGACATCTTCAGGAACAATTCTGACCTTCCTATAATCCTTAATTACACGATCAACATCACCAGCCCCGACGAGCTGTATCTCAACATCAGCGTACCGAGGATCAACAGCGGATGTGAAGTCTACCTCGACGGCAAGATGGTCGCTTACTATTCGCAGAATACTTACTATTCTTCAGTCATCCGACTGGGCGCTCATGAGGTCGGCGATGAGGTTCAGGTAACCATCATGTCCGACTATTCGTCGTGGACATATCTTGATATCAACTTCGCGTATTTTGATGTTGATAAATTCGAGTCGATGTTTGCTGCTGTTAATCCCGGGGTGAGTGGAGTGTCCGCGGTGGACGGTGACGTATCGTTCGACTGCACATTGTCCGACGGCCAGATCATCCTGACATCCATCCCGTATGAAGACGGCTGGACCGCTGTTGTTGACGGCCAGGCAGCTTCTATAATTCCTTATCAGGATGCGTTGATCGCCTTGGATATGGGACCCGGCAGCCACTCAGTGTCGCTTCACTTCTGCCCTCCCGGCCTCAAGCCCGGCCTGATCGTCTCTGTTGTCGGTGTTATCGGCCTTGCTGCCGTGTCACTGATCGACCGTAAGAGATCTAAGAAGGCGTAATCAGGAGAATATGGTTGAGCCAGTATTTCAGCCAGTTACAGTACTAATCTTCCGGAAACATTGATTTGGTACTGTAATCTGCTTCAATTCACAGGACCAAAACGGGGGATTCCTCATTTTGGTACTGTAAACAAGTGGTTTTACAGGACTAAAACTTCAAAAGCCGCCATATGGTACTATGATTTCTTGA
>CADAXO010000216.1:1995-2889 GCA_902791885.1 Oscillospiraceae bacterium | reverse complement strand
CACCTTCCGGCAGCACCAGTTCCTTAAGATTTTTGCTTGTGATCTTGATCTTCTCGAGCTTGGTATTACCGCTGAGATCTATACGGCTCGAAGACCAGGTGCCCTCGATGCTAAGTGAGCGGAGATTAGTAAAATGTTTGAAATCATACTTCATGTTCTCACCATCTCTGATAGTAATAGACTCAAGGTTTGTAAATACGTCTAATCCCTTAAGATCCTTCGCCCCTTCGATAAGAATTGAAGTTGCGCTCTCGATCTCTGCCTGGCTTAATTTGGTATCGTGATCAGTATCTTTTGCTCTGGCGGCTTCGTACATGACCTCGTCAGGGAACTTCTTGCGGTCGACATTCACATATTTCTCGCGTCCCTTGCATCCCGACAATGACAATGACAAAAGCGACGCCAGCGCGACGGCTGACAGTACAAATCCTATTCCTATCCTCTTCATATCCTCACCTCTCTATATATTTATAAAGCCGTGCAGGTTTCCCCTTTGAAGTAACAGTTTTATTGAGCTCGACGACTTTGCCGGTCGCGACGTATTCACGCAAGAACGTTTTGCGGAAGTTCGGGAGGTCCAGAGTACGGTTCTTGATCGTCTCGTGGATCCTCTTTAATTCCGAGATGGTGAATTCGTTCTTGTCTTTTAAGAGGTTAAAGGCATCATCTTCGTAATCTATCCTATTCCTCAATCTGGTGATGGCCATCTTAATGATCTCGGCGTGATCGAACGCGAGATCGCTCTCGAAAATCACCTTATTCTCATTTGTGAAGATGATGCCGTTAACGTCATATTTAATAGAGAAAAGTTCCGCTTCCTTGGCGTCATCACCGGCCTTGATGTTAAGTTTGTGCTTCGGAACAAGTGCAGTGTAGGCAACAGACAATACAGTG
>CADAXO010000216.1:0-1956 GCA_902791885.1 Oscillospiraceae bacterium | reverse complement strand
TAGAGCTGCTTGAGATAAACATTATCAACGTTCGTCTCAGTCTTAAGTTCCCTCGCTGCAGCCTCATCGATAGATTCTTTGCCTGCATCAAGGAAGCCGCCCGGGATTGCCCAGTGGTCCTTGTAAGGGAACCCTCCGCGCTTGATCAGAAGGATGTTAAGTTCATCGGAGTCGTCCAATGTGAAGATAACGATATCCGCAGTAACAGACGGGCGTTCGAACTTGGTAACGTCGTATTGCTCAAGGAATTCCTTCTCTTCTTTGGATATGCGGTTGTTCTTTCTCATGTTCTCCTCCGTTAATGGTAACTTGTACCATTTGTATTATGGTACTCAATACCGTAATCGTCAAGAGGGAGATTGTTAACAAACTGCAACATCTATCCTCGGAAATCTGTATTTATAGTATCCTGATACAAATGGAACGGGTTAAGATCAAGAAAGAGGTAAGCGTCCATGGGTAAGAAGATGGCGTGTATTGCGGTGGTTTTGGCTTTGCTGGTATCTGTTTTCGGATGCTCGAAAAAAGCGATGGAACTTGACCCGCAACTGGAAGCCAACCTCAAAGGCATAGTAAAAATGGGCGTCTGCAACGAAGTCTATACAAAATACGGACTTGAGCCCGGCGTATCTGTCGACAAGATCGATGCCCGCGATGCTTCGGTTAAAGATTATTACAAGCTTTTGTTTACAGCCACAGGTTCTTATACGGTCGTCGCCGATAAGGGTGAGTTATACACCGGCACTTTTACGATCGACGGTCACTGGGAAGCTCACGGCGGCGGGACAGGCGAATGCAAGCTCACCGCTCCAAAGAACGGTTTAAAGACGCTGCCGGAAAACCCTGTTGTCATGGAGACAGAAGCGGCAACGGACACGACCACCACAACTGAACCGACTGAGACTACAATCTATCAGCCGCTTTTGGATTATATCAGTGCGAACACATCTTCAATGGGCAGGCTGTTAGGAAAGGTATACGAGAGCGATGTCAATCAGGACGGCAATCCGGATCTGTGCGTTACCGTTATATATGGCAGCGGAATAATTTCGAGCGCCATCGTGGTTTATGATGTGCAGAACGATAAGGGATACATCTTAGATGAACGCATGTCCTACGACTATACGATCTTAGGCGCTTCAGAAAATGTTGTAGCCGTCTGCAGAACTCCCTATGGCAAAGACGCGAAAACATACGGTACTTTAGCAATTGAAGGTGATGCCCTCATCTTTGTTGAGAAAGAAGAAACAGGCGCGACTGCTTCTTCGAAAGACGGGTAAGACTTCCGTTTGAATGAGACAGTTATAGACTATCCAGTGGTATCTCCACGATCAGATCGCCCGTGCATTCGTAGGAATCGTAGCAGCAGAGTTTGTGATTCTCCCGGTCGATCTTGTATGACGTGATGGTCCATAAGGGCTCGAAACGCTTATCTTCAAGCTTTAAGTCCTTGTACCAGATATCGTTGGTGTCGCCGAAGTTATTATACTGCATGTCCCAGTCGCCCTCGATCTCGCGCTGCTTATCGTCCATGCCGAAATACCTTAGCGTGGCGCTCTCGTTGAGCTGGAAAGTAAGATCGCAGTGATAGTACTTGCCGTCAATCTTTACGACGGTCCATTCGTGAGATGCGGAAACGTCTTTTGTAAGGCCGCCGCAAGTGATCGCGTCAACGCCAACCTGCATGAGCAGATAAGCATAAGCTCCGGCGATCTCCTGGCAGATGCCTGTATCGGTCATGAGCGCGCGGTAAGGGGAGAGGCTTACGCTGGCAGGGTCAGCATCGGCAGAGTTTGCAGCAGCTTCATCGTAGGTGAGCCTCTTGCCTTCTGACTGGTAGAGTGCGAGCGTCATCTCGAAGGGTGTATCGCCTTCATGACATGCACTTTCTATAAGCGATTCGATCCTTGCCTTGAATTCATCGACCTTCTTGAGGTACTCGTCTTTGGGAAGGCC
>CADAXO010000215.1 GCA_902791885.1 Oscillospiraceae bacterium | reverse complement strand
TTGGAATCGTGGGTGACCATCATGATGGTCGTACCCTCCTGGTTGAGCTTTACGAGTTCGTCCATAACCTCATTCGAAGACGTGCGGTTAAGAGCACCCGTCGGTTCGTCAGCGAAAAGGATCTTCGGTGAGTTTATCATTGATCTGCAGATGCAAGCTCTCTGGAGTTGACCGCCGGATACTTCATTGATATCGTTATCGGCAACCTCGATGATGCCGAGCTTTCTCATAAGGTCTTCCGCCCTCCTGATCTTTTCCTCACGGCTGCCGCCTTTCCTGCTCTCGATTGCGGGAAGCAGGATGTTATCCAATATCGTGAGATTCTTCATCATGTACATCTGCTGGAAGATGAAACCCATCTTAAGAAGCCTGATGTTAATGAGCTCCTTCTCCTTCATGGAAGACAGTTCCTCCCCATCGAAAAGCACACTTCCCGCAGTTACCGTATCCATACCGCTTACCGTGTAAAGCAGCGTGGACTTGCCGGAACCCGACGGTCCCATGACAGTGACGAATTCTTTCTCCTCAACCTTGAGGTTTACATTCTGAAGAACATTGTTGCTTTGCTTATCAACGATATACGTTTTGCAAAGGTCCTTAGTCTCGATAACAGCAGACATAAATTCCCTCCATAATCATCTTCTGAATGCATTATGGAGGAAAACTATTAAACAATTATTAAAGCGGGAAAAATAAGCAGAATTCGGTCTCGGAAGTCTGTTCGTTATAGCGCGTGGCGACCGTTCCGCCGAGCTTTCTTGCTATGAAGGAAGCCTCATAAAGGCCCAAGCCGTTGCCCTCGATATCTGCGGAATTCGAACCTCTGTAGAAGCTGTTAAAGATATATCTCTCTTCATTCTCGGGGACGCGGCTGCCGGTATTGCTTACTGTGAATTCATAACCTTCAGGTGTCTTATCAATGAGCACGCCGATATGCTTGCCGTCGCTGTACTTAATCGCATTCTCGATAAACTGCGTAAGCACTCTGATGACACCCGACTTGTCGCTCGTGATCATGACTTTGCTCTTGCAGTCTATCGTAAACGGAATCTTAAGCACGTTCATGCGGTTGCCGTATTCTTCGTTAAGCCAGTCTTCGATCTCAGACAGATAGAACTGGTCAATCGAAGGCTCGTATTCGACGATGCTCTTCGACGCAGCATTAAGAAGATCCTTAACGATATCTTCAATATCCTGCGTATTCTTCTCGATCTTCTCAGCGACCATCGCATCATCGGGATCGGGCACTCCGTCTTTCCTATAAAGACCGCTCTTCAACGCCTGCGCATAAAGTCTGATATTTGCAACAGGAGTCTTGATCCCGTGCGCAATCGATGAGAGCAGAGACTGCTTCTCTTTCTCCAACGCGCGCAGCTTCTTGCGGTCTCCCGAGAGCCTGTCGCTTAACATATTCATGCCCCAGATATACTTGCCGAAATATCTCTCCTTCGACTCCGGGATGTGCTCGCCGGTCTCATTCTTCGCGATCTTCTCCGGGTACGAAGAAAGCTTGTTGAAAGGCAGGATGACCTTCCTGTCGATATAAATGAAGAAGGCAATGAGAATGATAAACGAGACAGAAACGACCGTCCCGGCAAGATACAGAGTATGCGTCTCTCTTACATCTTCGAAAGTAAAGACTACGAGCCCCTCCGCTTTGCCGTCACGCGAGACTACCCACGTTATGCTGCTTGATGTATCGTCGGAAACAAGTTCAGTATCTGATATATCGATGGCGATGAATGTAATATCCGAGGGTACATTTCTCTCGCCGTATTCGTTAAACCAAGAGGACTCCTGCTCTGCCCTTACAGCCTCCACCGCCTCACCAACATCTTCCGACGGATTCTCCTCCACCTGCTGCACGAATCTGTTAGCAAGAGTATTACGCCTGCCGCTGTCACCCTCGTAGATCTTCGTAACCACGAAGAATGCAACTGCGCCGAGAACAGCGAAAAGCAGGAAGGCAACCAGATACTTAAGGTAATACTTTCTCATGAAGTCTTAGTCTCCGCCGAACCTGTAGCCAACGCGCCAAAC
>CADAXO010000214.1:2105-3539 GCA_902791885.1 Oscillospiraceae bacterium | reverse complement strand
GCAGTCAATAACGCAGCTGTGATTTTCGTTCGTTTCATGCTTTTTACCTCCACGCAAAAATTAGAAAAACGATAAAATGCGTCTTTATCATTATAAACCAAAATTCTAATATTGCTCTAATTAATTTGTGAATTCGCACAAAAAAAGACACCACCGAAGTGATGTCTTTGATTTAAAGTCATTATAAACTTTAACGGGATCAGAGCTTCTCCTGAATACGAGCAGCCTTGCCCTGGCGGCCTCTGAGGTAATAGAGCTTAGCTCTTCTTACCTTACCCTTACGTACAACCTCGATCTTCTCGATCTTAGGTGAGTTAACAGGTAAGATACGCTCAACGCCTACACCGTAAGAGATACGACGAATTGTGATAGTCTCGGAAAGTCCGCCGCCCTTTCTGGCAATAACGTAACCTTCGAAGATCTGTACACGCTCACGAGTACCCTCCTTGATCTTGAGATGTGCCTTTACGTAGTCACCGATCTCAACTTCGGGAAAAGTATTCTTAACGTTCTCGCTCTCGATAACTTTAACCAAATCCATTATGAGTTTCCTCCTTCTCCTGCAGGCGTTCGTTCAAATCTAATTATTCCAGAGGACCGCCCTGATAACCGTAATAAAATATCATAAAGTCCTTCGCATGGCAAGCATTTTCTGCCACTCGGACTCTGTGATTTCTAATTTGTCGAGCATATCGGGTCTTTTGACCCATGTCTCGACCAGAGAAGCTATTCTTCTGTGCTCTTCTATAGCAGCGTCATTACCTGACAAAAGCACTTCGGGAACCTTCATTCCGTCCCATTCTGAAGGCATTGTATATGAAGGTGCCTCAAGCACGCCGCCCATATGAGATTCATTGGTATAAGCATCCTCATTTGGAAGCACACCTTCTACCATACGCGATACGGAATCAATTATCACGCAGGCAGCAAGCTCTCCTCCTGTAAGGACATAATCTCCGATGGATATCTCCTCATCACAGATTCTGTCTATAACTCTGCTGTCGATGCCTTCATAATGGCCGCAGATAATGCAAACGTGCTTCTTTTTGCTCAGTTCACGTGCCTTGCTCTGGTTAAGAACGTTTCCTTTAGGGCTGACATAGACAGTATAGGGTCTGTCTTCTTCCTTTTCCCACAGGCTTTTCCAGCAGTTATAAACGGGCTCGTTATATATAAGAAGTCCAGTTCCGCCGCCATAGACGGTATCATCTATCTTGCCGTACGAATTAGTGCAGAAGTCCCTGATATTAACTGCATTTAATGTGATCACACCCTTTTTGACGGCGCGGCCCGTGATGCTCTCGTTAATATTGGCCTCGATCTGTCCAGGGAAAAGCGTCAGAACATCAAACGTCATAAAGCTCGTATAAACCCTCAGGCAGACGGCACTTGATCAGGCCCTCATCAGGCTCAATGCTGTAAAGGATCTCTTTG
>CADAXO010000214.1:0-2081 GCA_902791885.1 Oscillospiraceae bacterium | reverse complement strand
ACATTAAGGCCCTTGAGGTCCTCGATAAAGAAAGCTCCGTCCTGAAGCTTGACCGCATCCTTACGGTCTACGGAAATGAATCTTCCCTTAAGCTCTTCAGCCTTATTTCTGTCCTCGCAACCTTCGATCTTCATGAGAACGCGGTCACGGTCGATCCTTGCACTCTTGATAACACAGGGCTCTTCCTTCTCGGCATTCTCATCACAGAGAAAAGCAGATTTCAAAGACAAAAAACGACGGGCATCGTCCGTCAGGGGGAATACTGTTAATTCACCCCTGACGCCGTGCGCCGCCGTTATCTTACCGATTATGAGACGACTCTTTGTCATCCAACGATATCTACGACAACCCTCTTGCCGGTCTTAAGATACTTGGCCTTCATGATGGAACGGATAGCCTGAGCTCTCTTTCCGTTCTTACCAATGATCTTGCCCATATCTTCAGGTGCTACTGAAAGCTCGAAGATAACTGTGTTGCCACGCTCTGTCTTCTTAACCTGTACATCATCCGGATTGCTTACGAGGGACTTAGCCATGTAAGTAAGTAATTCCATTTAATTCACCTCAGATAATTCCCTGCTTCTTCAAGATAGCACGAACTGTCTCTGTAGGCTGAGCACCGTTGCCGATCCACTTCTTAGCAGCCTCAGCATCGATAGAAACCTGCTTGTCATCAGATGTCATAGGATCATAAGTTCCGATCTCCTCGATGAAACGGCCGTTTCTGGGATATCTGGAATCAGCTACAACTACTCTGTAGAAAGGAGCCTTCTTCTTACCGAGTCTCTTTAAACGAATCTTTACTGCCATTTTTGTTTCCTCCAAATCTTTAATTGAAATCTTGATTATATTGATAAACCTTCATAAGGTTAGATCACTTAGAAAAATCCTCTTCTTCCGAAGCCGCCCAGGCCGCCTAAACCGCCGAGCTTTCCTCCGGGGAATCCCTTCGGGAGCTTCAGGCCACCCTTGCCGCCCATTCCCATCTGCTTCATGAGCTTAGAGGTCTGGTCATACTGCTTCATAAGATTATTAACTTCCTGAACGGTAGTTCCCGATCCTGCTGCGATCCTCTTTCTTCTGCTCGCATTAAGGATCTGGGGATTCTTACGTTCCTTCATCGTCATTGACTTGATGATCGCCATGTTCCTGTTGATCTGAACTTCGGAACTGTCGAGCTGCTCATCCGTAACCTTGCCGGATACACCCGGGATCATTCCGATAAGATCCTTCATGGAACCCATTTTCTTCATCTGCTCGAACTGGGAAAGAAGGTCATTCAAGTCGAACTTATTGTTAAGCATCTTCTCGATTGACTTCTGAGCTTCCTCTTCGTCAATGTTCTGAGTAGCCTTCTCGATAAGAGACATAACGTCACCCATACCGAGAATTCTGTCAGCCATTCTGCCGGGGTGGAATACTTCGATCTTATCGATCTTCTCACCTACGCAGATATATTTGATCGGCTTGCCTGTCATCTTTCTGATTGAAAGTGCAGCACCGCCTCTGGCATCACCGTCGAGCTTTGTCATTACGAAGCCGTCCATACCGATAGCTTCCTCGAATGCCATAGCAACATTAACAGCTTCCTGACCGATCATGGCATCGACTACGAGCATCTTCTCATCAGGATTAACAACTTCATTGATTGCTTTAAGCTCTTCCATCATCTCGTCATCAACTACAGTACGACCTGCAGTATCGACGATGAGGTAATTACAGAGCATGTATTTAGCCTTCTCGACACCTTCCTTGGCGATCTTGATCGCATCCTTCTCAGAAGGATTTATATAGCAGGGAATTCCTACGCTGTCAGCCAAAACCTTGAGCTGTTCTGCAGCTGCAGGTCTGTGAACATCAACAGAGATAACCATAGGCTTCTTGCCGTCCTTCTTAAGGACATTCGCAAGCTTAACAGCCGTTGTTGTCTTACCTGCACCCTGAAGACCATAAAGCATGATTACGGTGAATCCGGATGAAGAAACATTGATCTTCGCATTATCGTCACCTAAGAGCTCACACAAAGATTCATGAACGATCTTAACTATCTGCTGACCGGGAGTAAAACTGCCTTCTACATCA
>CADAXO010000213.1 GCA_902791885.1 Oscillospiraceae bacterium | reverse complement strand
CATCCTCGGTGAGCACGGTGAGACACAGTTCGCTGCATGGAGCCGCACACACGTTGCAGGTGTACCTGTTGAAGAGTATGCAAGAATCATCGGCAAGCCTCTCTCTGAGCAGGACAAGATCGATCTCGTTGAGCAGACAAAGTCTTCCGGCGCACAGATCATCAAGCTCAAGGGTGCTACATTCAACGGTGTTGCTGTTTCCGTTACAACTCTCCTCGAGTCACTCCTCATGGACAAGCACACAATCCGTACAGTATCCACAAAGCTCAACGGCGAGTACGGTATGAACGATGTAACTCTCAACGTTCCGATCATGATCGGTGCAGGCGGAGTTGAGAAGATCATCGAGATGGAGCTCAACGGATCATGATCGGTGCAGGCGGAGTTGAGAAGATCATCGAGATGGAGCTCAACGAGGATGAGAAGACTCTCCTCCAGGCTTCTTACAACAACATCCACGAAGCTATCTTGAGCGTAGAGGGTCTGTAATCCCTATCGTTTGATAGAACTAACACGAGAGGCTGTCCAAACGGACAGCCTCTTTATTGTTATTACACTTCTATCACTAACCCGGTCCTGAACTGATGGACCTTATCTCCCAGACCGTCCTTTAACATCTTATACGCACGGTCCTTGGTGCAGTGTCCGGTCGCTATATACTCTATTCCCGATTCATCCAATTGACGGATCACTTCTTTAATCTTCTGATTAGTCATGTAGTACAGATGAAGACCTCCCACATACCCGTAAATATTCTTATCAGGAAACCCTTCCCTTACCTCATTGATGATATTCTCGGGTCCGCTGTGCGAACATGAATTAAAGATCATAAGCCCTCTGTCGGTATCGATAACAAGACTTTGCTCATGCTTAAGATCATCGGGCTTCCATCCTTCGGGAGTCTTCCTGTACATCATGTTCTTCTTTCCTACCGCAGGATATCCGTCCACTTTATGGCTTACAAGGTACACTCCGTCTGTTATCGTATAGACGCCGGAAGCTCTTACGATCCTGTCTTCAAACTCAGAGGTCAGCACTCTTGGGATCCCTATATATTTACTTACAAAGAACTTCTTAAAATAACAATCCGTACCAACGCACTCATTCACATAAAGCTTAGCCTTGTCATTAAGTCTTAGAAACGAAGGAAATCCGTTCGCATGATCATAATGCGCATGGCTTAACACAGCGTAATCCACATCCTTAAGATCGATGCCTAATCTTCTGTAATTATCTATAAACAGATCCGATGCACCCGCATCAAGAAGGATACTCTTCTCACCATATTCGATGTATAAAGACAACCCCCACTCTTCCTTCAATCCGCTGTCAGGGATGTTATCCACGCCTATTGTTATTCTTGTCTTCATCCGCGC
Source organism: Oscillospiraceae bacterium (assembly GCA_902791885.1). The sequence continues at coordinate 1,072 of CADAXO010000213.1, read as the reverse complement.
TCCCTCACTTTTCTGATATTCCTGTTCATAAGGTGTCTTCCGAGATTCCTGTAAATAAACCGCTTAACCAACCCTATCTGCTGATGATGTTCAAGAAGCATATCATCAGGATTGTTGTATACACCGAAGTCCTGATTGATACCGGTCTTCTGTATATAAGTATCCTCTCCATCCCACTCTACCTTAGGATCACGGAAATCTTCAACTCCCACACCGTACTCGCAGAATGCTCCGGTACAGGAAGCAAACTTATTCTGCAAAGAAGCAAGATACTTATCATCGAGGATCAGTCCCTCAAGGTTAACCCATCTGCCTTCATAAAGGACTTCCACCCAGCTGTGAAAGATGTTCTTCGGAGCATTCCTGTAAACGAATCCCGTCATTGCTCCGTGCTGAAGCTTCTTATCGATAGTAAATGCATGAACGCGGCACGGGATATCACACGCACGAAGAAGAGCCATAAATAAAGTGCCTTTCGTATTGCATTGCCCGTAGCCGTCCTTAAGAACGCGGCTTGCGGGAAGATCATCATCAAGGTTGTACCCGAATAAGATCTCATCTTTTACAAAGCTGTAGACCGCTCCTATACGATCGTAGACAGGAAGCTTACGCCATCCCCTTTCTCTTACAAGCTGCCCGATGCTCTCATCACCGTAGTCGAGCATCTTCGTCTGCTCAAGATAACGCGCATCCGAAGGCTCTTCATTCTGCTCTTCTTTCTTAAGCACCAGCACTCTCGAGTAATTGCAGTGAATATACTCGTCTACTTTAAGACCACGGTCTTCAAAGTAACGATACATGTCTGTTCTTATGAAGGTTCCGTACGGCTTCGGCTCCAGCATCGCCACCGGTGCGAAAAGCACTTTCTGAGAAGCTTTTCGAGGCCGCTCCCACTCCGTTACTATTATCCTGCCGTCTTCCTTAAGCACGCGCTTTGCTTCCCTTATAAGCCTTCCTGCAAGATCGTCTTCAAGCTCGTGAAGGACCAAAGAGATAAGAACCACGTCGAACGTACCCGCGCCGTAAGAAAGATCCGTGGCATCCATTCTTTCCAAAGCGACGTTCGAGATCC
>CADAXO010000212.1 GCA_902791885.1 Oscillospiraceae bacterium | reverse complement strand
TTTCAAGGAAGCTTTGGAAGGTGCATCGGCTTTCCTTGCCATAAGTAATGACAAGATCAGACAGGTATTGATGCAGAATATTCATCTTAAGTCGATCGAATATATCGGAAATATAATCGATGACAGCAAGTTCAGATACGAACCCGTAAGTCACGATACGACAACGTTCCTTATCGTGGCGTCCCATTCATTCTATAAGAATTACAATCTGTTCCTTCAGACCATGGAGGATCTTAAGAGCATTGCGGTTAAGCCTTTCAAGGTGATAATCGCAGGTTACGGAGCGAACAAGGGCTACAGTCAGGGCGTCGATGAATTCGTTAAGAAAGTGGAAGCTTCTTCGATAAGCAGCTGCGCGGAGATGATCCCGTCGGTTGCGCGTGAGGATATCGCCGCTTTGTACCAAAGAGCCGATGCGTTCGTCATGACATCCATTCAGGAAGGTCAGCCTGTAGCTCCCATGGAAGCGGCATGCTGCGGTCTTCCCATATTCTCGACAAGATGCGGAGGAGTCGAGGACTACGTCGATGACAGCATCGGAAGGATAGTCGGGATACTGGATCACAAAAAGCTTGCAGAGCATCTTAATGATTTTCTTAACGGGAAGATCACTTTCGACGGACAGCATATACATGATGCTGTCGCGGATATATACCTTTCGTTACCAACTTTAAACGTATAGTCGGCAGGGTTACGGGAGAAGGATGAGCGACAAGAGATTAATCGCCAGAACCGGCCTTATCGGCGTATTGAATCAGATAATATTCGCGGTATTGGGATTCGTATCGCGTAAGCTCTTTATTATCTACATCGGTGTAGATATCTTAGGATTAAGCAGCACTTACACATCCGTTCTGTCGATGCTGGCCCTCGCGGACTTAGGCTTCGACATAGCTGTTACTTATGCTTTATACAAGCCTTTGCACGCGGGTGATTCGGATAAGATCAATGCGATAATGAGGGCTTTGAAGTCTATCTATAACGTAATAGGCGTAACCTTCATCGTACTGTCGTTCGCGGCTTTGCCGTTTCTTAAGTTCATCATCACGGATATGGAATTCAAGCCCATATACTATGTGTATTTCCTTGTTCAGGCGTTGGCGAGCGCATCGACATATTTCTTCGCTTACAGAAGAACGCTTCTTTATGCGGACAAGAAAGAGTACATCACGAAGTCCGTGGATACGGTCGGAACGATCGTGTTCAGCATATTGAAGATCGGCGTGCTTGTGCTTTTCAAAAGCTACCTTCTTTATGTGTCCTGTGCGGTTATCCAGGCGTTCGCGACGAATATCTATATCTACATGAAGTGTTATAAGGTCTACCCTTATCTCAATAATAAGTGCAAGACCGATCCGGTGCTTGTAAAAGAACTCATGAACAGCATCAAGGATATCGCCGTAGGAAAGATATCGGGATATATCTACGGCTGTACAGACAGTCTTCTTATATCCAAGCTCATAAGCACGGTTGCAGTAGGATTCTATGCCAACTACTTTACGGTAATAACCATTATCAAGCAGCTGTCCGTTAATCTTCTCGGGCCCTTAATGCCGTTTATCGGAAACAGCCTCGTAACGGATAAAGACCCCGCGCATCAGGAAAAGACATTCAGGATGTATACGTATGTAAGATTCCTGGTTGCCGTATTCCTTCTTGTCCCGACACTTGTCCTTCTCGATTCGTTCATCGATCTTATCTTCGGTACGGAATTTGTAATGAGCAAGTACATCGCGATACTGGTCTGTGCGGATCTTTATATAAGCCTCGTCCACAGTTCCCTGGTGGATTATTCGAACGGTGCGGGACTTTTCAGATACGAGAAGTGGATCAGCCTCATAGGTGCAATCGTCAACATCGGTTCATCCATTTACCTTGCTTATCAGATAGGGCTTCCCGGAATCTTAGCTGGTACAGTCGTCGCCCAGACAGTCTACTGGCTTTTAAGAAGTATCCTCGTTTACGATAAGTGCTTTAAGTCCAAGGCTTTGTTCGGTAAGTACTGGCTTCGCATGTTGTTTTATCTTATAGTTTTCTTAGCCTGCGTATTCGCATGTTATGCCGTATACGAACTGATACAGACCGACTGGCCTGCCATTACATTTGTATTAAGAGGTTTAGCTTGTGAGTTCCTGTGTGCTTTAATAGTAGGTGTGGGATTCATCCCCTCACCGGAACACCGTACTGCGGTTAAATGGGCAGTGGAAAAGTTTGATAAGATCTTGATGTGACAATGATGGATAAGAGACTGACAATTACAAAATATAAGCTCTCGCTGCCGATGATAATCCTGTCCGGCATTTTGTTTGTCATACTCGCTCTTAAGATGGATACCCAGGCGGGTCCCGATGAGAATATGCGTATGCTGGTCGTAAACTGGATCGCTGAGCATAACACTCTGCCTACGGGATTCGAGAATGAACTTATCAATCCTTTATGGGGATTCTCCTACGCATTCACGCCTTATCTGCCGTCCATGATAGCGGCAATATTCGTGAAGATCGCATCGGTATTTACGTCGGATCCTCAAGTCTTATTATTCGCTGCAAGAATGGTCGGAGTCTTATCCGGCATGGGCATCATGCTCGTCGCGTTCCGGATCGGTGATAAGCTCTTTGACAACAAAGGCTCGGTCTATTTCTTCGTATCGGCCGCAGCTTATCTTCCGCAGTTTACATTCCTGTCTTCGTATCTTAATAACGACATCGTATCGGTGCTTTCCGCCTTCATGATCCTTGATGCGG
>CADAXO010000211.1 GCA_902791885.1 Oscillospiraceae bacterium | reverse complement strand
CGATATCTCCGGAAGATGTTGTTATCTGTTCATCATCTCGGGCAATACTTTGTCCGATGGATCCGACCTGCTCAAACCCGCCGTACATGGACAAGCTGATCATAAGCCCGTTCCCGGCAAGTGTCTTCAGTTCTTCCACAGAAGCATTATCTTCCCAGGTTACAGGAACTTCAGTGTCCCCAATCATTAATACCATTGATGCTGCCTCCTCCGTAACGATAGTTGTCTCCGTTGGTGCAGAAGTTGATTCCGAAGCATTTGAACTCGTCTCAATTGTCTCGTTAATAGTTATGTCCGGTTTGGCTGTTGGTTCAGTTGTAACAGCAGAGGAAGAGGTACATCCGGAAACCGCTATCAAGGATATGCTTGCAATAAGAACAGTTGCTTTTCTCAGTCCCATGTGAGTTCACCTGTCTTCTGTGCGATCTCGTATCTACCGATCTTATAATCGAGTTTCTCCAGCGCGATGTCGTATTTTTTCTTCGCTTCGATTATTGTTTCGCGAGCTTCCTTGAGAAGGGCAGCTCTTGCATCGATCGTAGAATCGCCTTCCTGAAATAGCCTTACATACTCGATAAGCATTTCCACCGGCATTCCGGCATCTCGAAAACATATTGCATTCTCGACCCAGCCGATATCAGACTCCTGATAATCTCTGATACCTCCGGCAGTTCTGGTGACTGTAGGAATCACTCCGACACGCTCATAGTACCGAAGTGTATCGGCAGTGATATCGTACTTCTCGCAGACTTCTTTTATCGTCATAGATGAGCACCTCCAATCATTGTAATCATCTGCTGATGATTCAATCATACAACTTGGAGCTAACTCTAAGTCAAGATCTTTCCCCCAAAAACTCGGATTTTGCTCCAAGGCCTTTGGTTAATTTAATTCACGAGATAACGCTCTATCGTTCATCCCGATAAATACAACATACAAGCCCTATAGTATAATGAATTAACACCCTGTTAAGCACATATAATAAGAATAAGGTTGATTAAAATATTATCAACAGAGGAGGTAATCGTCATGGAAGAGCAGACAGTTTATTCATTAAGACATGAAGTTAATCCCGTGTTCACAACAGCTCAGTCCTGTGTAAGAGTCATGGCGGAACTCGGAGATGAAGATTCCGGGCTGCTCGTTGACAGGCTGGATTTTGATGCTAATAAGAATTCGACTGCGACAACAGACGAGGTTGATCTTCTGAATAAAGTTAAGTCTATCCCGGGATTTGCCGAGACGATCGAGGCGAGGTTCGAGTGCTCGAATAAGCTGATAGAAAATCTTGGTTACAGATTCGTGCTTGATATTCCCTGCGGCTATACCTCCAGAGGCCTTAAGCTTGCGAGGAAAGACATAAGATACTACGGCTGTGATCTTCCTGCTGTAATCGATGCTGTGGAGCCCGCGGCGAAAAGCATTATCGGCGGCAGTGGCAGCATCTCTTATCATGAGGTGGATGCCACCAATTATGATTCGATAAGAAGATGTCTTGATGATGTTAGAGGAGGCCTTCTCATAACAACTGAAGGACTTCTGATGTACATGACGCAGTCAGAACTCGAAGAGATATTTGTTAATATGAAGCGTCTTCTGACGGAGTTCGGAGGCGTATGGATAACGACTGATAACATGATCATTCCTTCCCAGCAGGCGATCATGGCGGCTTCCATGGGCGAAGAGGCATATAAAGAGGCAGTATGCAATTTACCGGATCCTCCGCCTCCTCTGAATTTGTTTTTGGATGTTGATAAGGCTCCCGAGTTCATCGACAGGATGGGATTCGAGCTTGAGAGAGTATCGATAGGGGAGTATATGCCGGACGAACTGCTGACGCTTAAGGACCTTCCGGAAGATAAGAAGCGTGAAGTAAAGAAGGCTATGGGAGTCATGGAATTCTGGATGATGAAGGTTAAGCCGGATAGTGTCTCAGGAAGTTACACACGCAGAGCAACGAATTTCAGCGCGGATTGTAAGAGGGAGAATGACCAGCTGTTGTTCAGGCTGGCTGTCCGGAAGGATAGACACGATAACGTCACCTGATCTTCTGTCGGTGTACCGGGAGGCGGATGATAAGAGTATCCGGACTGTTAGGATGGATATGAAGGATGTCAGCTATATCTCGTCGGCAGGTCTTCGCGTTCTGATGATAATGCTTGGTGATCATCCTGATAACGTCAAGCTTGATAATGTAAATGAAGATATCATGGAGATATTAAGAACAACGGGTTTTGACAGTATTCTCTTCGGCGAAGAATGACTTAAAGTAAGAAAGGATACATTTATGAAAAGATTAATCGCATTAGCACTTTCCACAGCAATGGTATTATCATTTGCTTCCTGCAGCAGCGAGCCTGCGGAAACAACAGAGGCTGAGCAGACAGCGGCAGTGGAGACAGAAGCTTCGCAGAGTGATGAGCAGATACCCAATCCCTGGACT
>CADAXO010000210.1 GCA_902791885.1 Oscillospiraceae bacterium | reverse complement strand
CTTGAGTTCTCGACTGCTGAACAGATAATGAATGTTCTTGTTATCGTTCTTTGCTCGGTAATCCTCGCTATTGTATGTCTGCATCTTCCTAAGATCGCAAGATTTGTTGTTCTTGCAGGTTCGATAGCGATGATCGGACTTGGAATCTATAACGTTAAGATCATCAATGATAAGTTTAACGATATGACTTTCTATTATGAAGACGGCGGCGATGAGGTTGCTACTATCACATTGAGCCGTACGGGACAGAATGTCATTGTTATTATGCTTGACCGTTCGATCAACGGATTCGTTCCTTTTATCTTTAACGAGCGCCCCGATCTTTATGAGGCTTATGACGGATTTACATATTATCCCAATGCCATTTCTCCCGGAACGCATACCAACTTCGGTTCTGCTCCTTTGTGGGGAGGATATGAATACACTCCTGCAGCAATGAACGAAAGAGATGATATGCTTCTGGTTGATAAGCAGAATGAGGCATTGACGGTTCTTCCCAGAATCTTCAGTGAGGCAGGATACTATACGACGGTTTTCGACCCCCCGTTTGCCAACTACAGCTGGGGTGTAGATCTGTCTATCTATGATGATTATCCGGATATTCATGCATACAGGGCAGAAGGTCTGTTCAATGACTTTGACGGTAATATTGCCCAGCATGCTGAGGAGAACAGAGACAGGAACTTCTTCTTCTACAGTCTTATGCGAGTATGTCCTGTCTATATTCAGGATTCACTTTATAACAACGGTCAGTACAATTCTTTGGGTGTAAATTACGGCGGCACTGAGGATAATGAGGATGAAGAGACACTTCTCACACCTCAGGAGCATGACGGTATGTCCATTGCGACTGGTATAGATGAAGAGTTTATCGACGGCTATACAACACTTTCCGCTATGCCTTATATAACACAGTATACGGATGATCCTAACGGCTGTTTCTTCATCATGTGTACTGAGATGACTCACGGTGAGAGCATCCTTCAGGAGCCTGAGTATATTCCTGTTCAGCATGTTGACAACACGGAATATGATGCGGCTCATATGGACAGATTCACTCTTGATAACGGTCTTACTGTTGATGTTCACCGTTACGGTCAGATGGCTCACTATCAGATCAATATGGCAGCTTTCCTGACTCTGGGTGAATGGTTCCGTGATCTTCAGGCTAACGGTGTCTGGGATAACACAAGGATTATCCTGGCATCCGACCACGGACATAACCAGTGGCAGTTCGCTGATCTCATGATCTTCGATGATGTGGATTTTGAGAAGGTCTATGCCACATTGATGATGAAGGACTTCGGAAGCACGGGCTTTACAACATCTGATGAGTTCATGACTAATGCGGATGTTCCTACCCTTGCTACGCAGGGCGTTATCGAGAATCCTGTAAACCCGTTCACCGGCAATCCGATCAACAGCGATCCTAAGTTTGACGGACCGTTCCTCGTATTCATGTCCGACGATTACAGACCTCAGGATAACCACGGTTACACATTCAATCCGGGTCCCTGGTATTCGGTTCATGATGACATATTTAATCCCGATAACTGGGAATATCTCGGAGAGTATTAATATGAGTGAATTAGTAAGACTTTATATCGATCCCGGTACGGGAAGCATGCTCTTCACGATTATGATCAGTATCGTGGGATTCCTTATCTACCTTTTCAAAGTGTTGTGGGTAAAGTTCAAGTTTATCTTCACAAGAGGTAAGCAGAGCAAGGTGGACAGCAATAAGATCCCGTATCTTATTTTCGCTGAGGCCAAGCGTTACTGGGAAGTGTTTAAGCCTATATGTGACGAGTTCGAGAAGAGGGGAGTAGATGTAGTTTACTGGACAACTTCTCCCGACGACCCGGCACTGGAGCAGAAGTATAAGCACATCAGATTCGAGTTCGTAGGCGAGGGCAACAAGGCCTATGCCAAGCTCAACATGGTTAATGCCTGCATGGTCATAGCTTCCACACCCGGACTTAATGTATACCAGTGGAAGAGAAGCAAGTTCGTTGACCATTACTGTCATGTACAGCACGGTGCTAACGATATCGCAGGCTACAGAATGTTCGGTACGGACTATTTCGATTCCATTCTGCTTTCGGGTAAGTATCAGATTGATGAGTTCGGTACGGACTATTTCGATTCCATTCTGCTTTCGGGTAAGTATCAGATTGATGAGGTAAGAGAGCTTGAAGCTAAGCGTAACCTTCCTCCCAAGGAACTCGATCTCGTCGGCATCCCTTATATGGATGACATGAGGACCAAGATCGCTGCGGCAAAAGAGGATAAGAAGGATGATACAAGAACGGTCCTTCTTGCTCCTTCATGGGGTCCCAACAGTATCTTTAACAAGTATGGTACTGCGATCCTCGAAGAGCTTCTTAAGACCGGTTATAAGATCATCGTAAGACCTCATCCGCAGTCGTTCATATCCGATCCCGGTATGGTGGAGAAGATCATGGAGCAGTTCCCTGCCAATGAGAATCTTACCTGGGACAGAAACAGCGATAACTTCGATTCCCTGATGGCGGGAGATATATTGATCTCCGACTTCTCGGGCATTATATTCGACTTTACGCTTGCATTCGATAAGCCGATCCTTTATGCGGATACGTCGTTCGATCCCGGATGCTATGACTACTATTGGCTTGATGATAAGCCGTGGACATTGAGGGTCCTGCCTTATCTCGGCGAGCAGCTCTCTGATACCAACCTCAAGGATATTAAGGTTTTGATCGACAGAGTTCTTGAAGACCCTAAGTTCAAGGCAGGTAGAGACAAGGCCAGAGCCGAGACCTGGGTCCATATGGGCGAAGGCGCAGAGAGAACGGTTGACTTTATTATCAATAAGTACGAAGAGATCAATTCCGATAAGGAGTGATCGATCTGTGCCGGGCTTGGTTAAGGGCATAGCTATTTGTACCGACATTAAGATTTATTGATCTTTCCGACAGGAATTGTCGATATTTGTCGTCGTTTCGTAGGTGAAATGTGCGTTCTTCCTTCTTATACTCGAAGTATAACTTGGAGTAAGGAGGAATAATTGAATGAACAAAACACTTAC
>CADAXO010000209.1 GCA_902791885.1 Oscillospiraceae bacterium | reverse complement strand
CGATGCCGAATCCGATAACACAAGGAATGATGCTCTTGATGTTGTAGCTAAGTGCTTCAATGCTTCAAGCGACGAGATAGTTGATATCTCGATCCTTAAAAAGGGTATGACGAACAGATCTTTCATATTCTCCTTAAGAGGTAAAAGATACATCATGAGAATACCCGGAGAGGGCACGGATCTTCTTATCGACAGAAAGCATGAAGCGTCGGTATATGAGACGATCTCGGGACTCGGTTTCTGCGATGATCCTGTATATATCAATGCCGATAACGGATATAAGATCACGAGATTTCTTGAGAACGTAAGAACACTCGATCCCGAGAATGAGGATGACCTTGTTAAGGGTATGAAGCTTCTTAGGAAATTCCATGATTCCAAAAATTCCATGATTCCAACCTTCAGGTAGGTCATGAATTCGACCTTTTCGGACAGGTGGAGTACTATGTAACGCTTTGCAAGGGCGCCAAGTCCGTGTACAAGGATCACGATGAGACACAGGCTAATGTCCTGTCCTTAAGAAAGTATGTCGAGGACCATGTCGAGAGACGCTGCCTTACTCATATCGATGCTATCCCGGATAACTTCCTTTTCTATCATGAAGACGACGGGGAAGAGAAGCTGCAGCTTACTGACTGGGAGTACTCGGGCATGCAGGACCCTCACGTGGATCTTGCCATGTTCACGATCTATTCCTACTACAACAGGGCACAGGCCGATCACCTTATTGATCTTTATTTTGACGGCAACTGCCCTATAGAGACCAGAATTAAGATCTATTGCTACATTGCCATATGCGGACTTCTTTGGAGTAACTGGTGTGATTTCAAGAGCACCCTGGGAGTCGAGTTCGGTGAGTACTCCTTAAAGCAGTACAGATACGCCAAGGATTTCTACAGGATAGCTAAGGAAGAAGCATCCAAGATAGGCATTACGATTTAATCAGATTCAAATTTATTGGATATAAGAAAGGAAAAAGAAATGAGCAGTTCTAAGAACAAAACAAACGACTCAGATGAGCTTAAAGTCGTCGGCAAGGGCCGTAAACTCGATCCTACGACGACTATCGCACCGCTTATAGTACTCATCGTACTGTGTGCGTTGTTTATCATCTATCCGGAATCATCCACCAATACGATCTCTGCGATCAGAGACTTCCTCGGTACGCAGTTAGGTCTGTATTATCTTATAGTTGCACTCGGTATCTTCCTTGTGTCTCTTTACATCGCATTCTCCAAGCTCGGTACAGTTAAGCTTGGCGGCCCCGACGAGAAGCCTAAGTACGGTTTCTTCTCATGGGGTGCAATGGTATTCTGCTGCGGTCTTGCTGCTGATATCCTCTTCTACTCATTCTGTGAGTGGATCTACTATGCAGAAGAGCCCAGAGTACAGGCTTTAGGCCCCATCAACGACTGGGCAAACGCAATGCCTCTTTACCACTGGGGTCCTATAGTATGGAGCTTCTATGCAGTACTTGCTGCCTGCTTCGGCTTCATGATCCATGTAAGAGGATCCAACAAGCAGAAGTATTCCGAAGCATGCCGTCCCATCCTCGGCAAGCACGTTGACGGCGTTCCCGGTAAGATCATCGATATCCTTGCAGTAATCGCTCTTATCGCAGGTACAGCTACAACATTCAGCGTAGCTACTCCTCTCCTCGGAAATGCACTTACAACACTTTTCGGTATCGAATATACAAAGTGGATAACGATCGTTATTCTCCTTGCAACATGCGCTACATATACAACTTCCGTTATGGTCGGTATGAAGGGCGTTAACTTCCTTTCAAAGCTCTGTATGGTTTTCTTCGGAGTTATCCTGTTCTTCGTATTCGCATTCGGCGGCAAGGCTGTTTACATCCTTGAGAACGGTTTCTCTTCTTTGGGTCTTGTAGCTCAGAACTTCGCTGTATTAAGCACATACACAGACTCCTTAAGAGAGAATCTCTTCCCTCAGAACTGGACAATGTACTACTGGGCTTACTGGCTCGTATGGTGCGTAGCTGCTCCGTTCTTCATGGGTAACATCTCCAGAGGCCGTACAGTTAAGCAGGTTATCCTCGGAACTTACGTATTCGGTTTGAGCTCCACATTGATCTCATTCATCGTTCTCGGTAACTACGGACTTAACCTCCAGATGACAGGTGAGTTCGACGCTATCGCTATGTACGAGGCTAACGGTTACGACCTTTACAGCGTAATCATCGAGATCATCAAGACTCTCCCTTGCTATCAGATCGTACTCGTAGTTCTCATCCTCTCGATGATCGCTTTCTACGCAACATCATTCGACTCTATCACACTCGTTGCTTCTTCTTATTCCTATAAGAACATGAAGGGTGATGAGATGGCTTCCAAGGGCATGAAGCTCTTCTGGGCAGCACTCCTGATCATTCTTCCTATCGCATTGATCTTCAGCGAGAGCTCTATGAACAACATTCAGTCAGTATCTATCATCGCTGCTTTCCCGGTAGCTTTGGTAATCATCCTGATCATCGCAAGCTTCATGAAGGATGCGTTCCATTACCTTAAGACAGGTAAGGTTCTTAATCCTGAAGAGGAA
>CADAXO010000208.1 GCA_902791885.1 Oscillospiraceae bacterium | reverse complement strand
TACGAGGTCAGCGCCTACCTTCTTGGCAAGCTCGATACCCATCGAAAGAGCAGCGGGATCCTCGGGGTTAGGTGTCTTAACTGTAGGGAAAGCGCCGTCAGGAAGCTCCTGCTGGGGAACTACATAGACATTGTTCAAGCCGATGGACTTGAGGATTCGTCTTACGGGCTTGTTTCCCGAACCGTGCAAAGGTGTGTAAACAACGGAGATGTCAGCCTGTCTCTTGATGGCATCAGCATCGATAACGAGTTTCTTGAGCATCTCTGTATAAGCGATGTCTACCTCGGGTCCGAATCTCTGGATAAGGCCTGAAGCAACAGCCTCGTCGAAGTCAGCCATAGTAACTGTTCTTACGTCAGCGAACTTAGCCATGTTGGAAAGGATTGCAGCAGCGGCAACCTCTGTTACCTGGCCGCCGTCCTCACCGTAAACCTTGTAACCGTTGTATTTCGGAGGGTTGTGGGAAGCTGTTACCATAACGCCTGCGAAAGCATTGAAATATCTTACTGAGAATGAGCACATAGGAACCGGACGGAGCTCATCTGTGAGATAAACCTTGATCCCGTAGTGTGCGAATACCTGAGCTGCAACCTTGGAGAACTCGGGAGAGAAATGTCTTGAATCGTGGCAGATTACAACGCCTCTCTTCTTAGCCTCTTCGCCCTGCTCTACGATATATGTTGCAAGTCCTGCAGAAGCCTTGGCAACAGTGTAAACGTTGATCCTGTTGGTTCCTGCACCGATGATTCCTCTTAATCCGCCTGTACCGAACTCGAGATCCTTGTAGAATCTGTCCTCGATCTCTGTAGCGTCGTCTGCGATAGCAAGAAGCTCTGCCTTCGTATCCTCATCAAAATAAGGATCCGTGCTCCAAATCTTGTACAAATCTGCTGCACTCATTAATAAAATCCTCCCCGGATATGATTTTTTCTCGGATATTATATCTTAAATTCCGTTCAAGTATATTTGTTATTTGGCATCCTTATCAGAGTCCTCTGCCGTAATGTACAAAGGACGTCTTTTTACCTCTATAAAGGTCCTGCCGATATATTCGCCCAGAATACCCAGTGCCATTAAGATCATGCCTCCGATGAAGAGGATGAAGCACAGCAAAGACGGGTAACCCGGGACATCGTTATAGATCCTTAAGATGATCGCTCTTATAAAGTAGTAAACAAGGTAGCCGAATCCGAGCAGAGCCGTTCCGAAGCCGACATATGTTGCAAGTCGAAGCGGTGCGGTCGTGAATGCTACGATACCGTCGATAGCGTATTTAAAGAGCTTCCAGAAGCTCCACTTGGTCTCTCCCGCGACTCTCTCCGTATTAACGAACTCGATCCACTTGGTCCTGAAACCGACCCACGCGAAGATACCCTTGGAGAATCTCTGGCGCTCTTCCAAGTCTAAGATCGCGTCCGTTACCTGGCGGGTCATGAGCCTGAAATCCCTCGCGCCGTCGGCGATCTCGACTTCGACCATATGGTTGATGAGCTTGTAGAACATCCTTGCGAAGAACGATCTGATCTTGGGCTCGCCTTCTCTGGTGACGCGTCTCGATGCGACGATATCGGCCTCACCGTTCTCTATGGACTTGATCATTGAAGGGATAAGCGACGGCGGATCCTGCATATCGGCATCCATGATGGCGACGAGGTCACCCTTGGATTTCTTAAGGCCCGCATACATAGCGGCTTCCTTGCCGAAATTTCTGGAGAAGATAATATATCTTACGTCGGGATCTTCCGCTGCGAACTTCTTGATGACCTCTGCGGTCTTATCCTTACTTCCGTCGTTTACGAATATGAACTCGAATGTGTGACCGGTCACTTCCTTTCTGACATCACAAAGGGCGTTATAAAGAAACGGCAACGCCTCTTCTTCGTTGTAGCAGGGAATGATCAGACTTACGAGCATACTTCCTCCGGCAATATAAAAAATAAGAAGTTTGTATTATAATACCACACATGAGAACCACAGATACACTTAAGACAGGACGAAGGCTTAAGGATATCTCTTTCGAGATGTCTTACAGATCGTATTTTCTGATTTCGATCCTGTACCTCATGATCCCGGTACTTATCTTCTTCATAGGATACTTAAGGCCCCTCTGGGCGGTTCTTGCAGGCCCCTCTGGGCGGTTCTTGCCGCAGGGCTTTCCGTATTCGCGACATGGTGGGTCTTAAGGGACTGCGCGAAAGATAAGGACGGCGGACTTGAGGAAGCGTCCAAGTTCACGATCAGCATCAAGCCTTCATATCTTGCGGTCATCATACCTGCAATTCTTTTGATCTTGTTCATTGCGGGAATCTCGGAATTCGGATTCGGATCTTCAGACCATACGATCCGCTACGCGATATTAAACGACCTGGTCGAATATAAGTGGCCGGTCATCTACGACTTCTCAACCCAGGAGAACCCCATAGTCTCAGCATACTTAGGCGATCACACGGTCGCATTCTCATACTATTTCGTCTTCTGGATGGTGCCTGCGGTATTCGGCAAACTGTTCGGTCTCATGGCAGCCCGTGTAGTTCTTTTCATCTGGACAGCCATCGGACTTTTGCTCGTAGCCCTCGGTGCCTCGATGCTTTACGGCAAGGCTTCACGTGCTCTTTTCGCAGGCATGATGCTTTTCGCGGGCTTCGACATTATCCCCTACTACATCAACGAGTGGACCGGCGTGTGGACCACGTGGGAGCGCTGGAACCCCGAGCTCATCGTCGTCGGCAATTTCTACCAGATAATGAATGTCTTTAACCAGTGCATCCCCGGGTGGATCGTCACGATACTTCTTATCATGTGCGTGAACTCAAGGCTCACGGGATACCTCGGGGCGCGTTCTGCTACTCGCCGTGGGCCGCGATCGGCATACTTCCCATGTGCGTATGTAAGCTTATTACCCACAGAGGAACGAAGCCTTTGAAGAACATCTTCACTGTCGGAAACTTCGTTACTCCCGCGGTATTCTTAGTCGTCTTCGGCACCTTCTATACCGCGAACTCAAGTGCGACGAGCGAAGCGGGATTCACGTGGACTTTCTATCCCTCTTTTCTCTCGTTTATTAAGGACTACATCGCGTTCATTCTCGTCGAGTTCGTCGTGTGGTTCATCCTGATCTACAAGCGCCACAAGGGCGACGCGATGCTCCTTACCGCGCTCGGCACGATGCTCGTGATCCCTTTCTACAAGATCACTTACGCGAACGATTTCCTT
>CADAXO010000207.1 GCA_902791885.1 Oscillospiraceae bacterium | reverse complement strand
TTCAGAAACTCGAGTGCAGCCGCCTTGGAATAGACGACATACGACGGCACTTCAAACATATTGAAGTATTCGCACGTGTTGTCGGCAAGTTCCTTCTCGTCATCGATTATCAGACAATCGTATTTCATGATTACATTCTAACACTACTTCAGAATGCCCGTCGTCTTCAAAAGCAGCAGGAGAAGGCCAAGCGGTGCGACGACCTTGATCATAACGATATAAAGCGTCTTTCTTCCGAACTTCTCCCCGTTCTTTGTAGCCTCATCTATAACCGTCTTAGGCTTCAACACCCATCCGATCAGGATGCAGGTAGCGATAGAGATGATCGGCATAAAGAAATTGTTTGTTATGTAGTCGAGTATGTCGAGGATCTGCGCTGTGGAGCCGTTAGGAAGCTTGTACTCGAAGTACAGGTGGTTATAGCCGAAGCAGACCATCTGTCCAATCGCAAGTGCGAGCGCAGTCTCGATCAGGGTTGCCTTATGGCGGCTCATTCCAAAAGCATCGATAAAGCTCGACACTATCGCTTCGAGGATAGACATCGCGCTTGTAATCGCTGCGAAAAGCACCATGGCGAAGAACACGATTCCCACTGCCGTTCCTACCTTACCCATCTGAACGAAAACCTTCGGCAGGGAGACGAACATCAGTGAGGGGCCTGTAGCCATCCCCTCAGGACCCATAAACACATACACAGCAGGAATGATCATTACACCTGCAAGGAAAGCTACGAACGTATCAAAGAACTCGATCTGGTTAATTGACTTGGACAGATTCGCTTCATCCGGAACATAAGAACCGTATGCGATAAGGATACCCATTGCAACACTTAAGCTGAAGAACAGCTGTCCCAAAGCATCGATGAATATATTAAAGAATTCCTTTAATCCTATTCCTGTAAAATCCGGTATCAGATAGACCTTAAGGCCCTGAAGTCCTGTTACGACCTTTCCGGCATCGTTTGTACTCTTAATCGTAAGTGAGTAGACCGCGATACCTATTACAAGTACAAGAAGTATCGGCATCAGGAACTTCGAAGACTTCTCGATTCCTGCACTGACACCCCTGTAGATGATGAAGCAGCAGATACCGAGGAATATGACCATATATAATCCGGGCTCATCTACACTTACGATGAAGTCTGTAAAATACCCGTCCTGTGCTGCCTCTGCCGCATGACCTGTTGAGAAAGCAACAAGATACTTTATTACCCAGCCGCCGATCGCACAGTAGTACGGAAGGATAAGGAAAGGTACAAGGCATGAGAGCACGCCTATCCACCCATTTCTTAGACAGGTGCTTATATGCAGTAAGCGGGCTCTGCTTTGTCTTACGGCCTATCGCAACTTCCGTAGTAAGAAGTGTAAATCCGAATGTAAGAGCAAGAATGATGTATATGAGAAGGAATATTCCTCCTCCGTCTCGGGCCGCGAGATACGGAAATCTCCAGATATTACCTAATCCTACCGCACTTCCCGCAGCCGCCAGGACAAAACCCAGCGACCCTTTAAACGATCCTCTTTCCTTCTTATCAGGCATACTGCACCCCCTGTATCGTGCATAATAATATCACATTTTCGACGTAACTAAAGTCGTGACTTGGGGGAGCAGCTCTCTCATATGATCAACAGTGTGTCCGATACGTATATCTTTAAGTTCCGGCTTGGTAAAGCCGTTCAATACAACATTATTCAGGAAGATGATATAACCCGCGAGGCGGATCTTCTTTTCCTCGAGCATTATCTGCTCTTCGCTTAATCCTGCGAAATACTTTCTTAATATGCCGTCCCAGACGCGGTCGCAGCCTTCCTTATTAAGTCCGAGGAAGTGCTCTGTATTATCGGGCTCATCCTCGTTATATGCCTTATAGCATACATAAAGTCCCGCGAGGTCGAACACCGGATCGCCTGTACTTAAGGTCTCCATATCGATAAGCATCGGCTCGTTGCCTGCGAACATCACATTCTTCATCTGGACATCGCCGTGAACGATATGAAGATCCTCCGGCATATTACTTATAAGGGCTCTAACCCCTTCATCAACATCCGCGGGGATAACACCCTTAAGCCTGTCGAGCCAGCCTGTAAAGGTATCCGTACAGAACGGGAGCGCACCTGCTTCGATCTGAACCGAATGAACAGTCTTTAACATCTGAACATACTGATCGATGATCTCATCCTCTTTGCCGGGATTATCCAGATAGTAATCGTTAAGATTGTCCGCCTGCAAAAGCTCGAACACCGAACCGTAACTGTCGCCGACGCGAACTATGTCGTAGCTTATCGCAGTCGGGATCCCTTTGATGAACGCCTGCTTGGACTTCTTCCTCTCGTTCTCGATAAGCGGCAGACTGTCGGGCGAATCATAGACTTTTACTATGGTATCCTCATCGATCTTATAAACGGTACCGTATGCGCCTTTACCTATGATCTCGCATCCTTCGACGCTGACTGTCTTCATCTTCTTGCTGACATTAAACAACTCGGTAAAACCGGTCATATCGAGTATCTCGTACAGCTCGGGACCCGCATTCCTGATGGCAAGCTTTCCTTCCTTGCGGCGCGGCAGCGCGAAAAGAACTCTTAACCCCGCGCTCGATACATACTCGAGATCCTCGGCATCTATAATGAGTTCCTTATCGGGATTATCTTCGATTATCTTTCTTAATTCCTGCTCGGTCAGACCCGCATTATCGTATGTAATGCGGCCCTCGGGAAATGCTGCTATGTAATCGCCTTCGATCCGTGTCTTCATGGATAAAGTCCCTCACGTATAAAACCGGGAGCCCTTTAACAGAGCTCCCGTTTTTTATTCAAATATCAGACCGGTTGATTCAGCTTACCCAGAAACCGTGGAGGTTGCAGTAAGCGTATGCCTTCTTAACCTCAGCTCCGGGAAGAACTGTAAATACAGCAACAGGATCATCATTCGGATTCAGGCTTGCGATCTGAACACCCGCCGTCGTATCAAGGATAACAAACTGGATGTAGTGCTCGGCTGTCATAGGATGTGCAACGGAACCTACGGATACAGTCACCTTATCGCCGTCACGTGTAACTACAGGAACGTGCTTCTCAACTGCCGCATCAACTGAGCCGGGTACAAGTTCTTCCATAGCCTCACCGCAGCATGACATGGGAACGCCGGAGTTGATAACCTTTATCGCGATATTACCGCAGTGCTTACAACGATATACTTTGATTTCCATGAGTTCGATCTCCTTTGCAGATAGAATGATAAAACTATTTTAACATTTCATTTATTAACTTACTGTAACGCTTTCTCCGGTCTGACCGAGGAAGACGATGAAGCCTCCCTCAGGAAGGTTGATGCTGTCCGCTGCATCGAGGTAGTGGGTTGTATATACAGGCTCGAAGAACTTGTTGTATACGTAGATCGCTGCGTCTTCGGGACAATCTACATTGATCATCTCATAAGCCATCTCGTCACTGATCCTGTACCAGGAAGCACAATCGCTTGTAAGCTCGACCTCTGTTA
>CADAXO010000206.1 GCA_902791885.1 Oscillospiraceae bacterium | reverse complement strand
TGACGGCGGCGTTCCTAACATGGCAGTTCATATGCCTGCTGCTACAGCTTATGACCTCGGTAACCTCATCTACTTCTTCGAGAAGGCTTGCGGTATCTCCGGTTACCTCCTCGCTGTAAATCCTTTCAACCAGCCCGGTGTTGAGGCTTACAAGAAGAACATGTTCGCTCTTCTCGGCAAGCCCGGCTACGAGGATCAGAAGGCAGCACTCGAGGCTCGTCTTTCCAAGTAATCAGCAGACGCTGCTTATCGCGTATCTTCAAAGGGACCACTAATTGTGGTCCCTTTTTGTTATAATCCTGATATGCATACAGAAGTTAACGTGCCGCATAGTGTTCTGATGTCCGTGGAAAGTCCCGGGCGTTATGTCGGCGGAGAGAAAAATCAGATAATAAAGCCGATAGTTCCGGGGGTGGTAAGGACAGTGTTCTGCTTCCCTGATATCTACGAGATCGGCATGAGCAACCTCGCACTGCAGATCCTTTATAAAGTCCTGAACGGACCCGAGTGGAGTTCATGCGAGAGAGCATTCTCGCCGTGGCCCGATATGGATAAGAAGATGCGCGAGAACAATATCCCTCTGTATTCGCTGGAGACGAGATCTCCGCTTTATGAATTCGATGTCGCTGCATTCTCGTTAGGTTATGAGATGTGTTATACCAATGTCCTTCAGATGCTGGACTTGGGAGGTATCCCGCTTCGTTCGGCGGATCGTAAAGATGATGATCCCATCGTTGTTGCAGGAGGTCCGGTCACCGTTAATATCGAACCGATGGCGGATTTCTTCGATGCGGTGTTCATCGGTGAGGGCGAGGAAGTCGACCTCGAATTTACAGAGGTTATAAAGCGATATAAGGACAACGGCAAGAAAGACCGTAAGGCTCTGCTTAGAGAACTTTCCAAGATCGAAGGAGTGTACGTTCCGTCGTTGTACCATCCGAAGTTCGAGAGCGGAAGATTCGCGGGATTTGATATCGAAGACGGCGTACCTTCCGTGGTCACGAAGAGGATTATTACTGATCTTGATTCGGTCGATTATCCGACCGAGCCGGTCGTTCCGAATAACAATGTCGTTCATGACCGTGCATATCTTGAATTGTTCAGAGGCTGTATAAGAGGCTGCAGATTCTGTCAGGCGGGTTATCTTTACAGGCCTGTAAGAGAGAAAAGTTCTAAGACCCTGTGCGAACAGGGAATGAAGATAATGAAGAGTACGGGATATGACGATCTCGGAATACTGTCACTGTCGACCAGCGATTATTCGGATCTTCATGAGCTGACTGACGGACTTTTGAAGGAGTTCGAACCTAAGCATCAGAGTCTGTCATTGCCTTCACTTAGAATCGATAATTTCGCATTGGAATTGATGGAGAAGGTCTCAAGGACCAGAAAATCAGGACTTACATTCGCGCCCGAAGCCGGAACCCAGAGACTTCGCGATGTAATCAATAAGGGAATCACCGAAGAGGACATTATGAAGTCCCTGGAGCTTGCATTCGAGGGCGGATGGAGCACGGTTAAACTGTACTTTATGTTAGGTCTTCCGACCGAGACTATGGAAGATGTTGAGGGTATCGCAGAGCTCGCGCTGAAGATCGAGAAGCTTTATTTCGATACGATGAGGAGAATCGGTGCGAAGCCCAGAAAGCCCGAGATCACGGTGTCCACATCGATGTTTATCCCTAAGCCTTTTACGCCTTTCCAATGGGAAGATCAGAACACCAAGGATGAATTTATCGCCAAGCAGTCACGCTTAAGAGAGCTTGTTAAGAAGCACAGAAACATAAGGTATATCTGGCACGATGTCGAGACTTCATGCTGGGAAGGAATATACGCGAGAGGCGACAGAAGGCTTTGCGATGTTATCCTCGAAGGCTATAAGAAGGGCATGATCTTCGACGCGTGGGATCAGTTTTTTAAGTACGACGTGTGGGAAGAGATCTTAACGGCACACGGCCTGAAGTGGGAGGATTTCACGAGAGGCTGGAATACCGAAGATGCGCTCCCGTGGGACGTTATCAATGTCGGTGTCACGAAGAATTTCCTCAAGCGTGAACTTGATAAAGCATATAAAGAGCAGACGACCGACAACTGCAGAAAAGGCTGCAGCGGCTGCGGTGCATCTTGTTATAAGGCAGGTATCTGTCCATGAATGCCGACGAACAGTTGAAGCTGATGACGACCAAGACCCACCTGCACGAGTATGTGTGCAGAGGGCTTTTCGAGAGGAAGGGTGCGCTTTCTTATATCGG
>CADAXO010000205.1 GCA_902791885.1 Oscillospiraceae bacterium | reverse complement strand
AACAGCCATCATAACTCCCGATGTATCCTTATCGATACGGTGAACGATTCCGGGTCTTATTACTCCGTTGATATCTGAAAGATTGCCCTCGCAATGTGAAAGCAAAGCATTGACCAATGTCATATCATGATGACCGGCACCCGGATGAACAACCATTCCCTGGGGCTTGTTGATGATAATAAGATCATCATCCTCATAAAGAATATCGAGCGGAATATCCTGTGCTACAGTCTCATCACTTAAAGGTTCGGGTATCTCAACAATAACCTCATCACCAGAAGCAACTTTATATCCCGACTTTGTAACGACTTTGCCGTTAACCTGAACCTTGCCGTCAGCTATAAGGCCGTTAAAGTAAGATCTAGTATATGAATCGATCTTCGAGCTTATGAATACGTCAAGTCTCGAAGTCTCTTCAGCTTTAAGAACAGTAGTACCGCTTACCATACTTTCTCCACCCTCTTGGGAAGGAACAACAAGATAGCAATTATCATGATCGTTCCTACTACCGCACATATATCTGCTACATTAAATATCGGGAATGTATAAGAACCGAAATCGAATCTTATGAAGTCAACTACATAATGAAGTCTGAATCTGTCGATAAGATTACCTACGGCACCTGCAAAAAGCATGGTAAGTGCGCAGGCTACAAGATACTCGCCGACACGGACTGACTTGATCATAAAGTACAGAACAACAATAGCCAGAATACTTGAGAAAGTGGAAAGTACATAGATTCCCCATTCCTTATCAGCAAGAAAAGAGAATGCACTTCCGGTGTTCTGAGTATAGTAAATTGAAAGGAAATTATCTATGATCGACCATCCGGTATATAAACGGAAAGAAGAAACGATCATATATTTAGTCAACTGATCAAGACCGACCAATACTGCTGCCAGTAGCAGAAATAATACAGTCATAGTCTTCTTACTATTCATATTCAGTAAATCTCCTGATCTTATTGCATTTACCGTCAATATCGATATCAGCGATGATTCCGTTGATCATTGACGGCCCCTCTGCGGGTTCATAACGGACAGGAAGCTTATCCTTAAGACGGGTAATTGACGCATCAATATCCATACCGAGAACGGAATCCACAACACCTGTCATACCTGCATCAGTGATATATCCGGTTCCGCCTTCGATGATCCTCTCATCAGAAGTCTGGACATGAGTGTGTGTTCCCACTACTACGGAAGCTCTGCCCTTAAGGTAATAACCCAAAGCTACCTTCTCACTCGTTGTCTCACTGTGGAAATCAACAAGGATCGACTTAATACCCATATCACGGATCTGACCTATAAGATCATCAGCAGCCTCGAAAGGATTATTCCCGCACGGGGTCATATTAACCTGACCGAGAAGATTGATAACAGCGAGCTTCTCTCCTTTGGAAGATGTAACACACACTATATCCTTACCGGGCCATTTCTTGCTTACATTAGAGGGCTTAACAACATAATCAAGCTTGTCGATCTTCGAAAGAAAATCATAACTTGAGAAAGCATGATTACCGAGAGTAATAACATCTGCTCCCAAGCCCTTGATCTCAGCGCAGATCCTCTCGTTACAGCCCAAGCCGTGTGCACTGTTTTCAGCATTAACAACGCACAGATCTATCCCATTTGAAGATAAAAAGCCGGGAAGGACGGCCTTCAAGGCCCTCCTCCCCGAACTTCCAACTACGTCACCTACGAAACAGAGTCTCAAAACTCGATTCTTCTTCCCTTGCGGTCTGAACCATCGTCGTTGTTATCGCCGTGGTCTCTTCTGTTTCTGTTGCCGTTGAAACCGCCGTTTCTTCTCTCGCGGTTAGGGCGTCCCTCACGTCTTCTGGGCTCTTCTTCTACATAGCCTTCAGGCTTAGGGAGGCAGTCACGGATGGAAAGATTAAGTCTTCCCTGGCTGTCGATCTCGATGAGCTTAACGTGAACCTTATCACCCTCATGGAGAACATCCTCAACCTTCTCAACTCTGTTCCAAGCCATCTTGGAGATGTGAACGAGACCTTCCTTACCGGGCAGGAACTCAACGAATGCACCGAAGTCCATAAGTCTTGTTACTACGCCGTCAAATTCCTCACCAACTTCGGGATCTGCAATGATACCGTTGATGATCTTCTGAGCCTTGTCAGCTGCTTCCATATCAGGTGTGGAGATATAAAGCTTACCGTCATCCTCGATGTTGATGTCAGTCAGCAATGATCTTGTTGATAACCTTTCCGCCGGAACCGATAACCTCACGGATCTTATCAACAGGGATCTGCATGGAGATGATTCTCGGAGCATACTTGGAAAGCTCTGCTCTGGGCTCTGCGATGCAAGGAAGGATTACGTCATTGATGATCTGGAGTCTTCCCTTGTGTGTCATCTCGAATGCCTGTCTGATGATATCGAGTGAGAGACCCTCAACCTTGATATCAACCTGAATGGATGTGATACCTTCTGTTGTACCTGCAACCTTGAAGTCCATATCACCGAAGAAGTCCTCGATGCCCTGGATATCCATGAATACGAGGAAATCATTGTCATCCTCTTCGTTAACGATAAGACCGGAAGAGATACCTGCAACAGGTCTCTTGATCGGAACACCTGCAGCCATGAGTGAAAGTGTGGAAGCACATACAGAACCCTGTGATGTGGAACCGTTACTCATTGTGATCTCAGATACAGTTCTGATCGCATAAGGGAACTCCTCTTCGGAAGGAAGTACAGGGATCAAAGATCTCTCTGCAAGAGCACCGTGACCGATCTCTCTTCTTCCGGGAGATCTACTGGGCTTAGCCTCACCTGTGGAGTAACCGGGCATATTGTAGTGATGGATATATCTCTTAGCTGTCTGCTCGTCGATACCTTCGATCTTCTGAGCCTCTGCCAAAGGAGCGAGAGTACAGATGTTCATAACCTGTGTCTGGCCTCTCTGGAAGTAAGCGGAACCGTGAACTCTGGGGATTACGTCAACTGCAGCAGACAAAGGTCTGATCTCGTCCAAAGCTCTGCCGTCAACTCTCTTATGCTCACGGAAGAGGTAATCTCTTACGACCTTCTTCTCGAGCTTATAAACAGCATCTGCAGCCCATGAAGAAAGACCTTCTTCCTTCTCCTCGAGCATTGCTGCGATCTCCTCCTGGAGAGCGTCAACCTTAGCGTCTCTGTCTTCCTTATCTACAGCAAGAACTGCTTCACGCATCTTGTCCCAAGCGAATTCCTTAACTGCGTGGAATACTTCTTCAGGTACGTCAGCAGACTCGTATGTGAACTTGGGCTTGCCGATCTCGGCAACGATGGAATTGATGAACTCGCAGATCTTCTTGATCTCCTCGTGACCCTCAGCGATAGCGTTGAGCATTACATCATCAGGAACTTCGTTAGCGCCTGCCTCAACCATGCAGATCTTTGTCAATGTACCTGCCAAAGTAACGTACATCTGTGAGATCTCTCTTTCAGCAAGAGTAGGGTTGATTACTGTCTTACCGTCGATCAATCCGAGTACAACACCGCCGATAGGTCCCTTCCACGGGATATCGGAGATAGCGATCGCGATTGATGTACCGATCATAGCAGCGATCTCAGGTGAGCAATCGGGATCAACTGACATAACGAGGTTGTTTACGGAAACGTCGTTACGAAGATCCTTAGGGAACAAAGGACGGATAGGTCTGTCGATTACACGTGATGTAAGGATAGCCTTCTCGCCGGGTCTTCCCTCTCTCTTAAGGAAACCGCCGGG
>CADAXO010000204.1 GCA_902791885.1 Oscillospiraceae bacterium | reverse complement strand
TCAGCGATTATTCCGATAACTCTCATGTAACGCTCAGCTTCTCCTTCCGAGTCCGTTGACCCTGTAGTACTCATCCTTGGCGTCGTACATACTGCTGTCAGCTTCTCTGATCAAAGCTTCACATGACAGGTCAGTTCTTCCGTTCAAGGCGGCATATCCTATGGATAAGCTCAGAGTGATTCCGTGGTTGTTGTGCCATGTGCCCGCATAGCGGTTAATAAGATCGACTGACTTGCCCGCGGATTCGCTGTTCATTTGGGCAAGAACGATGAATTCGTCACCGCCGGTTCTGAAGCACTCGCCGTATTTGCCGTAGACGCGCTCGATCAATCTCGCGGCGGCGCATATAAGTTCATCACCTGCTTCGTGACCCCATGTGTCATTGACCCTCTTAAGACCGTTGACGTCTATGGAGAAGGCGATGAAATCCTGAGGCATGTTATCCTTGTATTCGTCGAGAGCGGCCGAGTATGCATGGCGGCTCAGAAGTCCGGTAAGCGCATCGGTCTTGATCTTGATCTGCTGCTCCAGGATGTGTTCATCCGATCTTTGCTGAGCGAACTCGGTGGAGTGGATGTACATCATGAATGCTCCGATGGTGAATCCGAGATAAGCAGTCCTTATCTCGCCGCCGAAGAATTCCTGCATGAATATTCCGATAAGAACAAATCCCATTATAAGATAGAGCGTGAACCTGTTCTGGATCTTGAAACGCTTGTCGTATATACGGAACTGGATAACGACAATGATCGTTATGAGAAGATAAATAAGCATGTATATCCAGTAAAGTGATCCGTGATTATATGTGTGTTCTCCGTCGATATAGACTGTCCAGTCAGTGAAGAGGGAGGCGATTTGGAATAGTAAGTTGAACAGGACTATTCCGTGGAGGATCTTAGTCCATATGCTCCTTACCCTTAACTGAGCGACAAAAGCCGCACCGGCAAGAGGGGTGAGGATATAGTCGCAGCATTTGACAAAATGGAGCACATATCCCGGAACATTCATATTTCCGTTCATGCGTATGCCGACCCATTCGGCCATCGAAGACAGGAAGATAAGAGAGTACGTGAGATAGAAAGCCTGCTTCTTATCAGGCGTCATCCTTCTGTTATCGTAGACGAGCATACAGAGTATGATCAGGGCGATCCAGATAATAGTAATAATTGCCGAGTAAAAATCTATCACGCGTCAATTATATCAGAATTTTTTGAACTTGCTGTTTGATAGAATTAATAAGTTATAATTAGAAACTATGAGTAAAAACAGGAAAATTCTTATAGCCGTCATAGCTGCTGCCGCCGCACTGATACTGGGCGGGGCGTACCTTCTGTACCAGAGGTACTACGGCGGAGCTGCCAAATTCGATATAGAAAGCTATCCCATAGTCTCCTACGAATACCGTAAGACCGCATCAGAGCACGGGATAGTTGCCGATTATCTTTGGATGAGGACCAAGGAGCTGATGCTCGGCAAGGACGGCGACAGCCTGTTTATACCGTCTTCGTACATGATCGCGGGAAGGCTTTCCTACCAGGATGCGGAATCATCCGGTGAGTATCTTCTGTCAGATCAGTCACTTCTTCTTGCGATGTATGTCAGAAGGGGAGACCGCTTATCCGCGATGAGACTCAAGGACGCCATATTAAGCTCATTCGATCTGCAGTCTGAATCAAACAGCGAACTTGCTTCATTCCTTGAAGCGTATCTTTATTACTACACGGCTTACGGAAGCGTTAACGACGGCGACAGGATCAGGGAGATAACCGGTATCCTTTTCGATGAGGAGGGCAACATGAGGACGGAAACCTTAAGTGTTGCCACTTACGAGCAGGGCGGGTTCTATTCCACGGTCGAGATAGGAGACGGCAGTTATTCGTCGCTCGAGCAGGGAACGAATCAGGAGGACATCGAGTTTACCGAAGTTACCGGCGTGCGCATGTCTTCGGTTAACTTAAGACTTATAAGAAACCTCCAAAACAACGGACTTTTACCGGAGGGAAGTTACGAGAGAAATCTCGAGCTTGTGTTGGGATCCCGCGTGTCTTCGTCGATCCCGCTTTATGCATATGCTTACGCAGACGGCATTTACATCTATTCCCACGACGTGCCAGCGGCAGTTGATGTAGAGGAAGCGGTGGTCACCATGAGGCATTTAAGCGAAGTCGGTGAGCTTCCCGAGGTTTGTAAACAGCGGTTACATCAACAGCGAGTACTACTATTCCTACGGCAATACACAGGGAGCGCAGGCTTCCGATATCTATCCCGACGTCATGATGATAGCGCTCGAGCGGGGAGATGACGATCTTTACGATATTATGAGCGGAGTTGAGGGCAGCCGTGTCGCGACTTATTCGAGCAGTCCCGCGCTCTCTATGATATTCCGCGAGGAGAACGGAAGATTCGTCTTTTATGCCCGCGAAAATCTTCTCGTCTGCCTTGCCGTGACATGACCTTGGGGGTATACTTCTTTATTGTAATAATTAAGACAGGAGATATACGACTATGGCAATTATTGATGATATCAAGGCTAAGGCAAAGTCAGACAAGCAGACTATCGTTCTTCCCGAGTCAATGGACAAGAGAACATTCGAGGCGGCTGAGAAGATCCTTAAAGAGGACCTCGCTAACCTCATTATCATAGGAACCCCCGAAGAGATCGAGAAGAACGGCGCAGGTTTTGATATCAGCGGCGCTACGATCGTAGATCCTTTCAATGATCCCAATAAGCAGAAGTACCTCGATAAGTTCCTTGAACTCAGAGGTGTAGATACAATGGTTGCTGCAGCTAAGGCTAAGGCAGAGAAGAAGGGCCTTTCCGCAGAGGAGACAGAGGCTGCAATCGCAAGCGCTACAAAGAAGGGCGTTACGGCTGAGAAGGCTCAGCAGCTCATGGAGACTGACTACATGTTCTATGCATGCCTCATGTGCAAGTGCGGCGACGCTGACGGTGCCGTTTCCGGTGCATGCCACTCCACAGGCAATACAATCCGCCCTGCTCTTCAGCTCCTCAAGATGAAGAAGGGCGTTTCTTCTGTTTCCGGTTTCTTCCTCATGGAAGTTCCGAACTGCGACCTCGGCGATAACGGTACATTCGTATTCGCTGACTGCGCTGTAAACACAGACTTCGATTCTCCCAAGCTCGCTGAGATCGCTAAGCTCTCTGCAGAGTCTTTCGAGCAGTTCACGGGACACCAGGCTAAGGTTGCAATGCTTTCTTACTCCACAATGGGTTCTGCAAAGCACGATGACGTTACAAAGGTTGCCGAGGCGGTTAAGATCGCACACGAGAACTGGCCCGATCTCATCGTTGACGGTGAGCTCCAGCTCGATGCTGCTCTTGATGAGACAGTAGGTAAGTTGAAGGCCCCCGAGAGCAAGGTTGCAGGTCATGCGAACACTCTCGTATTCCCGTCTCTCGAGGCAGGCAACATCGGCTACAAGCTTGTTCAGAGACTTGCTAAGGCTAACGCTTACGGTCCTGTTCTCCAGGGCCTCGCAATGCCTGTTAACGATCTTTCCAGAGGCTGCTATGCTGACGATATCGTAGGAACAGTTGCAATCACTGCTGTTCAGGCTCAGGCTGCTAAGGCTAACGGCTAATAACTGATTACTATTTAAGGAGTTTAAATATGAAGATTTTAGTTATCAACTGCGGAA
>CADAXO010000203.1 GCA_902791885.1 Oscillospiraceae bacterium | reverse complement strand
ATCGACGGCATCAAGCTGTCATTCACCGAGTTTCTTGTGGCTGCCGTAATAACGTCAGCATTGATGTTTATCTTCGAACACCCGACTACAGAAGGCATAAAAGGCGCCGCGCCCGCTATCCTTTATTCGGGTATTATGAGCTGCGGAATAGCTTATACGCTTCAGGTAATCGGTCAGAAGCACGCAAGCCCTGTTGTCGCCTCCCTTCTCATGTGCCTTGAATCGGTATTTGCCGCCATAGCGGGATGGATCATCCTGAATGAAGCATTGTCACCCAAAGAGCTTGCGGGATGCGTTATCATGTTTATGGCTATAATAATCTCACAGATATCTGAATCCATATCGTTACAGAAGAAAGCAAACGGAGGTAAGATTCATGATCAGGTGTAATAACTGCGGACACGTTAATCCTAACTACAGTATATTCTGTCAAAGCTGCAACACACTGCTTTCATCCATCAATTCCGACGGGGAATTCAGTACGGAAGAAGATACACAGCCAAAGACTCCGGTAATCAATACAAAACCGGTATCCGAACCCGTAAGCAAAGAATCTCCTGCACCTGAGACTCCTGTCAATTACAGCGCGAATCCCAATATCCCGCGCGAGATATATTCTCCCGATTCAGGCTCATACACATACAGAGGTCCCGCGAACTGAACCTGAGCCTTGCCGGCATACGAAGTGTAATTATCAATAATTCTTGCAAAATCGACGATTTATTGATAAATAGATAATAGACAAAAAAGAACAGGGGCTTACCACAATGAGTGAGAAAGAAATCGACCGCCGTACATTAAAGACACGCAAAGCCATACGTGATGCGCTTTCACAACTTCTCACTGAGAAGGAACTCCATAAGGTTACGGTTCAGGAGATCACCGAGATCGCTGACATTAACCGCGGTACTTTCTACAAGCATTATCTTGATATATACGATCTTTACGATAAGACGGAAAATGATATCCTCGTAGACTTGGGACTTATGGTACTCGAGCTTCAGGATCTTCCTGCTGATGAGTTCTTCGCACATCTTATCAATTATATCGATGAGAACAGAACACTCTTCACCATGGTATTCTGCCCCAACACTACAGGCAAGCTTCTTCAGAAGTTCAGTAAGTGTCTCGACGGTCTGTTCAGACAGGTAGAAGCCGAGAAGCGTAAGGCCGATATCATGGATATTACATTAAGCTACAGAACGTTCTACCGCTCACAGGGCTGTCTTGCAGTCATCGCCAAGTGGGTAAACGAAGGATATAAGGAGCCTAAGGACTTCATCATCTCCACGATCACGGAGCTTGATAAGAATACAGCGAAGATCGTTAACGCGAAGTAATCCTTATTATTCGATAATCTCTCTTAATTCCCTGATCCTTTGGCTCGGCAGGTTAACCGGAAACGACGGTGACTGCTCGGTCTGTATATAACATGCGTCCATTCCGGCACTCATTGCGCCTCTTACATCGGCGAACTCGTCATTACCGATCATAACGCACAGAGAAGGATCGATATCTTTAAGAGCCTCCTCATAGAATGCGAGCGAGGGCTTTCTTACCTTAACATCAGAAGAGATAGTAATACCGTCAAAAAACTCATAGATACCTAAGGCCTTTAATTCGGGCACGGTAAAACACGACTGCGCATTCGAAAGAAGGTACACCTTCTTTCCTCTTCTTCGAAGCTCTTTAAGCACTTCCAAAGCCCCGTCGAAAAGCCTGAGCTTTACCGTAGAGATGCTCCTGAACATAAGAGCAGTATCAGAAAGTTCCTGCTTCGAAGGCTTGATGCCTTTTCTCTCATAAAGCTTCCTGAACACATTAATAAGGTCGATCTCAACATCTTCCTTCTCAAGCTTATGTCTGCTCTTCTTCATCTTCTTAAGAAGTGCGTCGGTCTCAGACGCACAGATCCTGCCGTATTCGAGGCGAAGATCCGTGTCGTTATAAAGAGCACCCTTAAGGGACATATAGGAAGCCATGGAGGTCCACAGCATAGAAATACTCTCGTCGGTCCTTATATCGACGAGAGTACCGTATAGATCGAACATGAAATATTCTTTATCGTCAAACATGATCAGCCTCTGACGATGCCGTATTCAGAACAGATACGGGTAAACTCAGCAGAATGGGCAAATCCGTAGAATACATCCTGTCTTGATACACCGGAGTTCAACGTAGTAACCCAGTTATTAAGGCCTGCCGCATCAGGCTCTCTGCCTAAGAATACTCTGTAAAGTCTCGTTACAAACTCCTGATTGGAATAATGATTATTCGTAAACTCGGGACTGAAGAAGAAACCGTATGCACA
>CADAXO010000202.1 GCA_902791885.1 Oscillospiraceae bacterium | reverse complement strand
GCGAACCCACGGGAGACGAGATCATAGATGTCATCAAGGATGAGGTCGGAATCGCATTCTCGGAGATCTTAGAATGTGCCGGAGTCTATAAAAGAGATGCCAAGGGCCAAGAAGCTTTCATGAGGTTCATAGATTCTCTCTGATTCTGAGTAACACAAAATTGCCCCAAAATTAATTTGATTATCAAAGTAATTCGTTCTATTATCACAATTACAAGGGGCATATGGAGGTTGTCAGTATGAAGAAATATCTGAAACTCTACGGATTTGAGTGCTTATTCCTTCTTTTTGCATGCGTGATCGCCGCGCTCTCCTGCATGATCCAGTGCATCGGTAGAGACTTTCTTCAAGATTACTCGAGCTTTATCTTCAGCGGATCACTCTACAAGTACAATATAGTCTTCTATATCATAGGACTCATCGTTTTTATAAGCAGCTTATTCTCTGCCGATAAGATGTTCTTCAGAAAGAAGATAAGTTCCCTCGGTGAACCCGGCCTGCCCCGTAAGATCGTCTGGGGAGTTATCGCCGCTTTGTTCGGCGTGCTCATGATCATCGCACTCTCCGCATCATTATTCTTGATTCTCGGATTAAATGACAATATGAGACCTGAGATCCTGTTCAACTTAACCGGCTTCGGCTGGCCCATATTCACATTTCTTTACATGATCTATATCGCAATAGCCGAAAGCAGAAAGATCAGAACTTAATAAGCTTGTTCCAGAACTCGAGGAGCTTATACTTGAGCTCATCCTTTTCGACGTCCTTGCCACAGCTTAAGATAATAGCCTCCGAACCCATGATTATGATCCTGGATAAAGTGTTGTCGTCTACATCGAGAAGCTTCGTTATCGATCCCTTCTGCTGCTCTCTTTCGAAATACTTAGCCAAAGGCTCGACCATCGAGTCCAGCGTAACAGCATTAAGGGAGCACTGCACAGTCCAGTGAAGCTTATCGCCCTGAAGCACCTCGTAATATGTCTTCATAGAGCTTAAAAGGTCCGTGAGGAAACACTCTATGACCTGCTCAACGGATAAAGCCTCATTCATGAGAATGGAGTTTAAACGAAGCGAGTATTCTTCAAGAAAGAGTTTTACCACTTCTTCGAAAAGCTTCTCCTTGGAAGGGAAAAAGTGATAGAAGCTGCCCGTTACTACCCCCGACTCCTCGAGGATCATCTTAACGGACGCAGCCTCAAAGCCGTGCTCAAAGAACACACGCGTTCCGGCTGCAAGTATCTTCTCTCTTGTCTCTCCTCTTTTGGCCATTACTTCTCCCTGTCTTAAGCAGATCTGCGCTTCCTATATTCTACTACTTTGACGGTCAGATAGTATCGGGATGCTGGATCCTTTTCTTAATATCAGCCGAAGCATCATCGCCCTTCAGGATCCTGATAAGCTCAAGGCCTTCCTCTATGGTGACACCGAGACCGCGGCCGGTCGTTATGCGTCCGTCTGTCTCAACGCCTGCTCCAGTATATTCACCGCATTCGAACTTATCCTCCCAACCCGGGAAGCATGTGGCTTTCTTGCCCTTAAGAACTCCCGCCTGACCTAATACTGCAGGACCTGCACATACGGCAGCAAGTCTCTTTCCTTCCGAGTCAAACTTCTGAATGAGTTCCTTAAGGCCTTCATGAGCGAGCATATTGGTAACTCCCGGCATACCTCCAGGAATGAACAGCATATCCGAATCACCGTAGTCTTCGGAATCGAACTTGCCGTCAGCTATTATCGTCACCTTATGTGAACTTACGATCTTCTCAGTCTCCATAATCGATACGAGTCTGACCTCAACGCCCGCGCGTCTTAAAAGATCAACGATCGTAAGGCACTCGACCTCTTCTGTTCCGTCAGCGATAAATACTGTTACTTTACACATATATAACCTCCGTGAGATATCATCAGGCCCGATCGGAGCCGCAAATCTGCCGTCAACGTACTAAACTCCCGAAAACTCAAATTTAGTACGTTGGCGTTGTTCAGAACCCGCAAGCAGCTGCCCTTAACTCTATTAAAAAAGCGGGAACCGCATGGGTCCCCGCTTCAGTAAGCAAAACTTATCAGCACTCGATCTCGACGATCCAACCCTCGGGAGCTTCGACTGTACCCATCTGGATACCTGTCAATGTCTCACGAAGCTTTGTCATAACGGGGCCCATCTCAGTCATGCCGTTAGAGAACTCGAACTCCTTGCCGTGATCGTTGATCTTACCGAGAGGTGAGATAACTGCAGCAGTACCGCAAAGGCCGCCCTCTGAGAATGCGCCGCTCATTACTTCCTCGAGAGTTACTTCTCTCTCATCGATCTTCATGCCGCAGTAGTGCTCTGCAACATATACGAGAGACCTTCTCGT
>CADAXO010000201.1 GCA_902791885.1 Oscillospiraceae bacterium | reverse complement strand
CGATGAGTCTGAAGCTGATGACGGATCCGATGCATCGGAAGAGATAAGGAAGCTGGAGGACAGGTACGTAAGGCTTTTCGCTGAGTACGATAACTTCCGTAAGAGAACCGCGAAGGAGAAGGAAGATCTCTATGCAAGCGCCGTTGTTGAGGTAACGAAGCAGTGGCTCGCAGTACTCGATAACATTGACAGAGCGCTTGATGCCGCGAAGACAGCTGTTGCCGATGAGGCAGAGGAGACCGAGAAGGAGGACAAGATGCTCCAGGGTCTCGAGCTTATCAAGAAGCAGGCACAGGATGTTCTTAATAAGATCAATGTAACTGAGATCCCCTGCGAAAGAGGAACGGCTTTTGACCCTAATCTTCACGAAGCCGTAATGCATACGGAGGACGACTCCCTGGGAGAGAATGAGGTAGCTCAGGTATTCCAGAAGGGTTATATCCTCAAGGACCGTGTGGTAAGACATGCGGTGGTTCAGGTAGCTAACTGATAACTAACATATAAGGAGTAAAACAATGGACAGCATTTATGACATCAGATCATCATTGGTACCTACAGTCATCGAGTCCTCATCAAGAGGCGAGAGAGCTTACGATATCTATTCAAGACTTTTGAAGGAGAGAATCGTTATCCTTTCCGAGGAAGTTAACCACGTAACAGCAAGCCTTATCACGGCACAGCTTCTCTTCCTCGAGGCAGAGGATCCCGATAAGGACATTCAGTTCTACATCAACAGCCCCGGAGGATCCGTAACGGACGGTCTCATGATCTACGACACGATGAAGCTCATCAAGCCTGACGTACAGACGATCTGCATGGGTATGGCAGCTTCAATGGGATCCGTTCTCCTCGCAGCAGGAACTAAGGGTAAGAGATGCATCCTGCCTAACGCAGAGGTAATGATCCACCAGCCTTTGGGCGGCGCTCAGGGCCAGGCAACAGAGATCTTGATCGCTGCAGAGCACATCAAGGATACGAGAACAAGACTCAACCAGATCCTTGCAGATGCATGTAACAGACCTCTCGAGGACCTCATGAGAGACACAGACAGAGACCACTGGATGACAGCTCAGGAAGCACTTGATTACGGAATCGTAGACAAGATCCTTGAGAGCAAGAAATAAGTAAAACTACAACTATAGGAGGAATATAAAAATGGCAAAAGTAATCGGTATTGACCTTGGTACTACAAACTCATGTGTAGCAGTAATGGAAGGTTCTGAAACAGTAGTAATCCCTAATCCCGAAGGTAACAGAACAACACCTTCAGTCGTCGCTTTCACTAAGGACGGCGAGAGACTTATCGGTCAGGTAGCAAAGCGTCAGGCAGTTACAAATCCTGACGGAACAGTTCAGTCAATCAAAAGAGAGATGGGTTCCGACTATAAGGTAAACATCGCAGACAAGTCCTACACACCTCAGGAGATCTCCGCGATGATCCTTAGTAAGCTTAAGAGCGATGCTGAAGCTTACCTCGGACAGCCCGTAACACAGGCAGTTATCACAGTTCCTGCTTACTTCACAGACTCACAGCGTCAGGCTACTAAGGACGCAGGTAAGATCGCAGGACTTGAGGTTCTCCGTATCGTAAACGAGCCTACAGCTGCTTCTTTGGCTTACGGCCTTGATAAGGAAGAAGACCAGAAGATCCTCGTATTTGACTTGGGCGGCGGTACTTTCGATGTATCCATCCTCGACATCTCCGACGGCGTATTCGAGGTTCTTGCTACAGCAGGTAACAACAGACTCGGCGGTGACGACTTCGATAACAAGATCGTTGACTATCTCGTAGAGACATTCAAGAACTCCGACGGTGTTGACCTCCGTAACGACAGAATGGCTATGCAGAGACTTCGTGAGGCTGCTGAGAAGGCTAAGATCGAGCTTTCCGGTGTTGCTTCTTCCAACATCAACCTCGCTTACATCACAGCTGATGCTACAGGTCCTAAGCACATGGACATCACACTTACAAAGGCTAAGTTCGATGAGCTCACAGCTGACCTCGTTGCTAAGACAATGGAGCCTGTTAAGAGAGCTCTCGCTGATGCTAAGATGACAACAAGCGATATCAACAAGATCCTCCTCGTAGGCGGTTCCACAAGAATCCCTGCAGTTCAGGACGCTGTTAAGAATTATTTCGGCAAGGAGCCTTTCAAGGGCATCAACCCTGATGAGTGCGTAGCTATCGGTGCTGCTATCCAGGCTGCTGTTCTTACAGGTGATGTTAAGGGCTTGGTACCATCTTCACAAAGATGATCGAGAGAAACACAACTATCCCTGCTAAGAAGTCCATGGTATTCTCTACAGCTGCCAACAACCAGACACAGGTTGACGTACACGTACTCCAGGGTGAGCGTGAGATCGCAGCTTACAATAAGTCACTCGGTAACTTCATCCTCGACGGTATCGCACCCGCACCCCGCGGTGTACCGCAGATCGAGGTATCACAGCTTCTTCCAACATGAGTGAGGAAGATATCCAGAAGGCTATCAAGGAAGCTGAGCTCCACGCTGCTGAGGATAAGGAGCGTAAGGAGAAGGTAGACATCAAGAACAAGGCTGAGTCCACTGTATATCAGACAGAGAAGGCTCTCACAGACTTCGGCGACAAGGTATCCGAGGAAGACAAGGCTCCCATCAACGAGGCTCTCACAAAGCTTAAGGATGCAATCGCTAAGGACGATACAGAAGCAATGAAGACTGAGACAGAGAATGTAAGCAACGTTCTCATGAAGCTCGGCGAAAAGTTCTATCAGGCATCCGGTGCTGCAGGAGCTCAGGGTGCACCTAACCCTGAGGACTTCGCAGGTTACGGTGATGCAGGCCAGGCAGGCGGCGCTGAGGGTGCTAATCCTGACGGATTCAAGAGCGCAGGCGGAGACTTCTAAGGAGTAAACAAAAGCGATGGCTTCAGGCGATTATTATGACATCTTAGGCGTCCAGAAGGGCTGTTCAGACGAAGAGCTCAAGAAGGCCTATCGTAAATTAGCTAAGCAGTATCACCCGGACCTTAACCCGGGTGATAAGGCTGCGGAGCAGAAGTTTAAGGACGTTAACGAGGCTTATTCCGTTCTGTCCGACGCCGATAAGAGAAGAAAGTACGACCAGTTCGGTAAGGGCGCGGTCGACGGCTCAGGCGGATTCGGAGGCGGAGGCTACAGCGGCTTCGGTGCAGAGTTCGATCCTATGGATATCTTCAACTCCTTCTTCGGAGGCGGGTTCGGAGGATTCGGCGGTTCGTCCTCTAGAAGACGTAACGGTCCCCAGAAGGGTGCAGACCTTAAGTACGGCATGACCCTTGAGTTTATGGAGGCGGCTTTCGGCTGTGAGAAGGATATATCTTTCTCAAGAGAAGACCTCTGTTCATCCTGTAAGGGCTCCGGTGCAAAGGCGGGTACTGCTCCTGAGACATGTCCTTCCTGCCGAGGATCCGGACGTATCCAGACTCAGACACAGACGCTTTTCGGCATGACGATGGTAACGAAGGACTGCCCTGCGTGCGGCGGCCGCGGTACCGTTATAAGAACTCCCTGTCCCGACTGTTCGGGCAAGGGCCGCAAGATCATCAAGAAGCAGCTGCATGTAAAGATACCTGCAGGTGTCGATACTGGAGATCTCCTGCCAATCTACGGCGAGGGTGAGCCCGGCAGAAACGGCGGTTCCAAGGGTAACCTCTACATCGAGTTCAAGGTTAAAAAGCACGATGTATTTGTCCGTCAGGGAAGAAATACTTTCTGCGAAGTGCCGATCACTTTAGGTCAGGCTGCATTGGGTGCAGAGATCGATGTTCCGAGTATCGACGGCCCGTTCAAGTACCAGATCAAGGAAGGCACACAGCCCGGCGATCAGGTAACCTTCAAGAACAAGGGTATCACCGATAAGAATACTCCTTCCTTAAGAGGAGACCACACGATCAGGTTCGTGGTAGAGATACCTACGAAGCTTTCCGAGGAGCAGAAGAAGATGCTTCGTTCTTTCGAGCAGTCACTGACCGATAAGAACTACACGAAGAAGAATTCGTTCTTCGAGAATCTGAAGAAGATATTCAGATAAAATACTAAAGTACAACATAAAAGCTGCCCCGGAAAA
>CADAXO010000200.1 GCA_902791885.1 Oscillospiraceae bacterium | reverse complement strand
CCCGAAGGAGTAATGGTAAATGATGAAGCCTCCGATCTTCCGAAGCCGACATCGTAATCTTCAAAACCCTTCATCCTGACTTCCAAAGCAAGAGCCGTATCCCTGCCGTAGATCTCATAAGATCCCGCTTCAACGGGAGCCGCGAGGTCCTGAGCCTTCAGTACCGCAACCACCAGTGCGGCACTTATAAGTCCCGCGAATATACCCTTTATAAGCAGGGGCTTAATCTTCTTATCTTTAATAAGAAGCCCGATAATGATTCCCAAAGATAAGACAATGATTATCACCGAAGCCCAAAGATACGAAGGCTTAACAAAGCCCCATGAACTTTGGCCGTCCATCACATAAACTCTCACGTATCCTTTAAGAGCGAGTATTACCGTCGCCCCCGTGACGCATGAGAAGAAAGTAAATACCGTTACTGCTATAGAACACACATCAACGCAGGCAAACATCATCACGGCAAGTGCAAGATCAAGAACGTAAGGCATTCCCGTCTCAAGAAGTACGATAAGTCCTAATGCCGCCGTTACGGGGAGGATCAACTTCCTGATGATATCCGCCTTGCCCGCCTTGAGGAAAATGCCGATTACGGCGGAAAACGCAGCAGCAAGTCTTCCGTAACCTCCGAATTCAGCAGGAAGAGACCCCAGAACCGGAGTAAACGAAGCAATATAATCTGCCATGAGAAGCACCAAAGAAGGCACGAACAACACAACGTACCATGAACTGCTTTTCGATGTCTTAACGCTCATATCGCCCGTACTCATTGAAGCCTCATCTGCATCAAAGGTTCGTTCTCATCGGGGATGCTCATCACGCAGTGGCAGTCGTCAGTCTCTCTTATCGCATATCCGTCAGAAGCGTTGATGATGAGATAATACATAGTGTTCCCGATCCTTTGGATGTTCCAGGAAGACCTTGATCCTTCCGGTACCGCACTTAAGCGCAGCCCGTGATCCTCGGTCTCGGTAAGATAACCGTCGAGGTTATGTCTGGTGATCAAATATGAATCAGTATTATCGTCATATCTGAATACAAAAGTATCGTCATAGCGCTGGTCATAATTAAACAGGAACAGCTGATCGTCCCCGTCAACGGAGACGCTTAGAAGCCTGAATGTTGCACCGCTGTAGATGTGGGACTCGTAAGAATCACCGAGCGTCCTTTTGCCCAAATGCCAGTCAATGGACAGAATAGTCACAAGACAAAGAAGAACGGCAGCTATACCGTATATCAGAGCATTACCCGTCCCCTTAGTCTTCTTCTCTTCTTCCATCAGTAGACGAAGCGCCTCTGAATATAGTAGCTCAGAAG
Organism: Oscillospiraceae bacterium; assembly: GCA_902791885.1. The sequence continues at coordinate 1,629 of CADAXO010000200.1, read as the reverse complement.
GAACAGAATAAGGTCAACGGGGATCTTGAACAGAAGCTCATTTACCCCCGGACAGATCGAGACGAGTATGGTGACAAGTCCTGCCGACAATGTCATCTGAGCTATGGCAAGAGCGACATACTTCGGGAATGAAGATGCGTGGCCCTTTCCGCTTCTGAATACGAACAGATAATTAACCAGATAATTGTAAGTGGCTGACAGTATTCTCGCGGCGATCGTAGCTGCCGTTACATATATCGCGGAATCGAAGAATACGACGTACAGCTTGCAGAACACATAGAAAAGTCCGAGATCGATCACGCAGGACGATAAGGACGAGAACAGGAACTTCGCGAATATCGCTCCGAATATCTTATAGATCCTGATCGAATCCTTGATGGGATTAAAGTGTGTCTGATGGTTCTCTTTCGAGTCGTAGATCGTCTTGATCGGAACCTCAACTATCGGGTATTTATCCTTGGTAACTATAAGCATCCTTGTCTCGAATTCGAACCTCTCGCCGTCGACATCAAGAAGCTCCTTCATGAAAGGAGCACTGATACCGCGAAGACCGGTCTGAGTATCCGAGACCTTGACACCGCATAAGTAGCTGCAGACTAATATCGTCAAGTTGTTGCCGAAGCGTGACTTGAAAGGAACATCTTCTCCGGAGAAATCTCTTACTCCGAGAATAAGGCTGTCGGGATGCTCTGATAAGGCATCCATACACTTCTTAATGCACTCGACTGTATGCTGACCGTCCGAGTCTGCCGTAACGCAGCCCATTGCTTCGGGCATATTCTCGAGGATGTAGGAAAAGGCAGTCTTAAGAGCTCTTCCCTTACCCTTGTTTACTTCGTGGTGAAGAACCTTACCGCCTAAAGGAGAGACAAGTCTTTCCGCCTCTTTGAAGAAACTTTGATATGCATCGCCGCTGCCGTCATCGACTACGATAACGGGGCCTATGCCGGCATTCTTAATGTCCTCCAATATAGCCGGGAATCTCTCATCCGGTTCATAGGAGGGAATAACTACTGGGATCAACTTATCCATCATCAAAAACTGAACGCTGGATCAACTTATCCATCATCAAAAACTGAACGCTTCCTTAAGTCCGGGGAAATTTCTGTCGCGGTCGTTGATATTAAGAGGAGTTCCGTCAGAGAACTTACCGTCCTTAACATCAGGCCATTCAATGCCGATATCAGGGTCATCCCAGCGAAGTCCGCCTTCATCTCCCTGATGCCAGAAGTCTGTTACCTTGTAGCAGAACTCCGCTGTCTCGCTTAATACGAGGAATCCGTGTGCAAATCCTTCAGAGATCAGAAACTGCTTCTTGTTCTCCTCCGAAAGGATAAGGCCGTACCACTGTCCGTAAGTAGGACTGTCCTTTCTAAGGTCTACCGCAACGTCGAACACCTCTCCCTTGATGGCTCTTACGAGCTTAGCCTGGGGGTGCTCCTTCTGATAGTGAAGTCCTCTTAATACGCCTCTTGTCGACATCGATTGATTGTCCTGGACGAACACCTGATTAAGTCCGGCTTCCGCCATATCCCTCTGATTATAAGTCTCGATGAAATATCCGCGCTCATCTCCGTGAACTGCGGGCTCTATAACATAAAGGCCTTCAATGGGCGTCTTGGTTACCGT
>CADAXO010000199.1 GCA_902791885.1 Oscillospiraceae bacterium | reverse complement strand
CCGCATGCCTTTATAAATTCAGGTGTCGTTCCTTCGCGCGGAGGGTCGAGGATGACGACATCAAAGCGGTTCTTCCCCGCAGCCGCAGTATCCTCCATATACTCTGTCGCATCGGCCTTTATAACCTTCACATTCGACGCGTTATTCTTCTTTATGTTGTGGCCTGCGTCAGATACCGCCTTGGGATTAAGCTCAACACCGATGACCGATCTGCAGTGGTCTGACATACATATCCCGATCGTTCCCGTGCCGCAGTACGCGTCGAGCACACGGTCGGATTTACTTAACGCGGCATACTCGATAGCTTTCGTATAAAGCTTCTCCGCCTGCTTCCTGTTTATCTGATAGAAGGACTCCGCACTTATCGTAAACTTCTTCCCGAGAAGCGTATCAGTGATGTATCCCGGGCCGTAGCAGACTTCCGACTTATCACCTAAGATCATGGAGTCGGTGCGGCGGTTTATATTGATGACGATCGATGTAATCTCCGGGTGCTTACTAACAAGAGTTTTTACAAAGTTCTTCTTCCCCGGAAACATATGATCCGTAACGACAACGACGACCAGCATCTGTCCCGTTCCGTCAGCAGTCCTGATAAGAACACGTCGCAGAAAGCCCTGTCCCGTCTTCTCGTTATAGATGCTCATGTGGTATTTGGATGCTGTCTTTACGATGTCGTTAACGACTTTGACGGCAGCCTCATTCTCGAGGTCACTGCCGCCTCCGTTGATTATCTTATGTGTGCCGGGCTCGTATGTGCCCGCAATGATCTTACCGCGCTCCATGCCGAATGCGGCGTGCACTTTATTACGGTAATGGTAAGGATCATCCGCCCCGATAATGGGCTCAATTACAGGAACGAGTCCGGACAACAGTTTCCAGACTCTCTCCTGCTTACTAATTAATTCTTTCTCATAATCCTGCATTTTGAACTACTGCACGAAGCAGAACGGATGTCGTAACAGAACCTACTCCGCGGGGTACGGGAGTGATGGCATCGACGATCTCGCTTACGGAAGCGAAGTCTACGTCACCGCAAAGCTTGCCTTCCTCATCGACATTCATTCCGACGTCGATTACAGTCTGACCTGCACGGAAGTAATCAGCCGTAAGCATTTTCGCTTTGCCAGCACATGCAACTACGATATCAGCCCACTGACACTCGGCCTTGAGGTCCTCTGTCTTAGTGTGGCATACCTTAACTGTTGCATTATCCTTGAGAAGGAGCATCGCTACAGGCTTGCCGATAACAAGCGAACGGCCTACTACCGTAACCTTCTTGCCCTTGATATCAATGCCGTGGAACTTAAGCATCTCGATTACAGCCTGAGCCGTACAGGGTGCGTGGCCTTCGCCTGCACCGGAGAAGATATCAGCCATGTTGGCCTTACCCATTCCGTCCACATCCTTAACGGCACTTATAGTGTTAAGAACATTCTTATCCGTCAAAGACTTGGGAAGAGGTCTGAACATCAGGATGCCGTCAACAGAAGGATCTGCATCGGCATCTGCCACAGCCTTATCAAGCTGCTCCTGTGTTACGTCCTCGGGAAGCTCGATCTTCTTAACGCCGCAGGAAGCGGACTCGAATCTTTTCGTAAGTCCTCTCTCGTATGCAAGGTCATCTTCCCTCGCACCTACTCTGATAACTGCAAGTGTCGGTACCTTGCCCTTCTCCTTAAGTGCTGCCACTTCAGGTGCAAGCGACTCGACTATAGAATCCGCAACGGGTTTTCCGAGTAACTCTCTCATGCTCCGAGACCTCCCTTAACTTCATCGTAAGCTGCCTTGCAGTCTTCGCTTATCTCATCTACGAGTGCGATCGTCTCCGCGTTAAGCTTAGCTGCAGCATCCCTGTCCTTCATGAGCTTCGTGTTAATGTAAACGTTCATGGAAGCGCCCTTGGCACAAGCCTCACACGCTGCCGCCGCAACACCTACATCACTTATCGCTAGGCGTGAGCCCTTAACAACAAGCTCCTTAATAAGGGCGGACACTTCCTTGGAACACTTAACGATCTCGAGGGGAGCCATAGCAGCCTCATAGAGTGCCTTCTCCAGTATCTCGTCTCTTCCGGGTTCTTCCTTGGGGATGGAATATGCTTTTGCCAAAGGCTCGAAAGCCTCAGCGTCCTTCTCGATAAGAGTAAGCATCTTCTCATTAAGTCTTACTGCCTCATCAATGATACGCTCGATATCCTGGTGCAGAAGCACCGCCCCCTCCCGGGACCGGTGCTCCTGATGATAATTCTTTTGTAAAGTTGTTAAGGTCTAATTCTCTCATGTGATCCTCTTGTATATAGTAAATTGCTTACCTATTATACATCAGATCAACCGTGAGATTACCTTAAACATCCGTCGGATCGTGGCCGTAGTCTCCGTGGAGCTGAATTGCCGGCTGAGGCTCGGGCCTGTCGAAAGGCGCGGGCTCGTTCGAAGTAAACAGATATACGTTGGATGTGTTGCCGCAGTTCTCGAAAATCCATCTTGCATCTGCAACACAGAGTCTGATGCAGCCGTGGGAAGCGGGATTACCAAGCATATTGTACTGGGCTACCGACAGTGAATCGGGGTTGCCGTTCTCGTGGTACCAGCAGGAGTGGAAAAGGTAGTTGCCTGAGATCTGGCAGGTATACTGTCCGTAAACCCAGGCACCGGGTGTTCCGAGAACGCCCCATCTGCTTCCTCTTCTGATTGGATATGTTCCCTCGATGTTTTCGTAGCCGGCTCTTGCAGAAGAGCAGACCATAGCTCTTACGGGGATGTTGTAAGGGCCGCCCGGAGTCTCCTGTGCGTAGATCATGACCGTCTCAGTCGCATGGTTAACAGTTACATAGTAAGAAGACTGTCTGCCGATTATGGAGTCGACATTCTGAACGAGATGATGCTGGTTATCGAAGTAGTACTTCAAGCCGTCGATATAAGTCCAGCCTGTAGCAGCGCGTCCGCCGTTATTGGGATCAAAATAATATCTGTAACCGCCGTTTCTCTGCCAGCCGGTAAGTGTAGTTCCCGACACACTTCTCATGTAAAGTCCGCCGTCTTCGCCTGTAACGAATGTTCCGGGGGTGCCAACCTCAGCCTGCGCAGGATCCATGGGAAGCTCGCCTCTAGTTATTCCGTAGGAATTGCAGATACCGGTATACTCATCGGAACCTACAAAACCTGCGAGAACATAGTATCTTGAAGTGCCGCCTGCAAGGTAGCTCATCCAGTATGTAAGTCCGTTGGGATCTGCGTTTCTTCCGAGGATAACGGAATACAAAGCTTTTACATACTGCTCGTCTGACTTGTTCTTCGCCTTGTACTCATCACTTTCGAAAAATCCGAGAGCACAGGAAGCTCCGTCGAGCTGACCGTTAAGAAGCCCCGTCGTCCAGTAGCCCATTCCGGTAGGATCGGACGTTCTTCCCAAGACCATGGTATACATACGCTCAACGAACTGGGATACATACTCCTCACGTGTCGCGGCGCTTACAGGGATCTTTACGGCACATAGAAGTATAGAGGCCGTAAGAATTGCGGTCACAATAGTCTTTATAGTTCTTGTAAACTTCATAATGCCCCCTCAAAGCAAAAAGGTCGCACCGTATACTGATGCGACCTTATTATACTTCAAGTAATATTTCGTACTGATAACAGCTGTATTACTCTTCTCCTCTTGCCTCGGCTGCCTTAGCCTCTGCTTCAGCTGCTGCCGCGTCTGCCTCAGCGTTCTCGAGAGCTACCTGATCGAGGTAAGCATTCTGGAACATAGAAGCATTCTCGGAAGAAGGATCGTAATCCTCACCTGTAAGGATTCTGCTGTTCTCCTTGATAACAGGAACAGCCGTAATATCTCTGTACTTCGGTACACCTGTACCTGCAGGGATGATGGAACCGATGATAACGTTCTCCTTCAAGCCAATGAGCGGGTCGATCTTACCCTTAACTGCAGCGTCTGTGAGAACTCTTGCTGTCTCCTGGAAGGAAGCTGCAGAGAGGAAGGAGTCTGTAGCAAGTGAAGCCTTTGTGATACCGAGGAGCTGTCTTCTTCCCTCAGCCTTTCTGAGGCCTGCCTTCTCTGCCTTCTCGTTCTCAGCTGCAAAGTCGAGCATATCAACTGTTGTACCTGTCATGAAAGGTGTGTCACCCGGATCGTCGATACGTACTCTTCTCATCATCTGTCTTGTGATGATCTCGATGTGCTTATCGTTGATGGAAACACCACCGCTCTTATATGACTTAACTACTTCGCTTACGATGTACTTCTGAACACCACGCTCATCCTTGATTCTCATGATGTCTGCAGGGTTAACAGCACCGTCTGTAAGCATATCGCCTGCCTCTACTTCGTCGCCGTCTGCAACCTTCAATGTTGCGGATGTAGGAACTGTGTAGTGGCACTCTGCGAGGAGGATGCCTTCCTTATCTGTAGCACCCGGAGCAGGTGTAACAACGATCTCACGCTTAGCGGACTCATTTGTGATGAGCTTAACTGTACCGTCGATCTCGGAGATGATAGCTTCACCCTTAGGCTTTCTTGCCTCGAAAAGCTCCTCGACACGAGGGAGACCCTGTGTAATATCCTCACCGGAGTTAGCGATACCACCGGAGTGGAACGTTCTCATCGTGAGCTGTGTACCAGGCTCACCGAT
>CADAXO010000198.1 GCA_902791885.1 Oscillospiraceae bacterium | reverse complement strand
GTTATCGACAAACTCACGGATAAAGACTCGAATCTTCTTGCTAATGTCAATTCCGTAAGTGCATTCCTTTTTGATAAACTTAATGAGCTTAAGGAAAAGTACAACAAGATCGTTGACGTAAGAGGCGAAGGCCTCCTCATCGGAATCGAGTTTGACGAGTCCATACAGGCAGCAGGCATGAAGACACGTCTCATGCAGGAAGGCTTCCTCGTAAGCTCTATCGGAACATCCACCATCAGGATCGCACCTCCGCTTATAATCACACAGCGTGAAGCGGCTATGTTCGTAACGGCATTGGGTAAGATCTTAAAGGGAAACAGAAAGGATAAGTAAAATGAAGCATTTTATCGATCTTCACGAAGACGTAGGAATAGAAGAGCTTAACTATCTTCTTGATATAGCAGCAGACATGAAGGCCAAGACTAAGGCCGGAATCGAGCACCACTATCTTAAGGGCAAGTCTCTTGCCATGATATTCACTAAGTCCTCCACAAGGACACGTGTTTCTTTCGAAGTAGGCATGTACCAGTTAGGCGGTCAGGCGCTGTTCCTGAGCAATAACGACATCCAGATCGGCAGAGGCGAGACTATCCACGATACAGCCAACGTTCTCTCCGGAATGGTAGACGGAATCATGATCAGAACTTTCGCTCATCAGGATGTAGTAGATCTTGCCAAGTACGGTTCCATCCCCGTTATCAACGGCCTTACAGACGACCAGCATCCCACACAGATGATCGCTGACCTTCTTACCATCAAGGAAGTTAAGGGCGAACTCAAGGGCTTAAAGCTCGCATATATCGGCGACGGAAACAATGTTGCCAACTCACTCCTGCAGGCTTGCGCCAAGGCTGGTATGGATATCGCTGTAGCTTCACCCAAGGACTACACATGCCCCGATAAGTATGTTCAGCAGGCTCTTACTGATGCCAAGATCACAGGTTCCAAGGTTCTTATGACAGAAGATCCTTACGAGGCTGCCAAGGATGCTGACGTTCTTTACGCAGACACATGGACATCCATGGGTCAGGAAGACGAGAAGGCTAAGAGAGTAGAGATCTTCAAGAATTACCAGATCAACAAAGAGCTTTTCGATGTTGCAGATAAGGATGCCATCTTCCTCCACTGTCTGCCCGCATACAGAGGCTATGAAGTTACAGAGGATATCATCGACGGCCCGAGAAGCTATGTCTTCCAGGAAGCCGAGAACAGGCTCCATGCCCATAAGGCTATCCTTGTTAACTGCTTCTTAAATTCCTGATCGGATATTACGCCATGCAGGAAAACCAGCCGGAGATAATAATAAGAGAAGCGGTAACCGAAGATGCCAAGAAGATAAGTGTACTCATCCGTGAAGCGATGGAGTACTACAGGATGGCATCGGGTATCAAAGCGGATGTGCTTGAGTCTCTCACCGAAGGAGTCGACTCCGTAAAGGAGAGGATCAGAAGGCACCACTGCATCATCGCGGAATGCGATGGTGAGCCTATAGGCACCATCACCGTTAACTACTGCGACAATCCGATGAAGTACAGCTTCTCGACACAGACAAGAAGGACACTTTCAGAGTACAGGGACTGCGCATATATCTCGCGTTTCGCTGTTGCAGCAGATTACAGGGATACAGGTCTCGGAGTATCGCTGATGAACGAAGCTTTACGTATGCCCGTATCTACAAGATCGGGACTCGTACTGCTCCATACAGCAATATCGAACCTCAAGATGAAGGAGTTCTATATTAACAGGGGATTCGTCATCCTCGACAGCGAAGACTCAAGAGGATACGAGAGAGGACTGTTCGCTTATATGTCAGATCAGAACGGAAGGAATAATCTGACAGCCTGACGTACGGGGATCCTCATTAAGACTTGCGACAGCAGCGTCACGGGACTTCTCATCCTCATATAAACCGAATACACAACTTCCGGAACCGGTCATCGCGGAAAACGCGGCGCCGGTTTCTTTTATTGCTTCATTAATATCCGTTATGCGGGGCAAAAGCTTAACCGCAGGAGACTCGAGGTCGTTTATAAGACCTGCTCCCGCCTCTTTAATGCGCTCGATGGGCTTAAGCTTCTCGTTATTAAACACTGCGTTCATGCGGGCTTTATACGCCTGCTCATCGAAAGGCTCATATTCCTCATCGGATAATCTGTAGCACTCCGCCGTCGACACGCCTTCCTGAGGTTTTACAAGAACTATATCTATCCCCGACAGATCGGGAAGCTTGGTCACTATCTCTCCCACTCCCTCGCAGATACAGGTGCCTCCCGTAAGAAAGAACGGTACGTCTGCACCTAACTTGCTGCTTACAGCAAGAAGCTCGTCGGAACTTAACGGATTGCCGAAACGGATTGCCGAAATGCTGCTGCAGGATCATGAGGATCGCCGCCGCATCTGAGCTTCCTCCGCCTAAGCCTGCCTGTGAAGGCACATTCTTTGTCTCCTTAATGCGTGTGTAGGGAAACTTTATGTCAGTTGCTCCCTCTTCCTTAAGCTTAGCTTCATAAGCATCATAAAAAGCCTTGGCAGCCTTATAGCCCAGGTCCTTCTCTTTCGGGATGTCGACATCAGAATCGATATCTATCGAGTACTCTTTCTCATCATCAGTCTCAACAAGGATATCGTCCCCGAGGCCGATCTCCTGCATGAGCATATAGAGTCTGTGATATCCGTTAGGGAACTTGCCGCAGCATCTTAAGAAGATGTTGATCTTGGCAAAAGCAGTGGTGTCATAAGTAGTCTTCATACTGTTATTCTACCATGTCACAGATAAAAAATGCCTCATGAGACAAAGTCACACGAGGCAGTTCTTTCTGATCAGTTTAATTCCGATTATCAGCTTACAGATGCATAGA
>CADAXO010000197.1 GCA_902791885.1 Oscillospiraceae bacterium | reverse complement strand
CGCTATCTTTGCGATCATCCCGGACAACGATCAGTCTTATAACTTCATTATCGGCATGCTCTATACGCAACTCTTCCAGCAGTTATATCGCTGTGCCGACTTTGAACACGGCGGACGTCTTCCCTATCACGTTCATTTCATTATGGACGAGTTTGCAAACGTCTGTCTTCCCGACTCTTTTGATTCACTTCTCGCAACGATGAGATCCCGTGAGATATCCGTAAGCATAATCCTGCAGAACATGGCTCAACTTAAAGCCCTTTTTGAAAAGAACTGGGAATCCATTACGGGTAACTGCGATGAGTTCCTCTATTTAGGCGGAAATGAGCAAAGCACGCATAAATACGTCAGTGAACTCTTGGGTAAGGAAACGATCGATACGAACTCTTATGGTCTCAACAGAGGTCGAAACGGGTCCTACACAAAGAATGACCAGCTGCAGGCCAGAGAACTCATGACACCCGATGAAGTCCGAATGCTGGATAACCGCTACGCGATCTTATTCATCAGAGGTGAGTATCCGGTAATGGATCTCAAATACGATCTCATGAAGCATCCCAAGATTGCATTCACGGAAGACGGCGGTGCAAAGCCTTTCATCCACGGAAGAGATACGAGATCTGTTGCAACCGTTTCTTTGGTTGGCAACGATCCGGAGTTACGAAACAGGGCCGTCGATATTGAAGACCTTGTTACGGAACAACACGACTTTGAGGTTCTCACTAATGAGGAACTCGAAAACAAATACCAAACAAAGGAGAATTAGTATGAGAAAGAACAAAGAAATAACTACTCTTGCTAAAGACAAGAAAAAGGCAATCTTAAAGAGATATCTCATGACCGCCATAACCTGTGCGATCGTCGGAGTCTTTATGGTTCCTGTTTTGGCTGAGAGTGAAGCCGAGACTGCTATCAATAACATGTCGAACATCATCTTCGGCATTATCAGAGCAATCGGCATTATCCTTGCAGGCTGGGGTCTTGTTCAGGTCGGTATGAGCTTCCAGAGCCACGATCCGTCCCAGAGATCTCAGGGATTCCTTTGCCTTGCAGGCGGTCTCATTATCGTCTTCGCAAAGTCTATCCTTACTGCGATCGCTCCTGGTGTTTTCACCTGAGTTAAGGAGGTGCATTTATGGGTACCGCTGCTTGGTATGAGCTTATGCAAGGTCTCGCATACCTTGGAGATATGCTCGACAAGATGTGGGCCATCCTTACAGCTTCCCCTCAATCGTTCAAAGGCGGCACGATCTGGAGCATCATTGAGACTATCAATGGTGTTTTGGGCGCGGTAGGCACTGCTCTCCTGGTCTTGTTTTTCACGATAGGTGTAATCAAGACCTGCGGGAGCTTTGCCGAGCTCAAGAAGCCTGAGACAGCAGTTAAGGTGTTTATCCGTTTTGCCATAGCTAAGGCTTTGGTCGATAACTGCCTTAAACTGCTCGTCAACTTCGTTATCATCGTTCAAAGCGTGATTTCGACTATAACGGCAGCAAATCCAATCGGCACCGCCTTGGAATTTACTATTCCATCTGATGTTTCATCAAAGTTTGATAGTGTCGGCATTCTTGACGGTGCAATCCCACTTTGGGCGGTATGTTTCATAGCTCACATAGCTCTTATCGTAATCAGTATGGTCCTGCTTCTTACCGTATACGGAAGATTCTTCAGGATCTTTATCTATGCAGCAATAGCACCAATCCCGTTATCTACAATAGCGGGTCAGCCTACGGAAAACATTGGTAAAAGTTTCCTTAAAAGCTTCGCCGGTGTTTGTCTTCAGGGCGTCGTTATCGTCCTTGCCTGCATAATCTTCACCGCTTATGCAGCATCTTCACCGACTGCTATAGATACAACATTAGAACCTATACAGATGGTGTGGGGATATGTTGTCAGTGTCGTTTTCAATATGCTGGTTTTACTGGGTTTGGTTAAGGGCTCGGACCGTATCATCCACGACATGATGGGTTTGTAAGGAGGTTCGTTCATGGAAATAAACATTAACAAAGACATTCGCGAATATACCGAAGGCGTTTTCTTCGGTCTTAACTTAAGACAGCTTATATGCTCCGGACTCGCTGTTGCTTCTGCTGTGGGTGTTTACTTCTACTGCCGTAACACGGTATCGCAGGAAGTAATCACCTATTTTTGCATAGCAGCAGCCGCTCCCTTTGCCGCTATGGGATTCATCAAGTATAACGGCATGCCTATGGAAAAGATCTTCTGGGCATGGCTTACGGATAACTTCCTGTATCCCAGAAGGCTGACGGTTAAGGCCAACAACATCTATCTGAAAGCACTTGGGGATTATTTCGCTAAGAAAGACAAGGAGGCACTTAATGCTCAAGAGCATACAGACAATACTGAAGCAGGATAAGGAAATGTTTTCTGTGCCGGGACGGGTTCAGGATCTGATCCCGGTTCAGAGAATATGGCCTGACGGAATCTTTCAGGTTGGTCCTAAT
>CADAXO010000196.1 GCA_902791885.1 Oscillospiraceae bacterium | reverse complement strand
AGCGAGTCTTCCAAACCCTTATAGATCAAGGGTTTAACAATGTTAAAGTGCTGAAAGACTTCGGCGGGAACGACCGAGTGACGTTCGGAATCAAGTAACAGGCGAAAAAGGGGAGAGATAACATGCCAGGAAAGTTTTTCTTGTATAAATATGAGGTCGGCGATGTCGTCAAAATGAAGAAAAAACACCCCTGCGGTTCCTTCGAGTGGACGCTCACGAGGGTCGGCGCCGAGTGTAAGATGACATGCAACAAGTGCGGCCGCCTCGCTGTGATGGACAGGCCGACTCTGGAGAAATCCACGGTCGAAGTTAAGCGCGCGGAATAATTTAAACTATCTCGTTTGACTGTGAGACGCAGATCTTTCTGCCGTCGTAATCCTCGAAAACAAACTGTCTGTTGGAAGCGGCCTTCTCGGATTCTTTTGCCTCGGGAAGTTCCTCTATGATCTTCACGCCGGAAGCCTTGAGCTCATGATAAAGCAGCAGCGGCTCGGTAACGTAGATCATGAGATCGTACATGGTCGGCAGTGCCATTCTTACGGGGCTTTCAACAAGCGCGATCACGATATTATCCCTTACAAGCCTGATGTGCGGCATTTTCTCATCGCTTAAGTGTGTTGCTTTGAAGCCCAGGTGGTCCTCATAGAACATCGCGGTCTTAACAGGATCCGTGCAGGCGAAGACGGGAGCAGCCTGATTCATGAGATGAAGTGCTCCGGAGCCCTCTTCTTCTTTCCCGGCTTCGGGTTCTTCTTTGGTCTCTTCAGTCTCGCCCGTGGCTGCGTTCACGCTGTAACCCAGAAGCGGCTCACCGAAAGCTTTCTCGTGCTCCTCCAAAGAGTCCATCATCTTATGGCGCTTCATTATCTCGTCCGTGGAAAGATTCTGCGGCACATCTCGGAGGGAATTGACCTTTTCGAGGTAGTCTTTAAGGTTCAAAAACCTCACGTAAAGCGGCATTATCTCCTTCGTGCTCCCGGGAAGTTCCGAAGCAGGCGTCCCGTGCAGCATCATCATGGCATACTCGGATGCTTCCGGCGGCATCGCAGCGAAAAGCTTATTTATCAGCGTCAGCTCCGCACCGGTCTTATCCGAAACACCGCCCTTGTTTATCGTATCTTCGAAGATGTCGAAAACCTTGTTGATGTCGTGTTCGGGATAATTCTTACTAAGCATGAGCGACCTCTGATTCATATTTTTGTTTAATTATATCATCACTTGTGAATTGAATAATCGGGGCGATGATATATAGTAGTTGAGGGTATTTATGGCAGGACTTAAGAAGACAAATGCAATGCGCATGCTCGATAAGGATAAGATTCCTTACGAAGCTATGGAATATGAATACGACGAGAACGATCTTGACGGTCATCACGTCGCAGAGTTTTTCGGTATACCTTATGAGCAGGTCTTTAAGACGCTGACTGCCGTTTCCGACCAGGGCGAGTATCTGGTGTTCTGCCTTTCGGTTGACGACGAGCTTGACCTCAAGAAGGCCGCAGTATTGGCGGGCGTAAAGCGCGTCGATATGATCCACGTCAAAGATCTTCTCAAGGTAACAGGTTATATCCGCGGAGGCTGTTCTCCGATCGGCATGAAGAAGAAATACCGCACATTCATAGACGAGATGATCGAGCTTGTTGATGTAGTTCATGTAAGCGCCGGGGCAAGAGGCGTTCAGCTTAAGCTCAAGCCTTCCGATCTGATCAGCTATACCGGGGCAGTTGTAGGTCCCATTACATTCTGAAGGCAGGTGTTATAAGTGGAGAAGTATGAAGTTTTTAGGTCGCTCGCGATAATCATAATCGCGGCAAAGTTCTTCGGACTGGCAGCCCGTAAGCTGAAGGCTCCGCAGGTCGTAGGTGAGATAGTCGCCGGATTGATAGTCGGTCCCTCACTTCTTGGTCTCGTCGGCTATTCGGATTTCCTTGGCTATATGGCTGAAATCGGCGTCATGCTCCTCATGTTCACCGCAGGTCTCGAGACCCGAATATCAGACCTTCGGAAGACCGGATTCAAGGCGCTTCTGATCGCCTGCGCCGGAGTGTTCGTTCCTCTTGTAATGGGAACCATTTTGTACATGTGTTTCTACGGGTTCGCGCCGTTTGGTGATGAGGAATTTTATAAAGCTTTATTCGTCGGACTGATACTGACCGCAACGTCCGTTTCTATTACGGTCCAGACATTGAAGGAACTGGGGAAGATCAGCGAATTCGTCGGGACGACGATCGTGTCTGCTGCGATCATCGATGATGTCATCGGAATCTTAGTATTGACTATCGTTATCGGAATGAAGGACCCGTCACAGGATATCAGCAAGACATTCCTCATGAGCGGATTGTTCTTCCTGATCAGCCTGGTCTTCGGTTATGCATTCTACCGTGTATTCAAGATCGTCGATAAGAAGTGGCCGCACACCCGCCGAATCCCGATCATCGGACTCGCGCTCTGCTTCGTCATGTCATACTGCGC
>CADAXO010000195.1 GCA_902791885.1 Oscillospiraceae bacterium | reverse complement strand
GCTCGCTACGGTTTTCCTTGATATCAAGGAAGTATCCGTATACGGAATATTCAGCATGATTACCAATGCTGTTAAGAAGGCTGTTATGGCGATAGGTTCAGGAACTAATGCCGCATTCGGCAATATGATCGCCAAGGGTGAGAAGGTTCTTCTTACCAAAAGATTCTCCCAATATGAAGTTCTTATATATTATGTGACGACTTCTTTGGCGACTGTAACTGCATTGATGATCGTTCCCTTTATCAGGGTATATACCAAGGGAGTTGATGATGTTAATTATGACCGTTATATCTTCGGCTTACTGATGAGCGGTGTGCTTTACTTCATGTGTATTAAAGCTCCGTATGAGCAGCTGGTGTTTGCCAAGGGAGATTTCAGGCAGACCCGTAACAGTGCATTTGTTGAAGCAGGACTTAATATCGGTCTCTCGATAATACTTGTTAACTTTATAGGACTTTCAGGTTTGGCTATTGGAACGGTAGTATCTTTAATGTACAGGATAGTGGTTTTCCATTCCTATATATGTAAGAACATACTGGACAGACCTTTATGGGGAATATTGAAGAAGGTGTTATATTCTGTTGTGGCTATAGGTGCTGCCTGGACTGTTAGCCTTCTGTTCGATTATTCCGGTATAGATAATTATATGCAGTGGTTCATAGCAGCTTTATATACAACCGTGATAGTATTATTGATCGACAGTTTACTGGTTTTCCTGTTCTTCCCAAGTGAAGCCAGAGCGGTTGTTGATATCGGTGTAAGAACGGTTAAGAGAAGGTGACGGCGGTGTCGATTCTGAAGATCAGGTATTTCTTCATAAGAGCGATCAATAAGCTTTGTAAGCTTATCGGTGTCACTATGCCTTATTACACCAGATACGGATTGAAGACGTTTAATAAGCGGGTTATAGTCGGTGAATTAAGTGGTGAGTCCGTTCTTCTTGATTCTGAATCTTTGTATCTTGGATTCGACTGCCTTAAGGATGAATATACGCATCTTGATAAGCCGATTAGTTGTTCACCTCATTATGAACTGATGGAAGCCTGTGAGTCCGGTGATCCTTATAGATCTGAATATAACAGACTGGCATTGGAAGGTGCTCTCGACGGAAGAGATGTGATCGTCTATAAGAAGGATCATTACGGTAGAAGGTATGATGAAGCTTCTTCACTTATTGATGATACGAAGTCTGATCCTGTTATCTTCTATGTGCTTGACGGTAAGAGATATATCTTCGACGGAAAGCACAGATCTGCACTTGCGTTGAAGAAAGGTCTTAAGGTGTGGGGAAAGGAGCTTCCATATAAGTCTTTGCCCATCGAGTATCTTAAAGTGGTTCAGGCGGGGATGAAGAAGAGACCTTCTGATTATGGCAGAAATCTTGATCATGTTAATGCTCTGATCGGGCTTTATGAGAAGTCTTCTTCGGGACAGTAGAATTAACGTGCAGATGTGCTATTATACGTAGTTGGTTATGGAACGAAGCGATAAAGTCAAGGTTACGGTGATAATACCTGCATATAATGCTGATCGGTATATCGAGCAGTGTGCTGAGTCTGTCCTTAATCAGACGCTTGATGATATGGAGATCATCTTTATCGACGACGGAAGTACCGACGAGACCGGTAAGATACTGGACAGATTAGTTGCCGGACGGGAAGATGCACGAGTTATCCATCAGGAGAACAGAGGACTTTATGCTTCGCGTGAGAGTGGTCTTTCGCTTGCATCTGGCGAGTATGTCGGCTGGATAGATGCCGATGATTATGCAGAGCCCGATATGTTCGAGGTTATGTACAATACCGCCATAGAGAACGACAGCGAACTTGTTATATGTAATTATTCCTGGGTTCCCAGAAAACTCGGTACTAAAGCAAAGTGGTTCCGTGAATATAAGGGTAAGGTCGATACGACTTTTGTCGAACAGAATTCACAACCGTGGAACAAGATCGTGAAGAGGTCTCTTATGGAGCGCCTCGGTATCAGTTCTTTGTTTGTCAGATGCTTCGATGAGATCTATATCCGTATCCTTCTTGAAGCAAAGAATCCAATTACCTTAACCCGCGAGCTATACAACTACCGTGTCGCTGTAGGATCGATGAGCGCATCTTATAAAGATGTGGAACACTACAGAAACTTCGTTGAAGCTACTAAGGAACTTCGAAGTGTTATGGATCCTGTTACGTCTGATAATTACTGGCGTGATTACTTCGATTACCGTGTTATCTACTATCTTCTGATGACGATGGTAGTAGCGGCGTATTCGGGTGATAAAGATGCATATGTTGCCAACCGCAAGGAACTTATGGCGTTCAGCCCGAAGTATAACCATAATCAGCATTACCACAGGATCCTTAAAGAGAACTTCGGCAATGCAAAGTCCCTTGTTATAGGCGATTTTGTTCCTGTAAATTACGGAGTCGCAAGACTTGTATGTACCGCAGGAATCAAGTGGAGCCTTAAGAAAAAGTAATGAAGAAGCTTCTCTATATTACGCATTTATCCGGAA
>CADAXO010000194.1 GCA_902791885.1 Oscillospiraceae bacterium | reverse complement strand
GGATCACTTGTACCGTTCTGGGCAAAGTTCAGACCGCCTACAGTAGCATCGATAACATTCGAATAAGCACCGATGTTAAAGAGGTTGTAGTAACCTGTCGTACCTCTGGAAGAATTGCTTCCGCCCTTGCTGCACTCCTGAATACAGTGAGCTGCAAGGAATATCGGATTAACATCAGCGATATTGCCTGCATCGGCGAAGATATCGCAGTAATTGATAACATCACCGTTCTGGTTAGCAGCAGATGTATTAAGGAATGTACCCGGAAGGATCCCCTGAACGTGTGATGAAGGAATGCTGTTATCGACTGTATAAGTCAGATCGAGGAACTGGAATACCGCAGTCTCATTAAGTGAGTTTCTCGGATCCATGTAGAAAGATACGATCTCGGGAGAAGCATTTACCCAAGTCGATGCATCAATAACGTTATAAGTACCGGTAGCGGCATTATAAGCATAATCTGCCTTGGACTTCCAGGAACCGTTGCTGCTGTTGCTGATAAGCGAAGCTCCGGGTCTTGTCTCGATACCAACAGCCGTATTCCAGTCGATGCCTGTGTATACGGGCACGAACTGCCAGGACGGATGAGCATTATGCATATCACGAAGATAAGGCTTATAGCTTTCCGGGAAATTAGCGATGGCAGCCTCGAAAGCACCGTCTGAAGGACCTGTACCTGTAGGATCGAGTCTTACATAGTATGCAGCCACATAACCTGATCTTACTTCACCGTTGGAAGTATAGTTGATGCTGTACCATGTGGACAGATCGGAAGTATCCGTGGATGCAGCAAGAGTGGAACCCGTTACCTGAATTCTCTGGTTAAGTCCGATGGTACCCATGTTTCTTGACTGATTAGTCGGATACTCACGTACATTAACTCCGTTGTTACAGTTGATAACCGTAGCATTGGCAGCTATATCTGCATTAACAGTCTTCGAAGCAACATTCGTAAATACTCCGAAGGTCACCGCTACAGTCAAGACTGCCGCCGCGATCTTGTGAAGTAAACTCTTTCTCATTGTTCTCTCCTATTTCTCTATCTTCATTCCGGAAAGGAACGCGTTAATAAATCCGTCGATCTTACCGTCCATTACGGCATCGACATCAACCTCTTCATAACCCGTCCTGGTGTCCTTAACCTGTGTATAAGGACAAAATACATATGATCTGATCTGCGAACCCCAGGCAATCTCTTTCTGATCACCCTTCAGGTCTTCTATCTTCTCCATCTGGGCTGCCTCGGCAAGCGCGAAAAGCTTGGACTTAAGCATATTCATGGCAGATTCCATATTCTGAACCTGTGAACGCTCTGCCTGGCAGGCAACAACGATACCCGTAGGATAGTGTGTAAGTCTTACGGCAGTATCAGTCTTATTGATGTGCTGTCCGCCCTTACCCGTAGCTCTGTACTTATCTACACGCAGATCCTTGGGATCGATCTTGATATCGATATTCGTATCCATCTCGGGAATAACTTCACATGAAGCAAACGATGTATGTCTTCTTCCCGCGGAATCGAAAGGTGAGATTCTTACAAGTCTGTGTACTCCGAGCTCGGATCTTAAGAAGCCGTAAGCATTCTCGCCGATTACCTTGATGGAACAGGACTTTACTCCGGCTTCTTCACCTTCGAGATAGTCAAGAAGCTGGATCTGATATCCCTTGGATTCTGCCCATCTCGTATACATACGGTAAAGCATGCTTACCCAGTCCATTGCCTCAGTTCCGCCGGCACCTGCCTGCAGTGACAAAATAGCATTGTTCTTATCATAAGGACCTGTAAGCAAAGTCTCGAGACGCATCTTCTCGAAGTCCTGCTTAAACTTCTCAACGCCCTCCGTAAGTTCGGGAAGCGAATCGAGATCCTCTTCCTCATTGGCAAGCTCGCAAAGAGCAAGAAGATCTTCTCTTTCAGAAGTGAGCTTATTGAAATTCTCTACCCTCTGCTGCATACGGCGAAGATCTGTCTGAAGCTTCTGCGCCTTATTAACATCATTCCAGAAATCAGGCTCCTGAGTTCTCGCCTCAAGTTCGCTTATCTTTGTTGAAAGCGTATCGATATGAAGTGAATCCTTAAGGTTTGCCAAAGGCTCCTCATAAGACTCAAGATCAAGTCTCACGTTATCAAATTCAAGCATTATTACTTTCCTTTCTTAAGATCTGCTGTAAACTCAGCAAGTCTCTCCATAGCTGTCTTTATATTCTCCATTGAAGCTGCGTAACTGATACGGACATTGTCCTTACCACATTCGCCGAAAGCGCTTCCGGGTACGATGGCAACCTTCTTCTCCATGAGGAATCTCTCGCAGAACTCCTCTGAAGTAAGACCCGTATTCTTGATAGACGGGAAAGCATAGAAAGCACCGGAAGGAGTGAAACACTCAAGTCCCGCATCATTCAGGCCCTTGATGATAACTCTTCTTCTGTGGTTATATTCATCTCTCATCGCCTTTACCTGATCATCACAGTTCATGGCAGCCTCAACAACGGCGAACTGAGACATTGAAGGAGCACTCATGATGCAGTACTGATGGATCTTG
>CADAXO010000193.1 GCA_902791885.1 Oscillospiraceae bacterium | reverse complement strand
GGGTTGTATGGTTTTAAAGGATTTTACGGATCAGAGGGATTTTCCTTAGTAATGCCGTTATGATCAATGAGATTACGAACACACCTGCTGCAACCACGAATACAAACCACGTACCGATGCCGTACGGATTTATGATCTGCTTAATACAGAATACTTTCAAAGGTATCATGTGTATCAGATAAATACCGAATGAATTCTGATCGATGAATTCCAGTATCCGGATCTTCTTGTTAAGCTTCATGATCAGCATGAACAATCCCAACGCACCAAATACTGTTAACGGAAATGAGTAATTGTTGATTATGCCCTTTAAGACTAATGACTCATCATTGAGGCTCAATAAAGTAAATGCTGACATTCCAACGATAAACCCGAATATTGATAATAATACAATACTTTGATTATCAAAGTAATTGACATAGACATAATAACCCAGTATCAGATACAACGGATATATCGTGTATACAGGAATGTAAAATCCGGAATTAGTATTCAGTATATCTGTTATAAATGGAATTACTGATAAGAATAAAGTCAGTATAACGATAACTGTCAGGATTTCTTTTCGAGGTGCGTGCTTGATGAACGGCCTTACAAGCGGTATCAGCAGGTACAAAGCTGTCATCGTGTAAAGGTACCACATGTGGTTCCACCCCTGCCCTGTTACCACTTCCCTGCAGATGTTTTTAAAAGAGGCGAGACCGGGATCCGCAAGCCCGAGTATGATGTCCGTGATCTTAAAGATGATTGTAAATACTATGAGTGAGATCACCATTCTCGGAATGTATTTCTTAAAGATCTTGGGATAACCTATGCTTCGCTTGGGGTCCAGAAGCAAAGCTCCCGTAACCATGATAAAGCACGGGACAGCCCAGTACATGAGGTTACGTATTATTAAGGAAGATTTGTACTGAAGATCAGTCGTATCGAATACTCCGAAGCAGGCAAAGAAAGTATGAAGTATAACGACTGCTATACATGATATCGCGCGTATATTCGATAGTCTGTGATCGCGTTCAGGCATATCAGTTCATTCTGGTTATGTCCTGGTACACGAATGTACGGGCTCTTCCGTACTGGAAATACCAGCCGTCTCTATGTTCTTTGTCCACATATTCGAACTCGGGATCAAATACCCATGTTGTACCGTCAATATCGATCTCGACCCAGGAATGAATAACGACAAGTCCGGTGCTTCTTGTTATGTGACCGGTCATCTGATGTGCATCATATCCGAGTGCACAGGCAAGCTCATAGAAACAAGCAGAGAATACAAAACAGTTGCCGTTACGTTCTGAGAAACCTCTGTGTGCGAGTTCTCTCGAAGTATATCTGTGATCTACGTTAATGTCTCTTACGTAAGTGATGCTGTCGCGAGTCCAGTCGTAAGCTGCACGAAGATCCCAGCCGCACTGATCAAGTATGGCGCAGGCTTCAGGATACAATTCTCTGGGATCGGGCTTTCTGTTTATGATCCCGTACTGTCCGCATAATCCGATAAACTCATCTGAATTACAGAAGCTGCTGACGATATCGTCTCTTGTCATGGTTCCTGATTCAAGGAAACTTACCCAGTAAGCAAGACCGTCGGCATCAGGAGCACGGTCAAGCAAGGTGTTATAGCAAACAGTAACGAACTCTTCGTCTGACCTGTTGCTCTCGATGAATTCAGTACTTATGAAGAAACCTCTTGCAGCCTCATAGCCGCCGATATCATTGTTTATCAGTGCTTCAGACCAGTAATCAAGACCATCTTCGTCAGAAGCTCTGCCGAGACAGTAACCGTATAATCTTTCGACGAAGGCGTGTACAGAATCCGTGTTGTCAGTTAATTCAGGCTCGTCAGCGAAGACATTAAAGCTAAGGCTTAATGTGATTATTAAACAGATAATAAGCGATAATGTCTTCTTAAAGTATTTCACTTTGATCAGTTCAGGATAAAGTCGTCACCGAGGCAGCCGTCATCTGGATCTGCAGGTGCAACCGTTGTTGCTGCTGTTGTCTGCTCTGTCTCAGCCTCAGTTTCTTCGATTGCTTCTGTCTCTTCTGTGGTTTCTTCTGTAGTCTGCACTGTTGTTTCTTCAGTAGTTTCAGAAGTCTCAATAATCTGTGTTGCCTCAGAAGTCTCGATTACAGAAGTATCTGCTGATAATGTCTCAGAAGATTCGGTCTTATCGCCGCAGGCACATAAAGATAATGCCATTGCTGTAATCGTGACTAATGCTATAAATCTTCTCATCTTAACCCCTCTAACAAATTCATTAATTTGTAAGAACGGGGTCTTCAAATCTCTTGAAAACCCCGTTATATTTGCCCTTCGGGCTGACAGCCCGGATTATGATATCTTATCGAGTGCCTGCTTGATATCGTTGATGATATCATCAGGATCCTCAAGACCTACACTGAATCTGATAAGGTCAGGAGCGATGCCCGCCTCCTTCAGCTGCTCATCAATAGTTGCGAACTTCAGTGAATCCATGAACTTGATAGATGTCTCACGGCCGCCCTTAACGCCGAAGCAGAGAACGCCGCAAGTGCCGTTAGGACAATACTTCTGAGCGAGTTCATAATTGGCATCAGTCTTAAGACCGGGATAATTAACCCATGCGATCCTGTCATCGGATGCGAGATACTCAGCAACCTTCTGAGCATTCTCGCAGTGGCGTCTCATTCTTACAGCCAAAGACTCAAGGCCTAACTGAATGTAGTAAGCATTCTGAGGTGACTGAATGCATCCGAAGTCTCTCATAAGCTGAGCTGTAGCCTTTGTGATATAAGCGCCCTTACCGAACTTAGTAGCATATGTGATTCCGTGATAAGACTCGTCAGGTGTTGTAAGGCCCGGGAACTTATCAGCGTGAGCCATCCAGTCGAAGTTGCCGCTGTCGATGATAGCACCGCCGACTGATGAAGCGTGTCCGTCAATGTACTTTGTTGTTGAATGAGTTACGATGTCGCAGCCCCACTCGAAAGGACGGCAGTTAACAGGTGTTGCGAATGTGTTGTCGATGATGAGCGGAACACCGTGATCATGTGCGAGCTTAGCGAACTTCTCAATATCGAGAATATTAACAGTAGGGTTTGTGATGGTCTCACCGAATACGCACTTTGTGTTGGGCTTGAAGTACTTTGAAAGTTCCTCGTATGACAAAGACTGGTCAACGAATGTGCACTCGATGCCCATCTTTTTCATTGTTACTCCGAACAGATTGTATGTTCCGCCGTAGATTGATGATGAAGCGATGAAGTGATCACCTGCTTCACAGATGTTGAATATAGCGAAGAAGTTTGCAGCCTGTCCGGAAGATGTGAGCATTCCTGCAAAACCGCCTTCCATGGCGCAGAGCTTTGATGCTACAAAGTCGTTTGTAGGATTCTGAAGTCTGGTATAGAAATATCCTGAAGCCTCAAGATCAAAGAGCTTTCCCATGTCGTCTGAAGTATCGTACTTCCAGGTTGTGCTCTGCCAGATAGGTCTCATTATGCTTCTCCTTCTTCCTCGAGATCTCCCGAGATATTCATTTTACTTATTACAACCGAAGGACAGAAATACTCTCCCTTTCCTTCGGGCACAGATATTGTATCACTACCTGTGGCAATTATCTTTTTCAATACATCATAAAAATTATCAGAGACTGTGATCTGCTCCACGGGACGGGCTATCTTGCCGTCTTTAATCAGATAACCTTCGCAGAAAAGCGAGAAATCACCGCTGATCTTGTTAACACCTGCGTGCAGACCGTTAAGCTCCGTTAAGTAGATACCATCCTGTACCCACTCGCAAAGCGCGTCGAAATCCTTTTCGCCTGGGGTGACGACAAGGTTGGTGGCAGAGATTCCCACGGGCGAAGAGTACGCTCCCTTGAAGCCGTTTCCGGTGGACTTGGTTCCCGCCTTGTTTGCTGTCTTGAGGTTATAAAGTGCCTTCACGAAAACACCGTTGTCGATAAGCGCTTTTGACTTGGTAAGTACGCCCTCGGAGTCGAAAGGAAACTTTATAAGAGCCTTCTCATACATAGGTTCTTCTCTTAACGTAAAGATATCGGAAGCGATGACCTCCCCTTCTTTACCCGCAAGGAGCGAAAGTCCTTTCTGCATCGAATATGATGAGAATGCACCCATGAATGTCTGAAGCAAAGATACGAATGCTTCGCTGTCGAAGATCACCTTGTACTCACCGGATTCTACGGAAGAACCGCCGAATTTGCCGAGTACTTTCTTGCTTAATGTTTCCAGGAACGGCTTCTCGTCAAATGCATCGATATCTTTGCCGAACCAGTAGTGACCGCCGGTCTTTACCACACCGTCCTTCTCTGCCCTGGCTTCCGCAAAGATAGAGATAAAATCAGAATCCTTATATGTATAAAGTCCCTTGGAGTTAACCGATACAGAAGGTCCTGTGCCGCATGACACTGACAGGTAATCCACCGCTTTGATCAGAGGTGACAAATTAAGAATGTCCTTCTCAAGCTTAAGTCCGACTTCCGAGAACTTCTCATATGTGTTCTTATCATAATTACCGCTTAACTGAATGCTCTCAAGATGTGAGTTCTCGGGATCGCAGTAAATGAATTCCTCGTCCTCGTCATCCAATACTTCACAGTTTTCCATTGCAGTTGAAAGCATGAAGTCAATTGCTGAGTCGTCGAATTCGGTTGTGAAGGAACCGCCCATCTGACCGTTCTTCTTGCCTCTGAAGCCGACACCCTGAACAGTCGAGTTCTCATAAGAAGATACTTCCGCATTCAGGATGTTGATTTCCATGGAAGCATTGGTCATAAAGGATGCCTCAGCTTCCTCGAAGCCGTATTCGACAGCCTTACTGACAAGTTTATTAATGAATTCCGAAGCAAAATCCTTATCCATGATCATGCCTCCCTTCCGCCGACAAGTATCGAAGATACTCTGATGGTCGGCTGACCTACTGTTACGGGAACACCGCCCGATACAGATCCGCACATACCGGCCGCGAGTTCGAGATCATTGCCGACGCGGTCGATATTCATAAGGATCTCCTGACCCTTGCCTATCAGTGTGGCGCCTCGTACGGGCTCGGCGATCTTGCCGTTTCTTATCATGAATGCTTCTTCAGAAGCGAAGTTAAATTCGCCGGTTGCAGTATCTACGGAACCTCCGCCCATCTTTGTGCAGTACAGTCCGTATTCGGTGTCAGCGATGATATCGGCAGGATTATCTGTTCCGTTACAGATATATGTGTTGCTCATTCGTGAAGTAGGAGCATAAGTGAAGTCCTGTCTTCTTCCGCAGCCTGTGGGCTTGCAACCCATTCTTCTTGCACCGAGATCATCTACAAGATAGTTCCTGCAGATACCGTTCTCTATGAGCAGGAGATCTGAAGACTCTCTTCCTGTATCGTCCGTATAGTAGGAGCCCCACTCCCCTTCAATTCTCGCGTTATCTCTTGCAGATACAACGGAAGATGCGATCTGCTGTCCGAGCTTATCCGTGAAGCAGGATGCCTTGAATCCGTTGCCGATAACTACAGGCATTTTCCCTGAAGGAGCGTAACCTGCATTTATCATTCTGATCGCGGTCTCACAGCATTCGCGGGTCTTATCGATAACAGGATATTCGTTAACGTACTCATATCCTCTCATGGTACCCGGTGCGATACGGCCGGTCTGCTTCTCATTGCCTTTTGTGGCAACCGTCTCTATAGAGAAGCGGATCCTGGTCTGTGATTCCTCTTTGTTAAAACCTTCGCTGTTAATAATATGGATGATCCTGTTGGAAGTTGCATATGACGCAGCAACCTGTGTTATCAGTTCGTCGTAAGACAAAGCATAATCGGAAGCTTCCTTAAGAAACTCGATATTCGTCTTCTTCGATACCGACAGAGGATCGATATTAAGAATCGAAGGAGAAGACTTGCTCAATGCTTCGATATTCTTTATATCGGAGCTCTTCCCTCCCTTCAGCGCAGATGCCGCGACTTGTCGCATGAATAAACATATACGACATTTGTTCCTGCCATCAATCTGATGCCGACACCGTAATCTATACCGGATGATGCTCTTATTGTCCTTCCGTTAAGAAGGCCGACCGATGAACTTTTCTTCTGTTCTTCGAAGATCTCGGCAAAGTCGGCATTACCGCTCATCGCCGCTTCAATGATCCTCGAAGCTGATGTTTCGCTGATCAATTTATCAATACCTCTTAATCTTACGTGATGTGTTCTTCTCGAATTCTTCCTTACGGAGAACCGTCTTCTTGATCTTCTTATAGTTAACGAGCTTCTCGTTTACCTTATCTACGGCATCCTCGAGTTCCTTCTGAATCTGCTCGTCTGTCGCATCCTTGCCGAGGTTCTGCTCAACCCAGTCCATATCCGGGAAGATAGTTGCAACTATGAGGATATCGTTCTTCTTCTCGTCATGAACGCCTGAGACTACGCTCTCTGCAACTCTGTCATCGAGAGACAGGAGATACTCGATCTCCTCCGGGAATACGTTCTTGCCACCGTTCTTGTCGATATAGCCTAAGTCACCCGTGTGGTAGTAGCCGTTGCTGTCGAGCGCTGCCGCCGTAGACTCGGGGTCTTCGTAGTAACCCATGAAAACGTTGTCGCCCTTGGCAATAAACTCACCGATACCGTCGGAATCGGGATTAAGGATCTGTACGTCAACTCCGGGCAAAGGAAGACCGGCAGCCTCGTTCTCGAAGTCACAGTCTGTGTTAAGTGCAAGGATAGGCGCACACTCTGTAAGGCCGTAACCCTGTACGCACAGGAAGCCCATGTCCTGGAAGAACTCGAGTGCTTCCGGCTTTACGGGAGCACCGCCGAGGATAATGAGTCTCATATTGCCGCCGAATACGTCATGGATCTGCGCGAAAAGCTTCTTGCGCACATCGATATGAAGCTTCATCAGGAACTTACTGAGCTTAAGACCTGTCTGAAATTTCTTTGCTTTCTTAGGGTCTGAGTTGATGTTCTTCATAATATTCTTGTAGAACATCTCGAGCATAACGGGAACCATAAGGATACATGAAGGCTTTGCTTCCTTGATCTCGCTTGTGATATAGCGAAGGCCCGAGCAGATGGCGATAGTAGTTCCTCTGTAAACCTGGCCTAAGAAACCGCATGTACACTCATATGTGTGATGC
>CADAXO010000192.1:591-3275 GCA_902791885.1 Oscillospiraceae bacterium | reverse complement strand
GAACTTCCCGTAACCCGAATCAGGGGCAATAAGGAGCACGGAAGAAATTCCGCTTTCGCAGCGAACTTCATGCCGCTTCTTGACGATAATACCGAGTTCGCACTTAAGTGGTCGGACCTGTATGACTCCTATAAGAAGGAGGGCATCAGAGACGCCATTAAAGTCTACGAGTTCATGCATCAATTCTATGTTCAGGAAGGCAATAAGAGAGTTTCCGTTTCCAAGTTCGGAGGCACGGACTATATGCTTGCCGACGTCACGAGAGTGATCCCGGATAAGTCGGATGACCCTGAAGTTATCGCATACTACGAGTACATGGATTTCTTCAAGGTTACTCATAATCACCTGATCGTGTTCACGCAGCCGGGTGAATATAAGCGCCTCGCGGAACTCGTCGGACAGGACCTTAAGAAGGTATGGCCCGAAGATCTTTGCAAGGATCTTAAGTCCGCTTACTTCCGTTTCGCGAGAATGCTCAAGAAAGAGTTTAAGCTGGACGACCCTTATGCTGTCGGTAACTCATTCCTTGTGTACCTGTCGATATTCCCGCTCGCGACTTTCTCGGAGGACTCCGACGAGCAGATTCTAAAGAACGTCAGGCTCGCATCGCACGAGCTCCTGACGGCGGGAACTCTCGAGAGCGTAGCTTTCCTCGATCAGCCTTCCGAAGCCGGGCAGAAAGGTTCGATCATAACTAACATTTTCGCTAAGACGAGAAAGTACACAGATGCTGACCCGCTCAAGGTCGGATTTATCTACGACAAGGGTGTCGATGATTCAAGGTGGATCGACAGCCACGAAGCGGGCAGACTTTATATCGATGTCATGACAGGCAAGAATGTTCGGACTTCTGTTTACTATGCGGAAGTTGATGGTATTGAGGCCACCCTCGACAAGTGCATAACGGATGGTTGTGAGCTTATCTTCTCCGTATGTCCCGAACACTATAAAGAGGTCTTGAAGGCTGCGGTAAAGCATCCTGAAGTCAAGTTCGCAAGCTGCTCTGCAGGTCAGACTAATCCGTCGGTAAGATGCTACCAGGGAAAGCTTTATGAGGCATCTTTTCTGATCGGTGTATTGGCCGCGCAGACTGCACTTCTCGAATTTGGAAATAAGCCTGACCGTAAGATTGGTTATCTCGCACGCGGCACGGATCAGATCAACAGGATCAACTTGAATGCTTTCGCGATTGGCGTAGCCATGGCAGATCCTGAATGTAAGATCTCGCTTAAGGTTGCGGACCGCGATGAAGATTACAGACAGCAGTGGGATGAGGAGGGCGTTAAGATCTACTCCGATATGGAGTATTCACCGACGTCTAACGACGGACTTAGACCGGGCGTCTATAAGATCGTGAACGACAGGGAAGTCTATGTCGGCGCTTCACACTACAACTGGGGTAAATACTATCTTCAGATCGTAAGCTCCGTGCTTAACGGAATGTGGGATATTAATGAGCTTACTCAGAAACATCTCGCAGCCAACTACTGGTTCGGCCTCTCGACCGGAGTCGTAGATGTGAGGATTCCCAGTATCAATAAGCAGACTGAGAAGATGCTGAATTTCTTTAAGGATGCCGTCATAAGCGGTACTGATCCTTTCGAAGGCGAGCTTGTCGATAACCGGGGTAATGTAAGAACGTTCGACGGCAAGATCACCCCCGGTGACGTGCTCAAGATCGACTGGCTGTACGAGAATATCGACGGGGAGCTGTAAGAGTTCTCATTGGGCTGTTCGGAATCCACCTAAGCCTTTACAAAAACGCCAATTTGTAAAGCAATAGGTGGATTTTTAGCCCCAAAACGCATCGAAATCCACCTAACCCTTTATTAAAACGGCAATTTCTAAAGCTTTGGGTGGATTTTCAATTTCAATGTTCGCTACCCAAATGTCTACCAACCCGTTAGAAAATGGGTGTTTTATAAAGCTCTTGGCAGACTTCACATTGTGATATAATACTGCGGTTAGCGACAACTAACCTAAGGAGATATAAGGGCAATGAGGATACTGGTATACGGTGTTGGAGCAATAGGTTCACTGATGGTGCATTACCTGTGTAAAGCTGGAAATGACGTCACCATAATCGCGCGCTCCACATATGATGAATTGAAAAATAACGGTCTCGTGATAAGACACCATCTTCAGAAGAAGACTACAGTTGATCACCCGCGTGTGCTGAAGGAATATGACGGATCTCATTACGATATCGTTTTCTCTGTTATGCAGGGACAGCAGCAGGTTGCACTGCTTCCTGTTCTTAAGTCAGTTGACACAGATTTGCTTGTTCTTGTCGGTAACAACATGGAGACCGACATATGCGAAGAGTACCTTAAAGATAAACATCACATATACGGCTTTCAGGGTTCAGCCGGTCATCGCGAGAACGGCGTTGCAGTGGTCGGAAGACTGCCTGCGACGGATCTTACAGTCGGCGGTCTTCATGAACCTGCATCAGAAGCCGATGTCGCCATGATAAAGGCAGTGCTCAACACCAAAGGGTACAAGGTTACGCCTGTAAGCAGCATGTACGGATACTACATGTACCATTTCGCTGAAGTAATGCCGTACTGCTATGTTTGCTACCACGTAGGCTGCGACCTGAAGCTTGCGAAAAGAAATCACATCAAGATGGTAATGAGCGCGACAAAAGAGTGTTTCGATTACTTAAGGCTGCAGGGGATTCC
>CADAXO010000192.1:0-536 GCA_902791885.1 Oscillospiraceae bacterium | reverse complement strand
GGGTGAGGAAGCTTACTACGACGGCGGCGCGAAAATGTATTCAATGTATCTTCTGTACCGCCTGATGTCCCGCACTGTTCTTGGGGATCTGATGGTGGCGGATCACTGCAAGAATGCGGTGACTGAGATGAAGTATCTCGATTCGAAGTTCAATGATTACCGCGAAGAACACGGCAGGAGTTTCATGCCTGTATGGGATGAGATGAGGGTTTGGCTTAATGAAGCATGAAGACTTCAACATGAAGGAGCACGGCTTTGTCGGACACCTTGCGGAATCTGCACTCTCATGAGAGATTACGGCTTCTTTGACCTTGTGCCGGCGATGTGCCACCTTGATTATGTTATGAGCGATATGGGCGGTGCGTCGACTTTCGTTCGGGAATATACACTCGCGTCCGGCGGCCCGTATTGCGACTGCGGGTATAAGAAAAAGTGAGTCCGATGATTTGATCTGTGTTGAATTAGTTTTTAGCCTTTCTTAACTTGAAGCACGAGACTATCAGCAATACTATGTCTGCAATAAGAGGCAACGTGTA
>CADAXO010000191.1 GCA_902791885.1 Oscillospiraceae bacterium | reverse complement strand
CCGATAAAAGAATACTTGTCATCTTCTTCATGATTGTTTCCTCTCTTCCCGGATCCTGCGGATC
Source organism: Oscillospiraceae bacterium (assembly GCA_902791885.1). Next base: position 2,637 of record CADAXO010000191.1, on the reverse strand, counting down.
TCTTTAATTACTAATTTGATATCGATAGGTTTTGATATATGTCCGTTCATACCTGCGTTCAGACACTCAGTGACATTCTCGGAGAAAGCATCCGCAGTCACGGCGATGATCGGGATAGAAGAGACACGGGGATCGGGCAGTGCGCGGATCGCCCTGGTCGCATCAAGTCCGTTCATATGAGGCATCTGTACATCCATTAAGATCATCTCGTAGGCGTCTGCTCCGGCCGAGCTGATCATATCAACACAGACCTGTCCGTTCTCCGCACGCTCTGAGGTGATGCCGAACATATTAAGCATAGCGGAGACGATCTCCCAGTTGATGTCATTGTCTTCTGCCACAAGCACCTTCATTCCCTGAAGGTCCGAATAATCCTCTTCAGGATCGATCGAGGTCCGTTCTTTACCAATCAGGTTGTTGATCTTATCGTAGAGCGTGGAGCGGAACAGAGGTTTGCTGACGAATCCGTTCGCGCCTGCTTCCTTTGCCTTCTCCTCGATATCCGACCAGTCATAAGCTGATATAAGAAGAATCGGGATCTTGGCATCTACCACCGAACGGATTCGGCTGATAGTCTCGATACCGTCAATATCAGGCATCTTCCAGTCGACGATGATGACGTCGTAATCCCTGCCCGCCTGATGCCTGTGCTCTATCATACCGAGTGCTTCCAGACCGCTTCTGCTCTGTTCGGTGGAAGCCCCCAGAGACTCAAGCGTATCGACAGCTGTCTCGAGCATAACCTCATCGTCATCAACAATAAGCACGTCGATGGGATCAAGTCTCATCTCCTCACGCTGCCTCTCGGCTGCCGGGATATCCAGGACAACCGTAAATGTTGTTCCCTTGCCCATCTCGCTTTGACATTCGATAGTACCGCCCATAAGGTCCACCATCTGCTTGGTTATGGCAAGTCCGAGACCGGTTCCTCTGATGCTGTTGACGCGGCTGTCTACCTGACGAGAGAAGGGCTCATACATAGTCTCGATAAATTCGGGACTCATGCCGATACCTGTATCTGCCACAACATAGATCAGGCGTACACAGCCTGATTCAGGACTGTCTTCTTCGGTCATATCAACACTTATGCGCCCGCCGGGTTCAGTATACTTGATGGCGTTAGAGAGAATATTGATATATATCTGATTCAGGCGGAGCTGATCTGCATACAGATATTCTTTCTCCATATGGTTGATATGGAAACTGAATTCGAGATTCTTCTCCTTGATCATAGGCTGAGAGATGTTGACCAGGTTCTCTACAGTCTCCACGATGGAGAATGTCAGTGGACTTAACTTAAGCTTGCCGCTTTCCACCTTCGAGATATCCAGAATATCATTGATCAAAGTTAGAAGATGGTTACCGGCGAGACTGATCTTGCGCAGAGACTCCTCAGTAGACTCCACGTCGCCCAGATTCTTCTCGGCGATGGCAGTAAGTCCTATGATCGCGTTCATAGGCGTGCGGATGTCGTGTGACATAGTTGAGAGGAAGTCTGTTTTCGCCTTGTTGGCTTGTTCTGCTTCCCTTGCAGTAATCTGAAGCCTCTTGTTAAGTGCCAGCACGTAGAACATGTCGCACAGGAACAGGATCAGAAGTCCCACCGAGACGACGCCGAACAGCGGCCAGTCATTCTTATCAACTTTAAGATCACTTGCCGGAACGAGACTTATCAGCGTCCAGCCGGAAGTGGCATCTACGGGAGCAAACGCAAGAATACACTCCTCTCCGTGCGAGTTAAGCATGGATATCGAGCCAGTCGAGGAGGATATCCTCTCGCTAAGCTGATTCATAACTTCGATGTCCGATGAATTATAAGATGTGTAGAACTCGAAGAAGTTGGAATTCTTAAAGTTCGGACCTTTGATGATATAGCTGCCGTCAGAATCGATCATAGCAAGTTCGGCGTTCACGAGTTCTGACTGCGGAAAGATCCATTTCTGTTCGAGTTCCGATATCGGGATTATCCTCATTAGGACTGCGTCACGCCGTTCACCGTTCTCATCACAGAGCGTGACCGCATTGCAGAAAGCAAGAGACTGCTCGCCGTTCATGGGATTAGTGTAGGCGCGGGAGATCCTTATTGAAGTTCCGATCTCCTCTGCAAGATTCAGGCTGTCCAGTATATTTACGCGCGCATAAGAGACATCATAGTCATCTTCAGTCCCCTGCCTGGGACGGGTGGAAAGACCAGTGAGAGTGTCCGTGAAGACTATATGAGCGGAAGTATTCGCAAGCACATGAGAAGAACGTATATACTCGGCAGCCTCTTCCATCGTCATGTTCTGATTATTGATATAGCGTGCCCAAACATCACAGATCCGCTGCTCACCTTCGAGGTAATTCTGCGTTACCGCCTCCATCGTGACCGTCGTAGTCTCGAAGTGTTCGATCTGTCTAAGGTAAGCATCCCTATTCGTAGCACCCGTGTAGAGGACCACGAATCCAAGGATCGAGGCGATAATGACTGCATTGACGACAATAATCAAAATCTTTTTCATAGTTAGATTATAATTGATTAAACGTCAGTAGTTTCTATTTTTCTATAATTTTGCTAGTTGAAATCCCATTGCAGTAGCAACAATCTCGGCCTTTTCTTTTCCAACAAGCATTTCCAGTAAGGAAATAGCAACCAGC
>CADAXO010000190.1 GCA_902791885.1 Oscillospiraceae bacterium | reverse complement strand
CGGCATCAGGAAGATCCCGTTCATCTCATCGCTCCTTGATCTTACAGGAAGAAAGTGGATCATTCTCTTCATAGTCCTTTGCCTCGAACTTCGATTCTTCAACTGGAACGCATGGATCTATCTGCCGCTTAATTTCACACCGGGCTGGATAGTTAAAGATATCCTCCACACTTCACTTATTCTCGCAGTTACTGTGGTCCTCTGCCTTATTCATAAGACGATACAAAGCGTCGAGGATCTGATAAGCGAAAGTGATTCCAAATCCGAGGATTCCAAAAGACTTGACTGGCCGGATGTCGCGAAGGGAATCTGCATGATCAGCATCATCCTGGGACACATGGGTATCGACTGGATAAACCAGATAGTATTCGTATATCACATTCCGGTCTTCTACCTTATCTCAGGTTATTTTCTTAAGAAGAAATCAAGCAAGGCATTCATTCCCGATAAAGCCCGTCGTCTTCTTATTCCGTACTACATAACGGGCTTGATCCTGTGCATAGGAGCAGGCATAAATTCTGCAATTGCAGGCACATCAGTTTCTGATACATTGAAGGACAGGATCAAGGCGGTTTTATTTGCCGCCGGAGACGATTGGCCTGAGCCTTTCGCTGTCTCCGGCATCGGTGCGATATGGTTTCTCTGGGCATTGTTCTTCGCACTTATCATCGTCAATCTTTTTGTTGAGAAGAAACTTTATCATGTCATCATCGCGGTCATAGCATTCATAGGCTGGGCGTCATTTTACAAGACTCAGGTTTGGCTTCCTTTAAGCATACAGGCGGGAATGCTCGCAGCGGTTTACGTTCTCATCGGATACGAGTGCAGAAAGCGCAGATTCGACCCTATTAACATCAAAGGTTACTATCTCATTCTCCCCGCACTTATCACCGCCATCGGGATGCAGCAGTTCAAGGGACTTTGGCTTGTGCATAACTATTACGGAAACGGAATCTGGGACTTTATTGTAACTATCGCGGCATCATTAGTTGTTATCGCGGTATCTGTCGGCATCAGCCGCGGCCATTTGATCTTAAGAAACATCTTCCGTTTCATTGGAAGGCACAGTCTCATCATACTTTGTTTCCACACAATCGAGATGAATATAATCCCCATAGGGGACTGGAACCTGAAGCTCGCGAATCTTCTGTCGTTTAACGGGCTTTTCGCTGTGCTTCTGCTTATAGTGCTTAAGATCGTATTCTGCGTACTCGGAGCGGCCGCCGTAGCAGGCGCGAAGAAGCTTCTTACGAAGGGCTGTTGATATCTCTTGTATACCTGCAGTCGGGGTAGCTTCTGCAGCCCCAGAACTCGCCGAATTTCCCGTTTCGCTTCTTAAGGATATTCCCGCACTTCGGGCATACCGGAACGCTTAAAGCAGCTTCGGACGGATGAAGCAATTCCTCGCAAAGATGCTCATAAACTTTCATGTTGATGTAGCAGTCGGCGAGGGCTCTGTGCGCACCCTCATAAGACACGTTGTAATGAGCCGCGAGAGCCTCCAAAGAGTGACGGTCCAATTCAGGCAGCAGACGCCTCGATAAGATCACGGTATCCACAAGCTCGTTATCCATATTCTTTCCGAGATACATCCTCACATCGCGCGTGATAAAAGCCATGTCGAAGCGGATAATATTATGCCCGATAAGCACCTCGTCCCCGGCGAAAAGCTTAAACCCTCTTATTGCCTCTTCAACAGTCGGAGCATCCTTTACCATATCATCGGTTATCCCGTTTATACAGCTCGCCTGGTAGGGTATGTGAATGCCGGGATTTACAAGTGTCGAATATTCATCAACGATCTTTCCTCCCGCCACCTTAAGAGCGGATATCTCGACAATCTGATCGTTCACAGTATCAAGTCCGGTCGTCTCAAGATCGAACAATACATAATCGTATAATGGCTGTTCCAGAATCTTCACATTAATCCTCGCTTATTCTATTCATCGGATTATAACACACGGCATATGTACTCATTCTGTTTGAAAGCGTAAAATCAAATAAGAATCTATTGATCACAGGAGCCGTAAATTGAACACTAGTGACCGTCTGATCAGGAAGACTTACATAGGCATCTGGCTCATCAACGGAACCAGTATTCTTCTCGGCATTGCATGTGTTCTTATTGATGCGGTCTTTACGGGACAGTTCCTTGGCGCATCCGCAGTTGCCGCTGCAGGACTTGTTAATCCGATCACACTTCTTGTAAACATCATCGGAGCATTGATGGGACCGGGACTTGCCATCGTCTGTACCAGGTATCTCGGGCGCGCCGACAAGGCTATGGTTAACCGCGTATTCAGCACAGTCATGATATGCGAGTTCACGATCGCCGCTTTGGTCGGAGTCGTGCTGTTTACGACGTGCCGCATGATCGCAGGAGCCTTAGGCGCAGGCGCGGATAATCCCGCCATTATTGATATGTCCGCAGACTATCTTAAAGGCTTTGCTTTCGCGGTCGTTCCTATGGTTATGGACGTCGCTTTATCCGGCCTCATGGTGCTTGATAACGACCGAGGAAGAGGCGTCGCTTCCATGCTTACGATCCTTATAGGCGACGTGGTCTTCGATTACCTCAACGCAGCCGTTATACACGGAGGAATGTTCGGCATGGCTATAGCTACCGCGTTAAGCCAGGTAGTCGGTTTTCTCGTTGTTCTGACCCACTTCTTCCGCAAGGACAGGATACTTCATTTTAAGTTCGAAAAGCCCGA
>CADAXO010000189.1 GCA_902791885.1 Oscillospiraceae bacterium | reverse complement strand
ATTTGGACTGTTAGATTTGAAACTAATGGCGGAACCGCTATCTCGGATCAGAGCATTCCGAATAATGGTACTTTGGAACCCGTTGCTGATCCAATAAGAGTGGGTTACTACTTCGGAGGTTGGTATGCTGACTCAAGCTATACTAATCCGTTTACAGCTTGGGATGCGCCTGTAACCGAAAGCTTCACTATCTTTGCTAAGTGGAATCCGGCACCTTCGAGTACAGTCAGCTTCGAATCGGATGGCGGAAGCGATGAGCCTTCGCAGACAGTTCCTTATAACGGTTATGCAACGGCTCCGGCGGATCCAACATGGGAAGGTTCAGGCAGCTACACATTCGTTGGGTGGTTTGCTCCTGACGGTTCGGAATTCGATTTCGTTAATACCAGAATAACAACGGATATCGTTCTTACAGCTCACTGGGAAGAGGAATAGTAGCCGTTGATGTGTATTCCTGATTAATGAATATATTTCTATTACTGATTTGTTAAAATTAAATATAATTTAATATATAGGTCAGTAAAATGAAATCTTTATTTGTTAATCTGATATACGAGAAGATAGACAAAGGGGAGACGAAGTGACGGACAACAGGCCTAACGAAGTGCGTGTGGAGGGCACACAGTTTTACAGACGAAGCAGACTGGCAGACATTCTGCGAATTGTTATCGTTACGCTTGTTATCTTTATAGCTGTTATGGTTCTGGCCGCATGGGCAATTGTTGATGCGGGAGCGAGACAGGCATATAAAGAGGCCAGAGATGTTCGAAGGGCACTTCGTATAGTTGGTACCGAATACTACGGGGGGCTTGAATCAATCTACGACCCCTTAAGTGTTGACGGCCTTGTAGAAGGAGCTGCCGACAAGATAGAGCGTATTTCCACAAGAAGTGGAACGGTTATACTCTATTCTTGGGACGATGAGAACAATGCGCCTTTGCAGTTCGAATACAGGCAGGGACTGTACAGAGTCATATATACAGATACGGGAGTTTCTAATGGTTACTCTGCCGGTGTCGAAGGTATATTTAACGTCTACTATTCGTTCGAGATCTTGCATTTCGAAGCGGATTAACGGACAAGAACATAAGAGGGAGAAGGAAGGACATAACGGATGCCGGAATACAAATATCGGGCACAAGACAGTAAGGGCAAGATTGTTAAGGGTAAAGCAGAAGCTTCCGACGAGACGGATCTTCAGAGACGTTTCCATGAGTCGGGATTGTTGCTCCTTGAAGCTAAGCCTGTAACAAAGCAGGTTGCATTAAAGCCTTTGAAAAAGATGAAGCTTGCGGATTTTTGCCGCCAGCTTGGTACTTTGACGAAGGCAGGTGTAACGCTTGTAAGAGCTCTTGAGATCGTAGCGAACGATGAGTCCATTTCTCCTTATGAAAGACAGCTTTATATCAGACTCCGTGACAGAGTTGTTCAGGGTGTAGCCCTGTCTAATGTTATGGAAGAACTTGAGCCAGCGTTCCCTCCGCTTCTTATCTTTATGATTCGTGCTGCCGAGACTTCAGGTACGATGGACAGAACATGCTTAAGACTTGCTGACCAGTATACCAAGGAAGCCGAGATGGAACAGAAGGCTAAGAGTTCACTCACATATCCTAAGATACTGAGTGTCCTCATTGTAGTTGTTGTAGCTATCCTGTTCGGTTATGTTCTCCCTCAGTTTGAGGAGATGTTCTCGACGATGCCGTCGCTTCCTCTTGCGACAAGAATACTCATGGGTATCTCGGAATTCGTTAAAAACCGTTGGTATGTGCTTCTGGTAGTAGTCGTACTCTTTATCATATTCGGTAAGATGGTAATGAAGATACCTGTTGTTGCTTATTATTGGGATATGATCAAGTGCAAGGGTAAATGGGGAGCACTTCTTAAGATTATTTATTCTGCAAGATTTGCGCGTACTATGAGTTCGCTTTATTCTTCAGGTATTCCGATCTATAACTGCATCACGATCTCAAAAGGCACTATAGGTAACAAATACATCGAGAAGCAGTTTGAAGAAGTTGAACAGCGGGTGCTCGGAGGATCATCCGTATCGATGGCTATTCAGGATGTTGACGGCTTTGTTAATAAGCTCTCATCTACGATCAAGGTTGGTGAAGAGACAGGTATGCTGGGTCCTATGCTTGAGTCAACTGCTAATGATCTTGATTTCTATTCCGATCAGGCGCTCATGCGTCTTACATCGTTAATTGAACCTGTAATGATCGTTGTCATGGCCGTAATGGTCGGCTTTATCATGATCGCGATCATTCAGCCGATCTATCAGTCGTATTCGTCTATCGGCGCCGGTTCGTAAAGAAAGGAAGAGAAGCAAATGGCTGAAGTAGTATTTCTGTCGAATACAAACATACAGATAGCATCGGGCTCATCTACAGGCAGTGGAGTCAAGGTTAGCAAACTCTTTTCTGCTCCGCTTCCCGAAGGAGCTATCCTTAACGGCGTAGTTATGGACAAGGAAATGCTCATGCAGACTATCAAGACTGCATGGCAGACGAATAAGCTTCCGAAGTCCGAAGTTACGCTAATTATCAACAGCCCGCAGTTACGTGCCAACAGAACGGAAGCACCGATACTGTCTGATAAGAAGACGACAGAATATATAAGAAGAGAGACACATGATACTGAATACGGAAGATTCCAGAATCCCGTTACAGGTTGGTATCTTATTGGTAAGAATAATAAGCAGAAGAAGCAGAACGT
>CADAXO010000188.1 GCA_902791885.1 Oscillospiraceae bacterium | reverse complement strand
GGCAGAATCGTAACCACGATACTCCAGTGTCTTCAAACCTTTAATAAGAACAGAAAGTGTATTTCTTGCTCCAATGTAACCTACAATTCCACACATAATTTAATTAGCCTCCTCATCAGTATCGGCAGCTTCATTCAATGAGTAGACAGTTACCGATATTGTTTCCGGAACCTGACGCTCAACTCTGAAATATACGTCATTATCCGAAGATGATATAACGATCGGAAGTTCAACAACTCCGGTCGATGAGATAGCGGAATAATCTATATTCGCTTCAACATCATTCACATCAATATGATCAAGTGTCTCCTGTCTTCCGACGAGCTCAAGTTCAACGGAATCAACAGGATATGATACATCAATATTATCAGGGGTAGCAGAACTGTCGTATGTGATCGGTACGGTAATGGATGTTGTGACAACAGGATTGGTATTGACCTGAATATACATCCAAAGACAGAACGACAGTAAAAGTGAGAGAAGCATAAGCACGAGTTTGGAACCTGCTCCTACTCTTGAAGAATTCGTCATAAACTCGGCATTTGCAGTACGGATTGAGAGGTTCTCGGAATTCTCGCCTGCAGCCTCAGTAGCAGTTACATAAGCCTGACGTGCCTCTTCCTCAGCCTTCTTCTTCCTTCTTACCTTACCGAAAAGCTTACTGATACCCTTCTTATCGGATTTATCACCGGCTACACCGAGGAGATAATTAAGATTGGCTTCAAGCTCCATGAAATCCTTCATCTCATAAAGGTTGCCGTTAACAGCTATGGATGTCTTGCCGCGCTCTTCGGATACAACGACTACAACCGTATCACCCATCTCACTGGCACCTACCGCAGCTCTGTGACGGGTTCCGGATCTTTCAAGATTATGCATTGTAACAGACAGAGGAACATGGCATCTTGCAGCAATGATCCTGCCTTCTCTTATAAGGAGACCTCCGTCGTGCATCGGAGAACCCTTATAAAAGATCGACTGAAGAACTGAACTTGTTACAGTCGAATCGAATCTTACAACATTCTCCTGAGTAAGTAACTCATCCAGTCTGGTCTTCCTCTCGATGAGGATCAGAGCTCCTGTATTGGTAGCAGACATCTCACGGCAGGCACTGCCGATCTCATGAATAAGATTAGCGGATAAAGCAGCTTCTGTTGCCTCTTCAGATGTAAAAAGATTTCTTAATGAACCGAAAGACTTTAAGCCTACCGTCTCAATAACTCTTCGTAATTCAGGCTGGAACAGAACAATAAACAGAATAGCGATTACATAAAGCAACCTGTTGAAGATGAACCCCACCATCTCGAGTCCGAACAGGCCGCACAGCAAAACGAACAACAGGATAAGAACGATACCTTTGATCAGCTGCCATGCACGGGACTGTTTAACAAACAAAAGGATCCAATAGAAAAGGGCTGCAACCAGGAAAATATCAATAGCATAACGGATGACATCTATAGTACTGCCGAAAAAGATAGAACCGCTTGATAAGCTGCTCAACATCTCGACAATAAAGTCAATTACCTGTGCTATTAAAGAATCACTGCCCATATTCTTATAATATTATATAAAAAAGATTTGTTAAGCAAGAATTTTAAGTCTTGCGAGAGGATTGTCGACACAGGCCAGGCGAACTTTACGGGGATCTATTCCGAATGTGATAAGCCTTTCGGCTTCCTCTCCCATATTAGTAACGGATCCGGCAAGATTATTTCCCTCACCGTAATATGTCCTGCCGCCCTTCACGGTTACATCCGCGTCCGCAAGCTTATAGATACCGTCAGGCATGCCCGCTCCCCTCATTGAATCAGACACAACTATGATCCTGTCCTCACGGATCAGCTCGAAAAGCATCCTTAACACCGGCGGACTTATATGAATACCGTCGCATATCACTTCGGCAAATATGTCTTTGTTATCAAACAAAGCTCCCAGAATACCGGGATTACGCTTAGTACTGGTATTCATTGCATTAAGAAGATGCGTAACACTTTGGGCTCCCGCAGCGAAAGCCTCACAAGCCGTATCGTAGTCGGCCTCGGTATGAGCAAGCGAGATGATATATCTGTCACTGTATTCCCTTATAAAATCGATCCCGCCGTCAAGTTCAGGAGCCACATCAATGATCTTGAGCATTCCGGGGTAATCTTTCTCTATCCGGTCGACGATTTTCCCTGCATTCTTCGGACTCACACAATAATCCTTATTCTGAACGCCTGCCTTATTCGGACTCATAAAAGGTCCTTCAAGATGAATACCGAGTATATCGGCATATATCCCGCCTTCTTCCTTAAGCTTGGAAGAAGCCTTGGATACCGCTTCGAAACACCTCATTATATTGTCTTCGCTTATGGTCATTGTCGTGGGACAGAAGGCTCTGACGCCGAATTCCGGCAGTCTTCTTGCCATCTTGACTATGCCGTCGCAGGAAGCATCCGATATGTCTTCCCCGAACGCCCCGTGTATATGTGTATCAATAAACTTAGGTTCCTGAATCATATTCTGATTATCTCATAAAAAATAAAAAAGGGACTGCAATCGCAGTCCCTTCTTTCCGAAAAGTCGTTATTTATCAGATGCAGCCCTGAGCAATCATAGCATCGGAAACCTTGAGCAAGCCTGCGATGTTAGCACCGATAACGAAGTTATTCTCGTGACCAACCTCTGTAGCTGTCTTATCAACATTCTCGAAGATGCTTGTCATGATGCCCTTGAGCTTA
>CADAXO010000187.1 GCA_902791885.1 Oscillospiraceae bacterium | reverse complement strand
CCTTCCCGACAGAAGCGGGGATACTTCGGGTCTTTATGATTCATGGGAATTAAACTATATCTACACTGAAGCCAGGGCAGATAATTACAGATTAAGGACTACATTTGACGCCGAGGAATACTTCGAAAAGCTCGGTGAGCTTTCGGATGATTACGAGATCTTCATTCAGATCTCCGATATTACTTATATAACTGAAGAGTCAAGACGGTACCTGGGATATAACGGTATATCATGTGCAAGACCGTTTGATAACCACTGGTATCTTATTAATAACCACAGAACAACGCCTATGACTGCTGATGAAGACGGTATGTACTACGAGGAGTTTACCGAAGACGGTATGTACTACGAGGAGTTTACCGGTCAGCATCACCTAAGCGTAAGCAATGCCGGAATCTGGCTTGACGGATGGAATGCCGTTGATCCGGATCATGAGGGTGTTGTGATCATTACATATGACACTTATAACGGAATGTTCGCGGATTCTGTTACCATCGTGGGCGACGAGGTTTGGCGTTATGACGTTTGATTTCAAGAAGATGGGTAAACTGGCCTTGATGGTCATAACATATGCCGTAAGGATCGCTCTTGCGGGCATCATTATCATGTGGTGCTTCGGTAAGGTGGACGAATGGAAGAACTTCCAGGTGTTCAGGGAGTGGAATAACCACTATGAATTCCTTGGAAGCGGAACATATGAGGATCCTTATCTTATCCAGAATGCCGATGACCTGATCAAACTGTCCGATGCGGTTAATAACGGCGATTTCTTTGCCGAGATATATTTCCTGCAGACCGACGATATAGATATGTCATCATGTGATAACTTCGTTCCGATCGGTACATTGGACAGCGGTTATATGTTCAAGGGTATTTACGACGGCGGAGGCCACAGGATCTATAACCTTACGATCAATGCCAATCAGTTCGACAGCAAGTTCGTAGGATTGTTCGGTAAACTCGGCGGAGTCGTAATGAATCTCGGAATCGAGAGCGGACGTATATCAGGTGATTATGTCGGAAGCTTCGCTGCGACGGACGGTTCGACTGATGCCATGATCATTAACTGCTATAACCGCGCAAGTGTATACGCGATCGTAAGGGGAGGCGGAATAGCCGATAACTTCTCAGGCGGAAGGATCTTAGGATGCGCTAACTACGGACATGTTGCAGGTAACTACACAGGTCAGATCGTAGCTTACAACTGCTCGATAATAAGCGGATGCTGCAATCTTACAGGTTCTGATGAAGAATTCGTGCCTCTTGATACATTCGACGGCAAGCTTTATGACTGTTTCATCGGAACAGATGATATTACTGAACTTAACAGGTTTATAGATAACTATCAGGACTTTATCATCTATCCCGGAGATCCGCCGATCGATGTAATTCCGTGGGTAAGCCCCGAAGCCTGATCTTATAAGATCTTGGAATACTCCGGATCTTCCTTTGGCTCGCGGCCTTCATAATAATAGATACTCTTAACACCCAATGACTTAAGGTAGGAAGCAGTCTCGTCAAAGAATACGCCGACGTTCCCGGAACTGTGCGCATCTGAACCGACTGTGATGAGTCTGCCGCCCATATCAAGATATCTTTTTATAACTTCGGGATCGGGCATATTTTCCTTAATACCTCTTGAACGAAGCTTAAGTATGGTTCCCGTATTGATCTCAAGAGCTTTGTTCTTGGCAATAATAGTCTCGAAGAAAGCATCGAATTCAGAAGGGCAGTCATTATAGTACATGAAGCAGTCATCGTCCTTAACATAGCGGCTGATGTAGTCGTAGTGCGCTGCTATGTCGAAATCATCGTTCTCACGGCACATCTGAGTCATTAGCTTCATGTAAGCCGCATTTCTTTCTTTTCGCGAGAGTTCATTAACCTTATTGCTGTCATATATATCCTCGCCTTCATAGAGGTGAACTGCGAGTATTACAGAATCATAGGGAAGAGCAGAAGCCACAGCTTCGATCCTGTCCTTAAGATGAGCCTGCCAGCCGATCTCGATACCCATATGAATTGCAGGTCCGCCCGAAGAAAGCGACATCTCGTTCCAGGAGGGGACCGTCTTGCCGTATTTATCAAGATCAAATGTCCAAATCATGGATTTATCCGGGAAATCCATATCATAGTGATCTGTTATGGCTAAATGCTTGAGATTAAGGCTTTTTGCTGCCTTTATAAGCTCCTCGGGAGTCTGCTCGGCGTCAGGACTGAAAATACCTGTATGCATGTGTGAATCAGTAATCATGGTCTTAATATATCATAGTTTTTTTAGGGTCAAAAGCATTTACTTTTAGGCCCAAACTGTTTATTATTTTAGGGTAATTTTAATCCAAAGGAGTGTATTTCATGGATATTTCACCTCTTCAGAAAGCAAGATACGAGTATCAGCCTAAGCTTCCCGGTATGCTTAGAAACGGCGTTGCCGAGATCTGCGTTAAGGAAGGCGCAGAGACATCAAGCGTAGCTGATCAGGATAAGATCAAGGCTCTTTTCCCTAATACATATGGTAAGAAAGAGATCACTTTCGAGAAAGGACAGAATACTTCCGTAGCTAAGAAGCAGGTTGTAGGCGTTATCCTTTCCGGTGGTCAGGCTCCCGGCGGACACAACGTTATCACAGGTCTTTACGATGCTTTGAAGGCTGCTGACAAGAGCAATGTCCTTCTCGGATTCAAGGGCGGTCCTGACGGACTTCTTAAGAATGACTTCGTAGAGTTTGATGATGATTTCATCGATTCTTACAGAAATACAGGCGGTTTCGATATCATCGGTTCCGGCAGAACAAAGCTTGAGACAGAAGAGCAGTTCGGCATCGTTACAGAGAATGCCAAGAAGAACGGTCTCACAGCTATCGTTATCATCGGCGGTGACGATTCCAACACAAATGCTGCTACTCTTGCTGAGTACATGGCTGCAAACAACACAGGCGTTCAGGTAATCGGCTGTCCTAAGACAATCGACGGTGACCTTAAGAACGAGGATATCGAGGCTTCTTTCGGTTTCGATACAGCTACAAAGACATATTCCGAAGTTATCGGCAACATC
>CADAXO010000186.1 GCA_902791885.1 Oscillospiraceae bacterium | reverse complement strand
CCGACGACCCTGCACTTTCGGAAGGGTATAAATACGTTCACACGGAATTCATCGGGGAAGGCAACAAAGCCATTTCCAAGATGAACCTCATCAAGGCTGACCTCGTCCTCTCCACTACACCGGGACTTGATGTATACCAGTGGAAGAGATCGAAAAGCGTTAAGTACTACGTTCACATCCCCCACATGCCGGGAGACGTAACCCGTTACAGAATGTTCGGACTCGATTTCTACGATGCGATCATGTACTCGGGAGAATATCAGGAAGGCCAGATAAGAAAGCTTGAAAGACTTCGTGAACTTCCTGCAAAAGAAGCGGTCTATGTCGGCATCCCTTACATGGACAAGATGCTCGAGCGTCTCGAGGCTCTCCCTAAGGAAAACAAAGAGGATAAAGAGCCTGTTATCCTCCTTGCTCCCTCTTGGGGTAAGAGCGGAATATTAAGCATCTACGGAGCCTCATTTATCGACAGCCTGATCAAGACCGGATACAAGATAATCATAAGACCCCATCCCCAGTCTTTCTTCTCAGAGAAAGAGCTTATGGATGAGCTTATGAGTAAATTTCCGGATTCGGACAAGCTTAAGTGGAACAGGGATCCCGACAACTTCGATGTCCTTAATGAAGCCGACATCCTGATCTCGGATTTCTCGGGAGTTCTTTTTGATTTCTCGTTAGTATTCAATAAACCTGTTATCTATACCGAACCTCATTACGATAAATCTCCTTACGACTGTATGTGGGACGATGAGGAACTCTGGACATTCAGGGTCCTCCCCAAGATCGGAAGACAGCTTAATGAAGATAACTTCAATAATATAGGCGCACTGGTCAACGAATGCATTAACGGTTCAGAGGCGGAAGAGCTTGCGAAGGAGCGCGATATTGCCCGTAAACAAACATGGTGCAACATGGGCCACGGTGCCGAAAAGGCTGCCGACTATCTTATAGCGAAGCAAAAGGAACTCTCCGAAACTTAATAATTACTTAACCTTTACTTGGCGGTTACTTTAATCCGGGAATCTATAATGGCACCATAAAACAATTCACGGAGGCATCCCCATGTCAACTTCAACCCAGACACCGGCGGTAAAGAAATTCAATATAGCTGACTTTCTTATGTCGGTCATCCCGCTTTTCATCATGCTGTTCCTTAACACGGTCGCAACGGTCCCCGCTATCATCATCGGCGTGATGCAAAACTATAAGAAAGAGAACTTCAACTTCGCAGATACATCTCAGATCCTCGCTTCACAGGAAGCACAGATTGCCCTTACGATAGGATTCGTTATTTACGCTGTAGTATGTATCATCATCTTCTACTTCTGGTACAAGAAAGCATTCCTTAAGAAGCAGACAGTAATCTCCAACAAAGAGATCTTCACAGTAAAGAACATCATCATCGCAACAGTAGGTGCTTTGGGTGTTTCAAGCATCATCTACCTCGGCCTTTACGCTGCAAGTGTACTCGCACCCGAGGTAATGGAGAACTACAGCCAGCTGATGGAAAGTGCCGGCCTCGGCTCCAATATATTCACGACCGTCATCTACGCATGCTTCTTGGGCCCCATCGCCGAAGAGCTTATGTTCAGAGGTGTTTCACAGGCTTACCTCACAAGATCCAATGCACATCCCGCAGTAGTTATCATCGCCCAGGCTATACTCTTCGGCATCGCTCACATGAACCTCGTTCAGAGCACATATGCATTCGTTCTCGGCGCATTCCTCGGATTCTTAAGATACAAGTCAGGCAATATCAGGATCACGATATTTGCCCACATCGTGTTCAACGTATTCGGCACATTCGGAATGCAGCTTCTCGGAAATCTTTCCGACACAGTCTTGTTTATCATCTACGGAGTTCTTACAGCAGCTTCCATTGTAACGTTCGTTGTCTTAGGCAAAGCACCCACGGCAAAAGTTAATGAAGTTTCCGCAGCACCTGCGGCAAACGCAACAGCATAAACCATCAAGTCACTGTACCTCCGATACATATAAGAAGAGGGACCCGGTAATATATCGGGTCCCTTTTCGATGTCTCTTATAAAGCTGCACCTTACTCTGCGAGGAGCATGTTGTAAGCTTCGATGTTCTTTATCTTCCTTGCCTCGAACAGAGCGAAAAGAAACGAGATCACTATAACTCCCAAAGCTATCGCCGCGAGCCCCGGTATGGGGATGATGAAGTTCGACTTAACGATGCCGAAGAACATCATAATGATATTCATGTAGGGGTTTGCCGTGAAGTAGGAAACCACCGAGAACACAACAGTCGAGACGATGATCGAAGGCATGAAGGACAGCGCCGTCTGAAGTATCAGGCTGTTGCTTGTGTAGCCGATAGCCTTGTATATACCGTAGTCCTTTCTCTTAGTGAAGACGAATGCCTTGATGAGAAGATACAGAACCAGAAGGATCAAAGCTGCAGATATGACACATATGAACACGAGCATCATAGCTGCAAGGCCCTTGAATGTTGTCATGGAGCCTTCGAGGATCTCATAGAAGTTCATGGTGGAGACAATGTGATCTTCAAACTTCTCAGAGCAGTCATCGATTACGGTCTTTGTAGTCTCATTATCATCGCAGTCAAACCAGTAGTAACCCGGGATATATTCGAAGTCTAGGAGGTGCTCCGCTCCGTCAAAGTTCATAACGCCCTGTCTTCCGGCTTCGTTGGTCGTCTGGATCAGGCCGGTGATGAGATATGTATATGTATCATCGCCGTATGTCATCGG
>CADAXO010000185.1 GCA_902791885.1 Oscillospiraceae bacterium | reverse complement strand
TGCGATATAGTAGATCTTCGCATCGGGGCTCAAGCCTCTTATGACAGACCTTAAGCTTTCCATTCCTTCGACATATCCTTCCGGCGTAACAGGTCCCAGTGCGGGATCGTTGTATCTTACGTCATTGGTTCCGATAGCTATAACATATACATCCGCCCTCGGTATCTCGCTCCTGTGCTCGTAGATATCCTGCGTGGTCCATCCGCCGTAAGACACATTCAAGATCTCGCCCTGGATATAGCTTTCCATCGGCTCATACCACGGCACTCCGCCGTTCTTAGTTCCGTATGTGATGCTGTCGCCTATGAAGCAAACTGTGTCTGCAGTTGTTACTTCATTGAAGAAACGTGACTCTTCGATCTCATCCGTTAATTCGATCTGATCACAAATGCGTCTAATAAATCCGTTCTCGTCAAAAAGATAATCAGGCTCGATCATATCAAGACTTAACTCTTCGCCGAGCACCGTACTTGTGATGAGGCTGTGGACCTCGGAAACTCTGTCTAAGTCATCAACCGTGAGCTCATGCGCGAGAGTCTCGTCATTCATGATGTCCCATACCGGAATAGGTCTGAAGTTTCCGTCGAGCTGCGATGTCGTCCACATCGGGATCACGCCGCCGCCCGTTATCTCATGTGTATCGGGATCGACGAAGACTTCGATAAGAGCGGAAGCATCGCCGTCATTTTCTCTGTAGACATTAGCGTAGTTTCCGGGGCAGTAAGCTGTGAACGTCATCCGTCCGTCCACTCCCTCCATAAAAGCTGGCTGCACCGAGTGCGTGTGGTCACCGAGGATAATATCTGCACCAAGGTCAATGAAATTCTGTCTCCACGTCTCCTGGAAACTGTCTGCTTCAAGGGTAAACTGCGTACCCATATGAGGAAGCACGATAATAAGGTCAGGGGCAAGGCTCCTGCAGTACTCGAAGTCAGCCTGCACCTGCGAAAGTGCTTCCTCGTAATAAGGACTGTCCGGGGCTACGATTACGCTCGTAAGAGAAGCATACTCTCCCTCACCGAAAAACTCATCTACAGTATGGTAATTCGCTCCGTAAGTATAAGCTAAGACGGCAATTCTCATACCCTCGACTTCGATAATCTTAACGGCCTGCTCCTGTATAGGTGTCCCATCCACATATGTTCCTATATGCTGCAGGCCCGCTTCATCAAGAACCTCATTAGTTCTTAATGCAGCATCAAGACCGCTGTCTAAGATATGGTTATTCGAAGTAGTCACAAGATCAAATCCGGCATTTGCTATTGCATAAGCGAACTCATCCGGGAAGTTAAGTCTTAATGCTTTTTCGTCACTGAAATTACTCGTACTGTATCCCAATTCTTCTCCGCCGGAAGGTCCTTCATATACCCCGATTGCAAGATCAGCAGAGCTTATCTCGTCAGCCGTATATTCGAACATAGGATTGAAATCATAAGTATCAGTTGCCGGGTCATAAGCTCTTCTTACCTGGTCTTCAAGAAGGATCAGATCCCCGGCGAACAGGATCTTTACAGAACCGTCGAGCCTTTCCGACTGTTCAGCTGTTAGTCTTCTGTAGTACGGATCTCCCGCTACCGTAACGTCTCCTGATCTGTCTTCCGAAGCAACAGACTCATTGACGAACAGATAATCTGAAACAGATGTAATGGTAAACAGGATAGTAACCATTGATACCAAAGAAATGATAACGATCTTACGAATAGACTTGTTCTTCTTATCAGGATTAGAAAGAAGATTTTCAATAAATTGAGCAACTTTATCATTACCCAATATAAATAAAGTAATAACTGTTCCAGCAACTGAAGTTAATAATATAATCCATGTGTTACTGATATCCTTCATGAATTCCGAATAGATCAAAGTGATAACTCGGTGCAGAAGGAATATCGATAAAGAATTCTTACCAAGCTTAGTAATAATGCTGCTTTTATCAGAAACTATAAGAAGCAGCGCAAATATAAAAACAAATGCGAAGATCATAATTATAGCTCGTCCAGGGATCATCATAAGAGACCCGTAACCCATCATGGTCATATCGCCGTTTGTATATCCGTAAATGTTATAAGCACAAAGCGAAGCGGTGATAGCTGCAAGAAGGATGATAACTCCCCACAAAGGCTTGATGCCCTTTCGAAGTTTCATTAGATTCTCTTCGGTAAAGAACAGTCCCGAAGCAAAGAAGATCATAAAAACGACGATCCTTGTAAATCCGAGCATATTGCCGATCTTAGGGACAAGTCCGATAAGAAGAGCAGCCGCGAATAATACCGGGAACACGGCTTTAGACCTCGGTATGTATTTTGCCGTAAGGCGCCAAACGATAAGCGCCAGAAGATACCAGGTAATATAGGCAGGTGAGATTATATCTATAGTCTCATAGATCTTAAATGCTATAAGAAGATATAACGAATGGAAGATGACAAATGCGACCGCGAGTTTCTTGATCTTCGGCGGTTCATGAGTGAAATGACCGGAAGCAAATACGAACGCAGGCATGTGAAAAACATAGATAAGAAACACTATGATCCCTATTACGGGGTCCGCTGTAAAGTCGTAAAGGAAATGAGCAAAGACAACCAGACATATGAGTATGCCTTTATAGTTGTCCCATATATTACTTCTGGTCGGATTCATGTGATTACTATAACAAAAAAACTCCCCACCGTGAATACGGAAGGGAGTCTTTGGCTCCTCAAACAGGACTCGAACCTGTGACATTTCGGTTAACAGCCGAACGCTCTACCGACTGAGCTATTGAGGAATATAAAACCGGCAGCAACCTA
>CADAXO010000184.1 GCA_902791885.1 Oscillospiraceae bacterium | reverse complement strand
AACATCTCCTCGCCAATTAGGCTCTATCTATTTTATAATTCAAGTTATGAAGGCGTTAAATTTCTGCAAAACATTAATCTACAAGCTCTGCGGTAAGGCCCGTTGGCTCCTGCTGACTGCCTCTATACTTCTTGCGGTCTCGCTCGCGCTCACCGGGATAAACTCGCTTTACAGGTACACTTCAGCCACAACTGACGATTACGACCATATTATCCACGAGTATCCGCTTCAGAAAGTCGATTCATTCTCGATCAACGCCAACGGAGATATGGCGGTCCACTGTGACCAAATGCCGAACGGTGTGACAGGTTTTATCAACATAGATACAGGTGAGCAGGGTTACTGTGGTATCGGAGTGGTGTCAGGCTCCGATATTGACGATGGTAATTCGGTCTTGATAAACAACTTCGCGATTACCGACAGCGGTGATCTTTACGCGGTATATGAAGCTTATGAAGAAGACACGGTTGTTCGCGTATCCGAAGATTATGTGATCCGGGACCCGGTGATCACTATAGAATACGACGCGTCTGACAAGTTAAGCGGATTTAAGCTGAGTACACTTCATTACTTCGACGGATGCGTTACTTTCGCGAAGATCAATATGAACGGAGTTACGCTCTATTCGATCAACACAGAAACTTTGGAAGTCAGCACAAGCAGCCTCTATGAGACGGATCCGAACGGAACATATACAGTTAGTGTCATTCCGGTAGACGGCTCTTTCCTCTTCATAAGAAGCGACGGCAATGTATTTGATGTCAGATTCGATGAGCCTATGGAAGATCTCATCTACTGTTTTGATCCTGCGGACAGCAGCCGCCCGTTCATCGATGCTGCAGTTATCTCCAACGGAAAGCTCTACGTGGCTGTTGATGGAGATCCCGTTACCGTTTATCTTCTTGAGAACGGAGAATTGAACGAAGTATTCGATACTGAAGGCATCATCGATAATCCCGGAGCTTTTGTTTGTATGGAATCCTACCGCCCGCATGGTGCTTCCGCGGATTCACTCGTCGTCAGCTTCCAAGAAGGACTTCTGACTTATGACGGCGGAGAACTTACTTCGAGGAACATCGTATTCAGACCAAACAACACTCCTCTCATGTACTTCGCCCACTGGTTGAGTTATATGTTCTTCATTCCGATAATCGGACTTATCATCAATCTTATTATCCGCAGAAAAACACTTCTTTATAAGCAGCTGATAATTACGATACCCGTATTCGTCATACTCGCGATCGTCATGGCCGTATCGATATATAACAGAGCGGATATTCAGAAGCAGGCTGAGATAGAGAAAGACATAACCTCTGTATGTGACCTTGCTACCGACAACTTCAGAGGATATGACTTCTCGAAGTTGATGACGCTGAACGAAGACACCGGAGCAGCTTATCAGGAGCTTCAGTCCGAACTCGCAGCATTGGGATCGGGTGCTGATTGGAGCGAGGGATATGAGTTCTCAATAATCTACATAAGCGACGACGGTCACGCATATCTTATTGCTTCAGACGACAGCCTTGAGATACCTATGTTGCAGGAAGTGATCCTGGACGAAGGATTCGACAGGACTTCTGATCTGAATCTGTCGAGCAACATGAATGGGGTTTTCGGCTTAGACGCTACATCCAACAGCAACATCAGCGCTTACGGCAAGATCGCAGATACGGATTCAACCGGCGATTACTACCTGAAGGTCTCTGAGGATATTTATTTCCTCTACATTGACAGAAGTGAATTATGGGGACTGATCACCGTCTTCAGCTTTATAATCGTATTCGTTCTAATAGTCCTGATCATTCTGTCGATGCTCCTCATCACCGGTGTCATTACGAGGGCTACTAAGACAGTCAAGCGCATCGCTGACGGAGACCTCTCTGCGAGAATCAATTACAAATCGAAGGATGAGCTTGGCGAGATCTGTAATGAAGTAAACGATATGGCGATAAACCTCGAGAAGTCATTCGAAGAGAAGGACCGCACAGAGAAGTTCTACTACAAGTTCGTTCCTGAGAAGTTCCGCGAGTACTTAGGTAAAGAGAGCTTCACGGATCTTGCTTTGGGCGATGCAAGCAGCCGCGAACTTACAGTCCTCTTCTGCGACATCCGTTCCTTCTCCATTAATTCCGAGATCATGACGGCCAAGGAAAACTTCGCTTTCGTTAACACGATTTACGGCAAGGCGGGACCCGTCATACGTGAGCACAACGGCTTCGTAGACAAGTACATCGGGGATGCCGTTATGGCGCTTTTCGAAAAGCCTGATGACGCAGTTAAGTGTGGCATAGAGCTTTACCGCGCGATCGTGCTCGACCCCAATACAGCAGCTGAACTTAAGGTAAGCGAGATCAACATAGGCATCGGAATCCACACGGGCATGGCGATGATCGGTATCGTAGGCGAGAGCGAGCGCCTCTCGGGTACTGTCATCTCCGATACGGTTAATCTCTCATCAAGACTTGAGTCACTTACGAAGCAGTACAAGACAGCGATCCTGGTGTCCAAGGATACGATCGACCGTCTTTCAGATCCGGACGCACTTGCTCTTCGTTACCTCGGCATGATCCAGGTCGCAGGTGTCAACGAAGTTAAGGGTGTGTATGAGGTGCTCGACTGTCTGCAGGATGACGTGAAGAAGACAAGAACTGAGAACAGCTCCGAATTCCGGCTCGGACGAAGAGAAGATGCGATGAATGCTCTGGAGAAACTCGAAGCAGAAGGTCGCGCTGATTACATCAGTGAGATGTACCTTGAATACATCAAGGACCTCTCCTCAGACGACAAGGGCAACGTATTCAGATTCGTAAGAAAGTAATATCCGTCAGATCACAAATCTGTCTTCACTAAGAACCTTATTTACGGTCTCGTCGACTGTAAGGTGTGAAGTGTCGAGGATGAATTTCTCATCGTAGTTATGGTCCCTGAACTCGTTAAGAAGAACGATGCAGCGTTCCTTCATCTGATACTCTTCGGGGCGTCTCAGATCACGAGCGAGGATCGACTCTGCATTGACGAGAAGAACAGTAAATTTTATCGTGTAATCCTTAAGTTCTTTCTTGATCATCTCGAGCCGGTCAGGGCTTACGATGTAGTTATAAACAACGTCGAATCCTGCTTCGAGATAGACCTTCATTGAGCTGATGCTTAACTTCCAGAAAGTATCGAGGTGATTGCCCTCTAACCAGGGATCTACATACCCGCCGATAATCTGTGCATAAAGATCATCACCTTCGATCAGCGCGGACTTCGAAGAAGCTTCGGCTACCTTACGTGAGATGGTGCTCTTACCAACTCCCGCAGGGCCTGTAATTACATATAAAGTCGGCATAATAATTCCTCTCATTTGTCTGTCACTAAAGCGGGAATGCCACTGCATCAGTGTAAAGCTTTTGAAGAATCTTTATGAAGATATCCAAGCTCTTTCTATTGGATATTTTGAGCTGATGAGAATTACTTTGGCGGAGCGATGAGATACGTAAAGGTTGGTAACACCGAGATCGTTGCAGAGATCATAAAGGAACTGACCGGCGCTGATATTCTCAAGATCGAGATGAAGAATCCGTATTCGCCTGTCTATATGACCTGCATCGACGAAGCCAAGAAAGATCTAAAGGAAAATGCACGTCCTGAGCTCACATCCTATATCGACAGCATCGACGGATATGACACGATCATTTTGGGTTATCCCAATTACTGGGGAACGATACCACTTGATAAGTAAGCACGTATCTTTATCGTAAGATTATGCCGAGGTCTCTTACAAGTCCTTTTCGCTGTCTCTTATTCCATATGCCAGAGGCTGCTTGTGTCGTAGTTTTCCGGGAGCACTTCCCAGTTGCCTTCGCGGGTCTCGATGTACCAGCAGTCTTCGACGGTATCAAACTCC
>CADAXO010000183.1 GCA_902791885.1 Oscillospiraceae bacterium | reverse complement strand
ACTCTTGCCTCAAGAGGATTACTCTTGTCTCTTGCAAAATACACTTCCTCATCATCGTCTTCGGAAGGTGCATTCATGCCGAGAAGACGGTGTATCGTAGAGGCTTTTACACCTGAAGCTTCAGATAATCTTTTAGCTGCTCTTCCTGTGGGAGCGCAGAACTCACACTCGATCCCCGCGTCCTTAAAATGCTGCGCAAGAATAGATGTTATCGTCGTCTTACCGGTACCGGGACCGCCCGTGATTATCGCTATCGGAGAATACATCGAAAGGAAGAGAGCCTCCTCCTGCAAAGCATCAAGAGTAATGCCTCTCTCCTCTCCCATAAGGCGTATCTTTTCCCGTGTTTTCTTCTCATCGGGATGCACCTTGTCCGCATCAAGAAAACTCTCTATTTCCTTCTTGATCACAAGCTCGGTAACAAAGTATGCACGTGATGCTATACGGGCATCCTCATCATCTTCACGGCACAGTTCACACTTACCGTTTCTGAAGCGGTACACCACTATAAACTTATCGTCAACGGCACGCTCCAAAGCATCAGAATACAGCCCGTCGAAAAGCTCATCGGGAATACTTCCGCCTGTCTTTTTGAAGAGCACGCTGACAGTCCTGTTACGAACGGCCAAAGGCTCGAGATAAGTATCTCCCGACTCCTCATGAAGTGCCGCCACTGCACTTACTGCAGCGCCTTCAAATCTTGCTATGCTTAGCTTATCGTAATCCAGGGTTTCAGCCACGAATTCACAGGTCTCGAAGCCTATTCCCGCGACCTTCATGAGCATATACGGATTGTTTCTTATCCGCTCGATACTTTCTTCGCCGAACATGTTATAGACCTTCTTCGCTTTGGGGTTGGAAAGGCCTGCTTTACGAAGCTTTAACATCGTCTCAAAGAACTCACGGTCCTTATCGATTATCTCCGATATCCCGACGGCTTTCTCGACGCTTAAACCGCTTATCTTAGAGGCAGCTTCATCAGGATTATTCATGAGAGCTTCAAGTACTTCATCGCCGTAAAGTTCTGCAAGACTTAAGGACAGTTTCTTACCCACATCTTCGATGTTGTCCTTAAGGAATCCCGCGATGATCATCGTGTCCTTATCGTTATCTTCGACAGTCTCGATACTAACCGCTGATATCTGAAGCTGATCCTTATAAGTTGTGACCTGACCTGAGACTTTGTAGGTTAATCCTTCGACAATACTTCCGGGAAAATTCCCCTTTACCGAGAAACCGCCCTTGCACGCGAATATAACAAAACCCGCGCGTTCGAAAATGAGCTTAACGGCAGTTACCAAACAACCGTCAAGCTCTTCTCCGATTTGCTCATAGCTTAATCTTCCGAGGGTCTTGGAATCTGACAGACTCATTTAATCAAAGCTTCGCTGCCTCTTCCTTGAACTTCTCAACAAGGTCGAGTTTCTCCCAAGTGAAATCTTCGTCCTCTCTTCCGAAATGACCGTAAGCAGCCGTCTTCCTATAGATAGGACGGCGAAGGTCGAGATCTCTGATAATAGCCGCAGGTCTTAAGTCGCAGACCTTGTTAACGATCTTAGAGATCTTTGTGTCATCGATTGTTCCTGTACCGAAAGTATCGATCATTACGGATACAGGACGGGCTACACCGATCGCATAAGCGATCTGAACTTCGCACTCCTTGGCAAAGCCTGCAGCTACGACATTCTTGGCTATATGACGTGCGGCATAAGCAGCACTTCTGTCAACCTTCGTAGGATCCTTGCCTGAGAAGCATCCGCCGCCATGACGGCCGAATCCGCCGTATGTATCAACGATGATCTTTCTTCCTGTAAGACCTGTATCACCTGCAGGACCGCCTAATACGAATCTTCCTGTAGGGTTAACAAATATCTTGGTATTCTCATCCATAAGTTCAGCCGGGATAACGGGCTTAATTACCTTGTTGATAACAAGATCCCTGATATTCTCTTCGCTCGCTTCTTCCCTGTGCTGAGTGGAAATAACAACAGTGTCTATTCTCTTTGCTACAGGACCGTCATACTCAACAGTAACCTGGGACTTACCGTCAGGGCTTAAGTAGCTTAACGGATCATCCTTTCGAAGCTGGGCAAGTCTCATTGTAAGCTTGTGTGCAAGTGATATCGGAAGAGGCATAAACTCGGGAGTATCGTCGTTGGCATAACCGAACATCATACCCTGGTCTCCGGCACCGATATCGAGCTGTCCGTCACCTCTTGTCTCCAATGCATCATTAACGCCCTGGGCGATGTCGGGAGACTGCTCATCGATAGAAGTCATAACGGCACAGGTCTTGTAGTCGAAGCTAACGTCGCTTCCGTCATAACCGATCTCCTTAATCGTGTTTCTGGCAACACTCGGAATATCAACATAAGATGATGTGGTGATCTCACCTGCTACAACGATCATTCCAGTAGCAGCAAATGTCTCACAGGCAACTCTGGCCTCAGGATCACTCTCGAGGATGGCATCGAGGACTGCATCGGATATCTGGTCGCATACCTTATCGGGATGACCCTCGGTAACAGACTCGGAAGTAAACAGCCACTTTCCTTCGTTTTTACGCATATATACACCGCCTTCATTTGGACTTATTTTCGAAATTTGATTGTATCATTGCGTACACTGTATCTCAACTTTTTTCTTTGTCGAAAATTGTCGAAAATTGTAGAGTTTTGGTAGGTTTTTTCTGCTCCGGAGCGCTGTAAGATAAATTCAGAAGACGCCACGAAAGGAATAAGGGCATGGCATTCGGAATACAGATTTATGAACAGGACAACTATCTTTTCGAGCTTATAAAGGAGCGCTTAAGCTGCAGGTTTCCCTC
>CADAXO010000182.1 GCA_902791885.1 Oscillospiraceae bacterium | reverse complement strand
GGTAAGGATTCCAACGGCGTTCGTAAGGGCGTTTCATGGCAGGCTGCAGCAGGCGGATTCGCTTACAGAGCTGACCTCGCTAAGGATTACCTCGGTGCTGAGACTCCTGAAGATATGCAGAAGCAGGTTGCTGACTGGGATAAGTTCGTAGAGGCTGCTAAGACTGTTGCTGACAAGTCTGGCGGTAAGACAGCTCTCGCTGATACAGTTGGTGGTATGTGGCAGGCATTCGCTTGCGGACGTACAACTCCTTGGGTTGTAGACGACAAGCTCCAGATCGATGACTTCTGCAAGAACTTCGCTGACACAGCTAAGGAACTCTGGGACTGCGGCGGTATCACAAAGAACAGCCAGTGGACAGATGAGTGGACAGCTGCTGGTACAACAGATAACTGCATGGGTTACTTCGTATCAACTTGGGGCTTCGGCGGCTTCTTCATGGACGCTGCAGGCGGCAAGGATGGCGCTACATACGGCAAGTGGGCAGTATGTGAAGGACCTCAGGCATTCTTCTGGGGCGGTACATGGATTGTTGTAAATCCTGCTACTGACAACGGTGAAGAGGCTCGTGACTTCATCCTCTCTGCTACATCTAACGAGGATCAGATGTCTGCATACGCTAAGGCTAAGCCTGAGTATGTAAACAACACAAAGGTAATGGATGACCTCATTTCTGGTAACACAGTATTCAACGAAGATATCTCTGGTAACTTCGATGCTGGTCAGAACTACTTCGCTGAGCTAGCTAACAACGCTAAGAGCATCAACTTCAATGGTCTTATCACTCCTTATGACGCTACAGTTAAGGGTGACTTCATCAACGCTGTAACTGATGACTACCTCAAGGGTGGCAAGTCATGGGAAGACACACTCGTAACATTCAAGAAGAAGGTTGCTGAGGATATCCCCACACTTACTATTGAATAATTTCAGCATAACATTTTAATACGAATTATGCCTACGGAATACTTATGTATTCCGTAGGTGTATATTTGTTTTTATTTGTTTTAATCATTTCACGAGAGGGTGTGTACTATGGCATCTGCTGCACAAAGACGTATAAAATCTATCAGCTATGCTAAATATGGCTATATTTTCATATTGCCGTTTTTTATTGTTTATCTATTTTTCCAGTTATGGCCTCTTATAAACACATTTATTGTTTCGTTTAAGGGTAATGCTGATACAGGCATTGATACCTGGGTAGGCTTAAATAACTTCAAGGACATCTTATTTGGTGACCCCGATAAGCCGTTCACAACTGCTCAGACAGTTCATGAAAGCTTCTTCAGATGTCTCGGCAATACAGTTATTCTCTGGGTTGGTAACTTCATTCCCCAGATCATTCTTTCTCTTTCGTTAGCTGTTTGGTTCACAGAAGCTAATCTTAAGATTCCGGGAAGGGAATTCTTCAAGATAGTAATGTATCTTCCTAACATTCTTACTGCTGCATCTGTTGCCGTACTTTTCGTACAGCTCTGCGGTCAGTCAGAAACAAACCCCGGTGCAATCAACTCACTTCTCAACAAGATCGGTATTGTTAAATCTCTCCCCGGCAACAAGATCGATCCTATTGAGTTCATCGACGGTGTTTGGCCGTCACGTTTTGTCGTAATGTTCATCCAGACATGGATGTGGTTCGGTAATACTATGATCATGCTCATGTCAGGTATTCAGGGTATCAACCCTTCATTGTTCGAAGCTGCAAGCATCGACGGTGCAACTTCCGGACAAGTTTTCAGAAAGATTACTCTTCCTCTTCTTACACCCATTATGGCATACACACTTGTAACATCTATGATCGGTGGTCTTCAGATGTTCGATATTCCTTACCTCTATAATAAAGATGGATCGGTTAAGGAATCACTTGAAACCATTGCTGCTCTCATTTACAAATACTTCCACGTATCAGACCTTTCAAAGAGTAAGCTCGGTTATTCCGGTGCTGCATCAGTTCTCCTCTTCTTCATCACTCTTGCACTCGGCTGCATTGCGTTCTACATGACACGCGATAAGGACGAGATCGCTAAGAAGAAGCAGAGAAAGAGAATCGCTAAGCAGCTCAAGCAGGAAAATAAGCAGTTTGGAGGATTTTCAGTATGAGTAAAATGAGCTCCGTATATGGCAAGGCAAAGGATAACTATACTGCAAAGCTCAAGATCAAGTCAGCTATTCTGTTCGTATGGTTTGTTATCCTTACCATCATCTGTTTATTTCCGATTTACATTCTTCTTGTAAATGCTACACGTACAACAACTGACATCTCTAACGGTATCAGCTTCATCCCGAGTGTTCATCTCGGTGAGAACTTCAAATCCGCTACTGGTCCAGACTTCAGACTTAACTACCGTGCACTCTATGGTTATAGAAACAGTCTTATAATCACTTGCACATCATGTTTCCTTACCGTATTCTTCTCAGCTCTGACAGCTTACGGTATCCATGTTTACGATTTCAAGATCAAGGAAACTGCTTACACTATTATTCTTCTTGTAATGATGGTTCCTATGCAGGTTACATCAGCAGGTTTCTTAAGCTTTATGTCAAAGCTCCATCTGACAAATACTTACTGGCCTCTTATCATTCCTGCAGTTGCAGCTCCAGGTGTTGTATACTTTATGCGATCGTACATGAAATCGTCGTTCCCGCTTGACATCGTTGAGGCTGCAAGAATCGACGGATGCAGCGAGTTCAGAACTTTCGTTTCTATCGCTATCCCGATGATGAAGCCTGCTATCGCAGTTCAGGCAATCTTCGCATTCATCGCAAGCTGGAACAACTTCTATACACCTAACATGATCCTTATCAGTGTTGACACAAAGAAGAAGACATTGCCTATGATGATCAAT
>CADAXO010000181.1 GCA_902791885.1 Oscillospiraceae bacterium | reverse complement strand
TGTCCCAACTGCGGCGCGACTGTTACTTATGATCCTGCTACATTGTCGATGACCTGCGATTACTGCGGTTATCACAAAGAACTTCCGAAGCCGGAAGAAGGCGGTAAGGCAAATGAAGAGATAGACTTTAATTCTGCCAAGATCCGTACAAGTAAGGACTGGGGATCACAGAAGAAGAACATCCTTTGTAAGAACTGCGGCGGTTCAGCTATGTATGATATGAATGATACGGCTGCTACCTGTCCTTTCTGCGGTTCCACAAACGTTATGCCTGTTGATGATGATGAAGATGTCATGGCTCCGGGCGGCGTTGTTCCTTTCGAGATCTCGAGAGAGAAAGCAGCAGAGCTGTTTAAGACATGGCTTAAGAAGAAGCTTTTCGCACCTTCCAAGGCAAAGCAGAGCTGCGAGGCGAAGGAGTTCCAGGGAATCTACCTTCCTTACTGGACTTTCGATTCACAGACAACATCATCCTATTCCGCAAGCTACGGTAAGGATTACAAGGATAAGGACGGAAACACGAAGACCAGATGGTACAAGTGCAGCGGTATTCACGACGAGTTTATCGATGACGAAGTAGTATACGCCAGCACGAAGACCAAGGACGAGCATATCAAGGCTGTTTCAAGTTTCGATTTCTCCAAGCTCCGTGATTACGATCCTCAGTTCATCGCAGGATTTGCTGCCGAGAGATATTCACTGGGTCTTGATGACGGTTGGACAGCTGCTCAGAAGAGTATCAAGGAGAAGCTCGAGCAGCATATCAGAGAGAACGTTAAGTCAAGATATAATGCTGACCGCGTTAAGGATATCAGACTTGCTACATCCTATGACAAGATCACATTCAAGTATCTGCTTGCGCCTATCTGGATCTCTAACTTCAAGTTCAACGGAACGATCTATAACTTCGTAGTTAACGGTCAGACAGGAAGAATCGCAGGAAAGTCACCTGTATCTGCACTCAGAGTTGCTATCGCGATCATCATCGCTATCGTGGTACTGGGTATCGCATTCTACGTATTCAATCAGTAATTGAATCGAAGCTTATGATAATAAGATGCGCCGGGAATTACCCGGCGCATCTTTATATACGGATAACAGTTTTATGTTATGATTAAAAAGTTATGGAGAAGACTAAAAGATCAAATCTGATATATGCCTTGATCGGCTTGGGCTTCACGGCCGCTTTGTTCGTATGGAGCTTCCTTCTTTGCAGGGAAGACTGTACGGCTTACGATAATTCCTATCAGTATTTTCTGAACCTTCATTCGTGGAAGGACATGTTCGATCTTATTAAGCTCGACTACAGTCCGCCGCTTTATTCTTTTGTGTTGAAACTTTACTCGGAAGTGTGCGGTACAGGGCTCTTAAGCCTCCGCATATGCACGACTCTGCTTTTGTCGATGTTGTTCTTCTTCGCAATGTTCCCTTTAAGAAGACTGATGGGAGAGAAGTGTGCGTTGCTTGCTGCTTTCTTGTTCCTTACATCCGCTTATAACTACTATTTCGGTGTCGCGATAAGACCTACCGTACTGGCTTACGTTCTTACGACCGGCATGTTCATCTATGCGATGCTTTCGTTCTTCGGTGATAAGAGAAGCGACATGGTGAAGTTCACCGTGATCTCTCTTATGTGCATGTATACGCACAATGTATCCCTGATCGCGGCTTTCTGTATCTACGGAGCTTCCGTTATACTTGCCCTTATCTTTAAGAAGAAGGATGTCCTTAAGAAGTTCCTGATAAGCGGTGTCATCGTATCGATACTTTATATACCGTGGCTCATCGTTCTTCTCGGGCAGGCGGGAAATGCCATAGACCATTTCTGGAACAGCACCAACACATGGACATATGCTATTTACATCGCATTTGTAGGTATTGTCCTTAATTATGAGAACACGCTTTTCGCGATGCCTGCTATCATTCTTATTTTCTTCCTTCCTTTTATCAATGTATTGCTCCTTGTAAAGAAGGGAAGATTAAGAAGCGCAAGGCACCTTACTGATCTGGTTTCCAAGAAGGAACTTAAGGAGGGCTGGCCTAACCTTAATAAGCTTTTGTTCCTCATTCTGACTTTGGCTCTCTCGGTCACGGGATTTTTCCTTGTTACAAAGTTTGTGCTTCCGATCTTCGCAAGCAGATATTTCTATATCCTCTCGGGCGCGGGTATCGTGTTCCTGGCTTCCCTTGCTACTCTTTGCAAGAATAAGAAAGTGCCTGCTTTGATCCTTGCGGCTCTTATGTCGGTGACCTTCTTCCTGAATGCATATTCCGAGATGAAGATCGTAAAGAACAGCAGCAGAGACGCTTTGATAGCCGATGTTACGGCTTTGGGAAACGGAGATCCTGTTTTCATCCATTTCTATGAGGAGACATTGGGCGTCGCAGGCTATTATTTCCCCGAATGCCGCCATTTTGTTTCTCCCGATACTTTCACGGTCCTTCAAAGCTATGATGTATTCGGTATCGATTACACTTACCTTGACGGAGCCGATGATATCTGGAACTATACCGATGAGTGCTATATCTTCAGTTCGTTTGATTTCGAGCTTTATGATCTCGAGCCGATTTCTTATTATCTTTACTATTTTAAGGACCAGGATAACGTAAATATCGAACATGTAGGTAATTATCCGCTTCCGTATACCAATGAGATAGGTTACGGAGTTTATGATGTCGATATGTACAGAGTTACTTATAATTCCAATTAAGATATGGTAAAATATAAGGAGTTTGTTGATCAGGTTCGACAAGCTTTTTATCCTAACAATTCTATATAAAGGAGATTGTAGCTTATGCCATTGGTAACAACTACTGAAATGTTCAAGAAGGCTTATGACGGCGGTTACGCTATCGGTGCTTTCAACGTAAACAACA
>CADAXO010000180.1 GCA_902791885.1 Oscillospiraceae bacterium | reverse complement strand
ATTTGATGCGGTTATCTATAACGGTAAGACTGCAGCCGAGTGGTCTGATCACCTGATAGGTATCGCATCCGGAAATCTTTCTTATGAAGAGAAGGAGTATCTTAACCATGTGCGAGCTATACGCGGTTACGGCAAAGCGCAAGATAACGGTCAACGATACGCTTAAGACCTTCTACTCGCATAGTGAGGAACATAAGAACGGGTGGGGCCTCTACCTGAAAGACGACACGTTCGAGATAATAGTCAAAGAATACTTGAAGGCATCTGACAGCACATATCTTCATGCGCTTCTTGACCAGAAACTCGCGACCAAGCTTTGCATCGGTCACATAAGAAGCGCGACCGTCGGTGAAGTCAGTGATAATAACTCGCACCCTTTT
Source organism: Oscillospiraceae bacterium (assembly GCA_902791885.1). The sequence continues at coordinate 2,578 of CADAXO010000180.1, read as the reverse complement.
ACCGGAATAGATAAGTTCGGAAGGCAGTGGGTGCTGTGCCATAACGGAACGCTTTTCGATGCGCCTGTGCTTGACAAGTACTACTATGTGCAGGACGGAAGTACTGACAGTGAGAGACTTCTCCTGTATCTTCTCGAGCGCGTGAACAGTATGGATGTTGCCGATGCCGAGGACCGTATGCGCCTGATCGAGGATGTGATCGCGAAGGTCGTGCCCGGTAATAAGGTGAACCTAATGATCTTCGATGGCGAATTCCTGTATGTGCATAAGAACGAGCCCGGCACACTTCATGAGAAGACGACTTCAGACGGGATAATATTTTCAACTCATCCGCTTGATGACGGACACTGGGTTGAAGTTCCGACTAACTGCCTTCAGGTCTATAAGGAAGGCGAGCTCCTATATGAGGGCCAAAGACACGACTATACATATATCTATGATCCCGAGAAGATGAAAGCCATATACATGGCTTACGCAAATCTTTAATAACCTATTGACATAGTAGGTAAGTAGAATTATAATCACTGACATAAACCAAAACGAAAGGAGCTCAACTTCATGAGAAACATGTGTTGTCGAATGTATCTTACCCGGGCGAAGGAAGATATGTCCCTCGATGTTTCGCGATGTTGAGAATTCTAAAGATAAACATGTCTTTTACGCCCGGAGCGAAATGCCCCGGGCTTTTTTAAACTCAAAAACAATAAAGGAAGGTAAATAACAATGAGTAAGGAAACATTAAACATCAATTCACTTCTTATCCACGGCGGTATCGACGGAGATGAGACAACGGGAGCGGTCAACGTTCCTGTTTATCAGACATCCACTTACAAGCAGGACGGTCTTGGCAAGAACAGGGGATGGGAGTATTCAAGAACAGGCAACCCCACAAGAGCCGCACTCGAGCAGCTTATCGCAGATCTTGAGAAGGGACAGTACGGCCTCGCATTCGCATCAGGACTTGCGGCCATCAATACCGTTCTGTCGCTGTTCAAGTCAGGCGACAAGCTCATCGTATCAGACAATATCTACGGCGGAACATTCCGTATCCTTGACAACGTATTCAAGAACTTCGGAATCACATATAAGATCGTAAATACATCAGATCTTGCAGCAGTCGAGGCAGCGATCGATGATGACGTTAAGGCGATCTACATCGAGACTCCTGCGAACCCTCTTCTTACGATCACGGACATCGAAGCGGTAAGTAAGATCGGCAAGAAACACGGCAAGCTCGTTATCGTAGACAACACATTCCTGACGCCTTATCTGCAGCGCCCGATCGAACTCGGTGCCGACATCGTTATCCACAGCGGCACCAAGTACTTAGGAGGGCACTCCGATACAATCTCAGGCTTCGTAGTAGTAAATGACAAGGATTTGGCCGACAGACTCTATTACCTCCAGAATGCTATCGGCGGTGTGCTGGCTCCCTGGGATTCGTTCCTTATCATTAGAGGAATCAAGACGCTCGGCGTAAGAATGGACAGACATGTCGCGAACGCTAACAAGATCGCGAAGTGGCTTTCGGAGAGCGGCTATGTAAGCAAGGTTTACTACCCCGGACTTGAGTCTGACCCGGGCTACGAGATCCAGAAGAAGCAGGCAGACGGCGCCGGCGCGATGATATCTTTCGTGCTCGATGAGAAGTACGACTACAGGAAGTTTTTCGAGCAGCTTAAGCTCGTCACTCTTGCAGAGAGCCTCGGAGGCGTTGAGTCCCTCGTATGCCATCCCGCTTCCATGACTCACGCTGCGATCCCTGCAGACATCCGTAAGGAAGTAGGTATCGTGGATGAGCTCATAAGACTCTCGGTAGGTATCGAGGATGTCGATGATCTGATCGCAGATCTTGAGCAGGCAATAAAGAATTCAGTTAAGGCATAAGAAAGAGAACAGGAGATCACTATGGAAAACGTATATCAGGATGTAAAGGACATGATCGGCAACACACCGATCCTCAAGATAAATCATATGGGCGTTAAGCCCGGAGTAAATGTATATGCAAAGCTTGAACTCATGAACCCCGCTGGCTCCGTTAAGGACCGTGTAGGTGTGTACATGATCGAAGACGCGAAGAAGCGCGGGATACTTAAAGAGGGTGGCACGATAGTTGATGCCACAGCAGGAAACACGGGCATCGGCATCGCGATTGCAGCGCTTAACATGGGCTTTCACGTAATCTTCACGGTGCCCGAGAAGTTCTCCATCGAGAAGCAGAAGGTCATGAAGGCGCTTGGAGCGGAGATCATCCACACGCCCCGTGAAGACGGCATGCTCGGTGCGGAGAATCTCGCGGAGGAGATCTTAAAGAAGACTCCGGGTGCCGTGTCTTTGAGACAGTTCAGAAATCCCGCGAACCCGCTCGCACACTACGAGACAACGGGTCCCGAGATCTACCGCCAGCTCGACGGCAAGATCGACTACTTCGTTGCAGGCGCAGGCTCGGGCGGAACTTTCTCGGGTGTAGTTAAGTACTTGAAAGAGCAGAACGCTAAGATCACCGGCGTTCTAGCAGATCCTTACGGATCCACCATCGGAGGCGGCGAGCACTTCGACTACAACATCGAGGGCATCG
>CADAXO010000179.1 GCA_902791885.1 Oscillospiraceae bacterium | reverse complement strand
ATTACTCCCGGAGCAAGCCTGCTAAAGTGCATCGATGATCTCGAGGAACTCAAAACAACCATTGATACAACACTAATAAACAGAATGAGAGGATAAGACTATGAAAGACAAAATCGCATTATCACAGAAGTCATTACTGACACTGGAAGAAGCATCAGCATACTTCAACATCGGGGTATGTAAGATGAGGGAACTTACCAACGATGAGAACTGCCCATACGTGTTATGGAACGGCAGTAAGAGGCTCATAAAGCGTAAGCCCTTCGAAGAATTCCTCTACAACTCGTACTCGGTATAAGGGAACCGTACTAATTAAGGGACTGCTAAAGAGGTGCGCCCGAGCTATAATGAGTTTGGGCGCATCCTTTATGCATCAGGAGGAATATATGCATAAGTCGAGATACGCAAAAGGAAAACAAAAACTAAGGAAAGGAGAATATCAAAGACCAAACGGCTCTTTTGAGTACAAATGGTCCGACCAGTTCGGGAGACGTTATTCACTATACGGCGAAACACTTACCGAACTGCGAGCTAAAGAAGAAAAGCTTAAGAAAGACATCGAAGAAGGGATCTGTACTACAGACCAAAACATAACTCTCAATTCATACTTTGAGATATGGAAACAACTTAAGACAGGTATAAAAGAATCCACCCTTCAGTCTTACCTTAAACCTTACAGACTCTATGTCGAATCCCAGATTGGTAATACCAAGCTGAAAGATATCACCTACAGCAGCATGGTAATCTTCTATAAGAAGCTTGCCGAAGAAAGAGGATTGAGCATCACAAGCATAGACAACCTGAATAAGGTGTTAAGCATGGTGATGGACGTTGCAGTAAGAGACAGAATAATACGGAGCAATCCGTGCAGGGGAGTCTTAAAGGAATTAAGAAGGCAATATGCCGACAGTGTTAAACCTGTAAGAGCATTAACTCTTACTGAACAGAAGCTTTTCGAAGATTATCTTGCAGGTCCCGGACCATATCACTACCTGCACCCCATTTTTACAGTAATGCTGTGGACGGGGATGCGAGTAGGAGAAGCACTGGCACTCAGATGGGAAGATGTAGATCTCGTGAACAATAAGATCTATGTCCGCCACACACTCGAGAACTACGATCAGGGAAAAGGATTAGGCTGTAAAACGGTCATCGCCTTGCCAAAGACGAAGACGAGTATACGAACCATCCCCATGTTCAACAAAGTAAAAGAGGCGTTCCTTGAAGAGAAAAAGAAGCATGAAGACTTCGGGATTGAATGTAAATCCGTTATCAGCGGTTATTCAGACTTCGTTTTCTTAAGAGCAGACGGATATGTTCTCGACTATAGACGCTTGAATAACAAACTCTATAGGATCAACCTGAAGATCAACGAGAAGATAAAAGGCAAAGAAGACATTTACGGGATAAAGGAATTCCCACATGTACACAATCACATGTTGAGGCATACCTTTACAACGAGAATGAACGAAGCCGGAATGGATCTGAAGGCGCTTGCCGCGATTCTGGGGCATAAAGATGTCAGGATAACCCTTAACACCTACACCGATGCTACAGAAGACTTCAAGACCAGCCAAATGAGCGCAATGGAACAGTACTTCAACAACAAGTAAAAACGTCGCCATCAGTAGTAGACAGCTTACGACAAATTTACGACAAATCCTTCAAGAATTATATAGATTCTTGAAGATTTACATTATAGGCAAATCTGTGTAAACCCTTGTAAATAAAGGCTTACAAAGATTTACAGTATAATAACAGGCGTAGACTTAAGCGTCTCCCCTCCCCGTCTCCACCAGTCACTTTGAAGCATCACATTCGTGGTGCTTCTTTTGTTTTATGATGAAGTAGCGAGGAACGCAAAATGACTACCCAAAGTAACTACCTAAGTAGTCATTTTTGAGGCAAATAGGTAGTTGTTTTCCTCGCTGCCGGTTGCTCTTGGCCGCGGACAGTGCGCTCGTCGCTTCTCTCCTCCGCAACTTGCAGAGTAACCGGGTGGAGCTCATATGAACTGCCGGTCGACTCCCATCGCATTTATATATTAATAATCAACACAATTCAGCACTGTGTTGATTAATCGACACTTCGTTGCTTAATTGATTATTGGTTTCGATCTGCTTCTTGATGATAATTGCGTTGTAAATCAGAAAGGAGATGGAGGAAACTACTATGAAAAGATGTTTGTGCTTAATACTTTCTGTTGCCATGATGCTCGGCATTCCGGGCTGCGCCAAGACACCCGGAGAGAATACAGAAGCTGCTCCCGTTACTGGAGAAGAAGCCCTTTCGATGTGGACGGATTCAGAGACCCGCAATGCTCTGATCGGTTATGTTGAAGCCGTTACTGACGTTAACGGGCCTGATTATATTCCTGTAGAAGACAGGACACGCTGTTCTGCGAGACGGATCCTAATTATTTCGACCATATGCTGTTGCTTTACAGGATAACGGAAGATCCTGATTACTGTGATATCGCGTCGGATTTCGAGCGACAGGTGGCACAGGACATAATCACCATGAATGAGACCAGAGTCGCTCCCGACAATATGATGGTAAACCACGGTATTGCTCTGGCATCTGCTTTCAGCGGCATGACGCTCGATGAGTTCGATGCCTATGTGCAGGCTTTCAAGGAACAGGAGATGCCGAGCTACGAGGGACTTACCCGAGGCAACGGATGGTACCTTCCGATGATCCAGGTCATCGATTATCACCGACAGATTTATCGTGCGCAGCATCTTCGAGAACTCACCTTTGGATATTCCCAATAACAGGATCATCGGTTCTGATCAGCTGGTAATCGCGAGCCATCAGGGTGATACGGACGGACTTGATTATATGTTCAGCAGCGATGATGAACTGATACTCGGCGGTGAATTCATTCTTAAAGATCTGTGCATGAACAAGGTCGATCTGATCGTACGCGAGATAGGAGCCCAGCCTGTCCTTTCATTCGGCAACAGTTCCAGCGATAACAGTATGGCCGAGTACACGATCACAAACAATCCTTACCGAAGCCTGGCCTTTATGCTTTGCTGCGACGACCTTGAGCGCGAGAACGGCAATCTTGATAAGGCTGACAAGATGTACGAACTGTGCGAGACTTACGGCTGGATCCCTGTATCCATGAGAGACGACTGGACAACCATATACGGAGATACGGTTACATACGTTCAGCACAGTCCTGCATAAGACCCGTCAGTCAACGTAGTAATTGCCGAAGATATTGACGATAGACTGCAGTTCTTCGTTGTCATAGATGTAGCCGTCGTAGATAAGGTGTGCTTCGCCGTCTTCATCATAGAACGTGAATCTGTATGTAACTCCGTCGCATACTTCTTCATAATAGTCTGCGAAAGTATTATTCTCGACGCTCTCGACACAGAATCTGTAGATCGTCATATACTCTTCGTCAGAAAGAGTGCAGTTAAGATAGTTGGAATCGACCTCATAAGCATGACCGTCGTATTCAACAATGACGGTGTTATCAATATCCGTACCTTCTTCGACAGGAAGACGGATGGTGGAAGTTATCTCGAGCATAGTGCCTTCGATCTCCTGAAGCTCCTCTATCCTGTAATCAGGTTTGGATTCAGTTTCAGAAGATCTTCTTCTGCTGTTTCTTTCTGTCTTACCGCATGCAGCAGTTCCTGCAAGCACCGTTATTGTTAAAACCAAAGCTATGAATCTTTTCATGATCTTATCTCCTTTTCGATTCGCTATACCATCAAGACGGAGAATGGATCATAAAGGTCACATATATCATTCGGGCAGGTTCTTCCGTATGGGCGGAAGTCGTATATAATAAGCATACTTATTATCAAGCAACATAAACGGACGGATCGAATATGGAATATGAGCAATTGATCAAGCGTATAAATGAGCTGAGCAGGAAGTCGAAGGCAGAAGGGCTTACCCCTGCCGAGAAAGAAGAGCAGACTGCACTTCGCAATGAATACAGGGCGCGTGTCGTCGGAAGCTTATCTTCGCAGCTTAACGGAATCAAGATCAAACATCCTGACGGATCCGTTACGGATCTGAAGAAAAAGGCAGACAGCAATCCGGGCAGTTAATCACAAAGAAACGATGGAAAGAAACGAGCTGACAGACGATATCAGACACCGGTATCAGTCAGCCGAAGATCTGATGGTTAATGAGATCGGGTTAAATAAAGAGGATTACGCCGCTTTAAAGGATAAATATCTGATTTGACAGTTTCAGTATGTTGATTGTCTTATTATTAATTAAGTATAATAATTAGTCGAATTTACAGAAAGTCACAACAGAATGATCGATAAACTGCTTTACATAGATCCCGGAACGGGAAGTATGCTTTTCTCAATAGTCATCGGTATAGCCGGTGTACTGGTGTTTGCTTTAAGAGCACTGTGGATCAAGTTCAAGTTCGTTATCACGGGCGGAAGGAGCAAGACCTCCAACTCGAATGTGATGCCGTACTGCATCTTCTCGGAAGGCAAGCGTTACTGGAATATCTTTAAGCCCGTATGCGACGAGTTCGAGAAAAGAGAGCAGGATATCTGGTATCTCACGGCAAGCCCCGACGATCCGGCTTTGGAAGCAGACTATAAGCATGTACACGCCAAGTTCATAGGCGAAGGCAACAAGGCCATCTCCAGAATGAACCTCGTTAAGGCTGATATCGTTCTTTCCACGACACCTGGTCTCGATGTATATCAGTGGAAAAGATCCAAGGGCGCTAAGTGGTATGTTCATATCCCCCACATGCCTGGAGACATCGACAGCTACAGAATGCTGGGCCTGGATTTCTACGATGCGGTCCTCCTTTCGGGCAAGCATCAGGAAGACAGATTAAGAAAGCTCGAAGAGGTAAGGCATCTTCCTGCTAAGGAACTTACCCTGGTCGGCATCCCCTACATGGATAAAATGAAAGAGCGTCTCGATAACTGCACTGATTCCGCTGCCGGGAAGCACGATGAGCCCGTTATCCTGCTCGCACCTTCATGGGGTGAATCCGGAATCTTAAGCATCTACGGAGCTCCTTTCATCGACCTTCTTGTGAATACCGGTTACAAGATAATCATCAGGCCCCACCCGCAGTCCTTTACATCAGAGAAGGAACTTATGGACAGCCTCATGGCAAAGTATCCTGAGACAGACAAACTTAAGTGGAACAGAGATCCCGACAACTTCAACGTTCTTAACGAAGCAGACATTCTGATCTCAGACTTCTCGGGCGTCCTCTTCGACTTCTCACTCGTATATAACAAGCCCGTAATCTACACGGAATCCGAAGACTTCGACAACACTCCCTACGATAACTCCTGGCTCGATGAGAAGATGTGGTCCTTCCAGGTTCTCCCTCTTATAGGCAAGAAGCTTACGAAGGAGAACTTCGGCAACATAGCGGCTTTGATCGATGAATGCATCAACGGCTCGGATAAGGATACTTTGGCGAAAGGCCGCGACGAAGCACGCTCACAGACCTGGTGCAATATAGGACACGGAGCAGAGAATACTGCTGACTATCTCATAGCCAAACACGGGGAACTGACATAATGAATATACTCAACGTACTGTTTTACTTATTCATCGAACCCCTAAAGCTTCTTTTCGAAGTGATATTCTTCTACGCTTTCAAGGTTACAAGAAGTGCCGGACTGTCGATAGTTGCCATGAGCCTTGTTATTAAT
>CADAXO010000178.1 GCA_902791885.1 Oscillospiraceae bacterium | reverse complement strand
AACGAGAGCGGACACATATTCTCAACGAATTCAACTATCTTCTCAGAGATCTCTCCGCCGTACTCCATACCGCCCATACCGTCCGCGACCAAAGCCGTGATGCCGTATTTTTTGTAGTCACTCAAAGGCGATATATAAAGCGAGTCCTGCTGTGAAGGGCGCTTACCTATCTCACAAAAGTACGCACAGTCGATATATAGATCGGAATCGTCGGGGTTACCGAAGCCTTTACGCTTGATATAGATTACCGTGAACCATATGAAGACAAGAGTTGTCAGCACAAACATAATAAATGCAGCATACACTGCATTTTGAAGGTAAGGTATCGCTGTAAAGTCAGTCCCCATCTTCCATACCGGCATCGGCACCGCCGGCAGCGTCGTCTGAATCCTCTTCGTCTTCCGAGCCGAAGAAACCGTAGTCATCTTCAGGTTCCGGTGTCGGAGCCAAAGGCTCGATATATTCCTTTATAAGCTCACCCGTAAAGTAAGCGATAACATACTGGTCTACGCCGAAGATAAACGTCAGGTAGTAGATAACTACAACCGCATACGCAAAATACGTCGTTGTGATCATGAGCATCGCAGGGATAACGATAAGCGTAACGATAAGAAGCAGGATAATCAGGAATGCATTCTTGTAGATATTCTTCAAAGAGATGTCTCTTGAGACGATCATCGTATAAACCATATTCTGGATAACGATAAACACGAAGAACAGGATAACGAAGAAGGTTCCCGCAGCAGTTCCGAACGCAGTGCCCATATTAAGGTAAAAGCCGATAGCAAGAAGACACAGAGCCGTTACAACCGCGCCGATTACGGAAGCGATAAGGGACTGCTTCCAGTTATTCTTCATGCCCTCCTTGAAGTCGGTGAACACGAAGACACCTTCCTGCCTGTACAGGTTTCTGTATATCTGGGAGAATCCCGCCTGGAAAGGTCCTAGAAGCGTGCTTCCCAAAAGGAACATAACGCAGAAGACTACGATAAGGTAGTAGATCTGGAACACGGCATCCGTTCCTACATCATTAATGGCCTCGTTACCTACAACACCCGAATCGGCCATGAACTGAACGAAGTTAGAAGGCTCGAAAACACTGTTGATATGCGGCAGGAATCCGAGCACATAGATGAATGCCAGGAACATCATAGGGATGTTAAAGACAAGGAAAAGGAAATTGACGGACATTACCATCATATAGTGAGTCTTAAACGAATAGAAAAAGTTATATACGGGGCCGTGCTGCTCCGGTACGTAATCTTCCTTAGGTACTTTCTTCAGATTCATCAGAATCTCCTTCAGTTACAAACATCTTTATTGATTATATCGCTAAATGCGTCGATACGCGCAAGTGAACGCTCGGCTATCGCCGCATTCTTATCCTGCTTGGCAGTCCTGCCCTTAAATCTGCCGGGCATAGTGGCAACAATACCGAAGTTGGCATTCATAGGAACGAACTTCGTTACGGATACATCCGATACGTAATAAGCCATGGCTCCGATAACAGTCTCATCATTAAGCTCGACTTCAGGCTTAATTCCCTTTACCCTCAGTGCCGCATTAAGGCCGGCGAAGAATCCTGAAGCCGCAGACTCGATATATCCTTCAACGCCCGTGATCTGGCCGGCGAAGTAAATATCCGGGTACTCCCTCATGCTGTAATCCTTATTAAGAAGCTTCGGAGAATTGATATAAGTATTCCTGTGCATAACGCCGTATCTTAAGTACTCTGCGTTCTCAAGACCCGGGATCATACCGAACACTCTTTTTTGTTCGGGGAACTTAAGTCTTGTCTGGAATCCCACAAGATTATACATAGTGGAAGCGCGGTCATCCTGACGAAGCTGCAGACAAGCATAAGGCTCTTTACCTGTTCTCGGATCGGTAAGTCCTACAGGCTTTAAAGGACCGAATCTCATCGTATCCTCTCCTCTTGATGCCATTACCTCGATGGGCATGCAGCCCTCGAATACATTGATCTTATCGAACCCGTGAACATCAGCCTTCTCGGCACTGATGATCGCGTTATAGAAAGCTTTATATTCCTCTTCGTTCATGGGGCAGTTGATGTAATCGTTGCCGCCCTTGTTGTATCTGCTTTGTCTGAAAGCCTTGGTCATATCGATGGAATCGGCCGATACGATAGGAGCCGCAGCATCGAAGAAATGAAGATCGCTGTCACCCGTGATCCTCATGATATCGTCATAGAGCTTACCGTCTGTAAGAGGACCTGTGGCAACTATAACAATACCCGAACGGGGAATTGCTTCCACCTCTTCGGTCTTAACGGTGATCCTCGGATTGTTTCTGATCTTCTCTGTGATATATCCTGAGAACTCATCCCTGTCGACTGCAAGCGCACCGCCTGCGGGAACTTCAGCCTTATCTGCTGCCTCCATAACAAGCGAGCCCAGTCTTCTCAATTCTTCCTTAAGAAGACCTACGGCGTTAGTGATCGATGCGGCTCGTAAAGAGTTGCTGCATACAAGCTCGGCGAACATATCGCTTTTATGCGCAGGGCTTTTCCTTACGGGCTTCATCTCGTAAAGATCAACATCGATACCGAATGAGGCAATAATATGAGCAGCCTCGCATCCTGCGAGGCCGGCTCCTATTACTGTTATCTTGTTATTAATATCAGGCATCCTCTGCCGTACCATCCTTGTCGGATTTCTTCTTGATCTTTCTTGTGGGGCAATCCTCATTGCCGCATCTGGGATACATCTTACCCCTGAATCTGTGGAAGACCATGTAAGATCCGCAGGTCTCACACTTTCTGCCCTCTACGGGAAGATCCCAGGAGATGAACTTACACTCGGGATCAGAACCCTTCTTATCACAAACATAGAAGTTTCTTCTGTTCTTGATTGTCTTCTTGATAAGAAGTCCGGAACCGCACAAAGGGCACTTGCCCTTGGCCTGAACTTCGATGTTTCTTGTGTACTTACAATCAGGATAGTTGGAGCATGCGATGAACTTGCCGTTCCTTCCGTCCTTGATGACAAGGTCTCCGCCGCAGTCAGGACAGGTCTCGCCGGTCTTAACATCCTCGATCTTGACCTTCTCGATATTGGCATCGGCAGTCTTGATCTTCTCATGGAACGGAGGATAGAAATCCTTAAGAAGCTCTACCCAATCCTTGTCTCCCATTTCAACATCGTCAAGCTTGGACTCCATTCCTGCTGTGAAAGATACGTCAACGATCTCGTTGAAGTTCTCCTCGAGCATGTTGGTTACAAGCTTACCGAGATCTGTTATAAGAAGATTCTTGCCTTCCTTCTCAACATACTTTCTGTCAAGAACCGTAGTAATAGTCTTGGAATATGTCGAAGGTCTTCCGATACCGAATTCTTCCATCGCCTTGATGAGTGAAGCTTCGTTATAGTGTGCAGGCGGCAATGTCTGCTTAGCCTCGATCTTCGCTCCGAGGTTCTTCAGTGTCTGACCCTCAGATATCTCGGGAAGAATAGTCTTGCCTGAATCGGCATTCTTATCGTCTTTAACATCACTGTATGCAGCGAGGAATCCGGGGAATACGATAGTCTCGCCTGTAGCTCTGAACACATCATCACCGCATTTTGCATCGATAGTAACTGTATTTGTTACTGCATCAGCCATCTGTGATGCGAGGAATCTCTCCCATATGAGCTTATAAAGCTTATACTGCTCAGTCGTAAGCGAAGATTTAACTGACTCGGGATCCAAGTCGAAGTGTGAAGGTCTTATAGCCTCATGAGCATCCTGTGCCGAGTTTCTGTTCTTGAAGTTTCTCTTATAAGGACATACGAAGTCATCGCCGTACTTCTCCTTGATAAGACCTCTTGAAGCCGTTACAGCCTCATCGGAAACTCTTACGGAGTCTGTTCTTATATAAGTTACGAGAGCTGTCTGGCCCTGTCCTTCGATATTTAC
>CADAXO010000177.1 GCA_902791885.1 Oscillospiraceae bacterium | reverse complement strand
ATCTTTACAGGAAGCTTTCTGATATGACCGGCATCACATTCCCATGGGGAAGCCTTACGGGGATCCGTCCCACCGTGGTCGCGGAAGAGGAGGGCTTCGATCCTCAAAAGCTCGTCGACAAGTACATGGTCAGGGAGGATAAGGCTGAGCTTGCCTGCATAACAGCGCGAAAAGAATCCTTCATAGCTTCCATGACTTCCCAAAAGCTTAATATGTACGTCGGTGTGCCTTTCTGCCCCGGAAGATGCGAGTACTGCTCGTTCATCGCCTCGGATGCGACCAAGCATCTGGACAGGCTTCACGACTATGCTTCCGCTTTAATACTTGAGATGGAGACTTTATCGCCTTACATCACCGAAGCTCCGGGAACGATCTACATGGGCGGAGGAACGCCCACTGTCTTTAACGATGATGACTTCGAACGTGTCATTAAGGCGATAGCGAAGAATCTTAAGCCTGATGCTTCGACAGAGTTCACCGTTGAAGCCGGACGCCCGGATACGATAACGAGAAGAAAGCTCGAAGCGATGAAGGAAGCGGGAGTCAACAGGATCTGTATCAATCCCCAGACCATGTCTGATGCGACGCTCTCGAAGATCAACAGAAGACACACGGCTTCAGATGTGGTCGATGCATTTAATCTTGCCCGTGAGGTCGGATTCGGTGTTATCAACATGGATCTTATCGCGGGACTTAAGTATGAGACTGCGGATGACGAGAATATCACTATACACACCCTCTACAAGAAGCGCCGCGCGGGAATGAGCCGTGAGGATGTTCTTAACGCATCGGAGAGGGGAGACGTGGATAAAGCTTTAAGGGAAGCGTATGGGATGCTTTTCGGGCTGGGGTATGAGCCCTACTACATGTACAGGCAAAAAGACACGGAGCTCGGACTCGAGAATACCGGCTTTTGCAAGGGGGACACGTATAACAGGTATAATGTCGCCATGATGAGCTACGACAGTAATGTGCTGTCAGTGGGGGCGGGAGCCGTAAGCAAGCGCATCTTCGAAGACGGCAGGTTCGAACGCTGCTCTAACGTCAAGGATGTGTGTCTTTATATGAATGAGTCGAAGGCGTGTGCCGAAAAGAAGATCAGCTTCTTTGATCTTCGTCTTCCCCGTAACGCTCACTGATGATGTATCTGGGGCGCTGCTTGGTCTCGAGGTAGATCTTACCGATATATTCGCCCAAAACGCCGATGCTTATCATCTGAATGCCGCTAAGAAAGCAGATGATACACGATGTACTTGCCCAACCCTGAGGAGTGTTGCCGCAGAAGTAGGATATCAGCGTGTATACAAGCAAAAGGAAACTTACGAACGCAACGAAAGATCCGAACCATGTGATCATCTTCAGAGGTTTTACGGAAAGGCTCGTAACGCCATCGAAAGCAAGGCCGAACATCTTGGAGATGGAGTAGTGGCCCTTACCTGCGAGACGCTCGTGTCTGTCGTAATAAACGCATGTGCTCTTGAAGCCGACCATGGGGAAGAGACCTCTTAAGAAAAGGTTTACTTCCTTGAAGTTCGCGAACTCCTTCAAAGCTCTTGAAGATACGAGTCTGTAGTCAGCGTGGTTATAGATAACGTCAGCGCCGAGAACATTAAGTGTCTTATAGTAAGTCTGCGCGGTGAAGCGCTTCATGAAAGTATCCGTGTCTCTGTTCTGTCTTACGCCGTAGACGATCTCGCAGCCGTTGTCGAATTCCTTCATCATGGTAGTCATGGCGTTGATGTCGTCCTGGCCGTCGTCATCGATCGTGATGGTGACATCGCACTTGTCCTTAACTTCCATGAGACCTGCCGTAACGGCGTTCTGGTGACCTCTGTTACGTGACAGGGCGAAGCCTTGGACATAAGGCTTATTATCATCGCAAAGCTGCTTGATAGTATCCCAGGAGTCGTCGCCGCTTCCGTCATCAACAAAGAGGAGACGGCTCTTATCCGAGATAAGTCCCTCGTCTCTCATCTTGTAGAGCTGTCCGAGGAACATGGGACATGTGATCTTGATTACTTCCGCGTCCTTATAGACGGGTACTACGATATATAAAACAGTATCTTTCATGTAACCGATTATACATTAATAATAGTTACAAATAAATGAAATAATCCCGCCTTATGGTATAATGCGTCTATGATATGTCCCAGATGCAAGACAGAGAACGGAAACAGAACGATTTGCAGTAACTGCGGATACTTTATGTACCGCGTGGCTAACCAGAATATTGCCCAGAGGACCAACGTCGAGCGCGCTATCGACGATACCAAGATCATAGGCAAGAATATCTGGAAAGTTGTAAGGATCATATGGATCATAATCACTTTAATCGTAATGAGTTTCTGGATAATCGCCGCACTTATGTATCTTACAGGCGGAGAAGTAACTCTCGGTTGATCCCGGGTCGTTAACAATAACAGGCGGAGGAGATTTTTATGAGCGTTGAGATCGATCAGCACAATTCGGTAATTATGCCTGAGGCAGTTTTTATCATCGGAACTTACGATGAGAACGGCGTACCTAATGCCATGAACGCGGCTTGGGGAACACAGACTGACTTCAATGAGATAATCATTTCCTTATCCAAGCATAAGACAACAGAGAATATCGAGAAGACAGGTGCTTTCACAGTAGCTTTCGGTACTGTTGATACAGTTACGATAAGCGACTATTTCGGAGTTGAATCCGGAAACAAGGTCAATAAGATCGAGAAGGCAGGCTGCCACGTAAGAAAGAGTGAGAATGTCAACGCTCCCATCATCGAAGAGTATCCTCTTACACTCGAGTGCAAGGTAAAAAGCTGGAACGCGGAAGAGGGTCTTCTCATCGGTGAGATCGTAGCCGAGCAGGCAGACGAGTCCATCCTCACAGACGGACACGTTGATCTTGATAAGATGAAGCCCATCATTTACGATTCCGCCATCCATGCATACAGAGGAATCGGTCCCGTTATCGCAACGGCTTTCGAGGAAGGCTTCAAGATCAAGAAGTCGGTTGATAAGTGGGATAACTGATCATTCGACAAGTCTTAAGAACTTGCCTTTATCATCATAGATGAGATACAGGGGGTCGGCGATGCCGGCTCCCTTGGTTTTTTCTTTGAGCTTGCTTAACACGCCCGCATAGATGCCCCCGCTCGAAAAGAAGGGGTACACCTTTATCCCGCGCCAGTCGTTGTCTTCGAGAAAAGTAAGCACAGGGGGAGGAAGCCCGT
Source organism: Oscillospiraceae bacterium (assembly GCA_902791885.1). Next base: position 3,345 of record CADAXO010000177.1, on the reverse strand, counting down.
TGTTCCACACGGGTGTTCCTATAATTACTGTGCCGTACTCTTTGATGTCGTGGTTAAGTTTTCTTATCGGAGGCCTCGCTTGCGGGCCTTCGCGGTGCAGTTTGGTCCTTAAAGCATACGGATCGTTGGAGTATGTTTCTTTCGGGATGATCCGGTCTTCGTCACAGTCAGTTACGCGTCTTATCAGATTCGCGATCTGCTTTGTCTTTTCTGTATGTGAGTAGTAAACAAGCAGAACTTTGGAACTCATCAGTGACCCTTGCGCTGTGCAAGCTTAGAGATGATGTGCTCTATATCGTTTCTTGTATCCTTGTCGAGTTTACGGAAGTTCTCTATTATCAGGAACTCGCTCTCGCTTATGCCGTAATTCGGGTCTTCGCCTGCCGTAGTGTGGCCTACGAGGTAATCTACCGTGACTCACGAGGTAATCTACCGTGACTCCGAAGATGTCAGCGAGTTTCTTAAGAGATTCAATATCGGGTTCATGCTTCTGAGTCTCATACTTTTGAAGGGTTTGCTGGGACACACCTATCATCTCTGATAACTGCTGCTGGGTATATCCTTTGGACTCGCGTAGTATTTTCAGATTGTTTAGCATAAGAAACCTCAATTAAAGTATTAAACAAACTGATGTAAGTGAATACTACAAATAGGCGTAATCAAACCGATTACGCCTAAAACGAGTAAAAGCCCGTGTTCATCGTTTATTGTCCGAGATGGAGAACGTTAAGAAGCAGTATCCAGCTTGTGCCGTAGTAAGTCACGACGGCGACAAGGTCGTTTACTGTGGTGATGAGAGGTCCTGATGCTACTGCCGGGTCGATATTGATCTTCTTAAAGAACAGAGGGATCAGTGTGCCTATTGAAGCCGAGATTATCATCGCGATTATAAGCGACAGGCCTATGCATCCCGATACCGAGAATGCGAATACGGCGTCCTTGTCCTTAAACACCATAAGATAGATACCGATCAGAAGGAAGGAAACCACGCCTAACAGTGTTCCGTTAAAGAATCCGATTCTGGTCTCTTTTATTACAAGACTGAATTTCTGTTTAAATGTAAGATTCTCGTCGGTCAATACTCTGATCGTGACAGCAAGCGACTGTGTTCCGACATTACCTGCCATGTCGAGTATGAGAGACTGGAACGCGACGATGAGTGTTAACGAGGCGACTACCTTTTCGAAAGCTCCGACGACGGTGGAGACGATGATGCCTAATACAAGGAGAATGAGAAGCCACGGAAGTCTTTTCTTCATGCTCTCGGGTAGAGTCTCGTTAAGATCTTCCTCCGAGATGAGACCTGCAAGTCTTGCGTAGTCTTCGCCCATCTCTTCGTCTGCCGCCTCGATGATGTTCTGCGATGTGATTACGCCGAGAAGCCTGTTGCTGTCATCAAGCACGGGGACAAGCGTTTCCGAATAGTCCTTGAGCTTCTCGATGCAGTCCTCCGTCTGCTCCGTAGCGTACACGTAGGGGAATGATGTGGCGATGATGTCATCAAGCGCCGTTCCGCTTCTCGCCGTAATAAGATCCTTAAGGTCTATCGCGCCGTAGAAGATGCCGTTCTCATCCACAACGAAAAGCGTGGAGATGTTGTCGTTATCCTCGGCCTGCCTCACAAGCTCATTCATAGCCTGCTTTACGGTGCTGCCTTCCTTGATAACGATGTAGTTGACGGTCATACGCGAACCGATCTCCTCATCGTCGAATGACGAGATGAGACGGATCTCTTTTTGGACGTCCGGATCGACGGTGTCGATGATGAGAGCGCGCTTGTCTTTATCGATGGAACTTAAGATATCAACTGCCGTGTCTGTATCAAGTCTTGATATAACTGCCGATGCCTTACGGATGTCCATCTCGTCGAGATAGTTACCCGCTTCCTCTTCGTCGAGGTACTCGAATATCTCGGCAAGCATATCAAGGCTGCACACACGGTAAAACTTCTTGCGTTCCTGTAAAGAAAGACCGCTCATGACCTCAGCGATGTCGTTCGCATGGTAGTCATCGAGCCTGTTCATCATCGTCTTCGGAGAATCATTACCGCGGATGATCTCAGTGATCTCTTTGATGTAATCCATTGGTCTTTCCTCCTTTTATTATTATTAAACAGGAGTGTCCAAGTTCATTTTGTTTTAGCACGCATGAAGGGGGTTGTCAATTACATCAAAATATGTGATACAATCTATCGTACTTGAGATCGAGGTGTAGCGCAGTTGGTAGCGTACGTGCTTTGGGAGCATGGGGTCGCAGGTTCGAATCCTGTCACCTCGACCACTTTTACAGATCGTGTCGCAAGAAGTCAGTAAAAACAGGCATTGTAGGGCTTTACATTCTTGTAGAAATCGCAATTTACCAAAAACTTACCAATTTTTACGAACTGGGACACGCACAAACAACTACGACCGGATGTATAACAGCCGGTCGTTTTCATTCCTCTACTTTCCCTGTAACCATAGTCACTGTAAAGAAGAATAGTAATCCATCAGTCGAAGTAATCTATCTCCTGATAATTCTTTGTTTTGAAATATACGCACTTGATTATCCAAAGCAATTTGAAAGAAATTTCTAAAGACGTCCGTATTATCCTTCCAATCTTCAACATCCAAAGTAAGCAAGCAATTCATTAAGTCACCAGGGTAAAACGTTATCATCATAAATGGATTGATCTGCAACATTCTGACAGCTATTGGCAACAAGTATTTCAGTCCGATCTTTTGACTGATCAAAAGTCGAATCTCTTCATCTGTCAGTTCACATATAGGTTTTTGTCTGGCCTTATATGATGTTATTACCACGTATGATGAATAGTGTGGTGGCTCATCCCAACAATTCTTCTCCAATTCTTCTATAGATTCTTTGGGTTTATTATCCTCCAAAGATTCTTTAAGTCTTACTGCATCACAAAATGCTTGAAAAAAGCTCTCCAGATCATCGAATACTCTTTTTGCATTATCGATATCTTCCGAAAGAACGTAATATACAGCTGTAGTCTCTGCTTGCCAGTAATACATTTCTCCGCCTTCATCGTAAGCAAAAGGAACCAATCTATTACTCACTACTACATCATAATCCCTATTCCATTCAACATACTGTTCGAATTCACCTATTCCTGAATCATCCGGCACAAACGTGTTATTACCTGCCGGTTTATTCTTGTACTTTATTGGCGAGATCCCATGAAGACCATATATATCACCATCTATTCCTTTAGCATAAATAGTCTTTACCCAAGCTCCGTTATATCTAAGATAATAGTCTCGCATAAGAGGCGGAATTTTTATTCCCAAACTATTTTCTATGCTATTCAAATCCGTTTCGGTTACTTCGTATCCTGCGTTT
>CADAXO010000176.1 GCA_902791885.1 Oscillospiraceae bacterium | reverse complement strand
GGTATCCCCTACGTTATCAGACAGAAGATGCCTGTAGACGGCGAATCCACTTACCACGATCTTGTATACGGTGATATCACCATCAAGAATGACGAGCTCGATGATCAGATCCTTATCAAGGCTGACGGGTTCCCCACATACAACTTCGCGAACGTTATCGATGACCACACAATGGGTATCACACACGTAGTAAGAGGATCTGAGTATCTTTCATCAACTCCGAAGTACAACGCACTTTATGACGCATTCGGATGGGAGATCCCGACTTATATCCACCTCCCTCTCATCAACGGCAAGAGCGTCGACGAAGAAGGAAACGTTACAATATCAAAGCTTTCGAAAAGACACGGAAGCACAGGCTTCATGGATCTCATCAACGAAGGCTTCCTTCCTCAGGCAATCATCAATTACATTGCCCTGCTCGGCTGGTGTCCTGCAGGCGAATATGAGAACCGTGAGATCTTCTCGATGGACGAGCTTATTAAGGCCTTTGATATCAACGGCATCTCCAAGTCGCCTTCGGTATTCGATTACGACAAGCTCGAGTGGATGAACGGAGAGTACATTAAGGCAATGGATTCCGGCGAATTCCTTAAGAACGCGAAGCCTTTCTACGATGAACTCGGTATCTCAAGTGACAACTACGCACTTCTTGAGGAGATCTTAAAGCCCAGGATCACGCGTTTCACACAGATCACCGAGAAGCTTCAGTTCCTTAAGGAATATGAGCAGTTCGAGCTTAACCTTTTCGAGCATAAGAAGAGTAAGTCCACACTCGAGACTTCCAAGGCTGTACTCGGCGATGTCATTCCCCTTCTTGATGAGTGCAGCTGGGATAGAGAGACGATCACTGACACCATTACAGGCTACGCTGCACAGAAGGAATACAAGAATGCTCTTGTCATGTGGCCTGTCAGGATCGCAGCTGCAGGTGTAGCAGTTACTCCCGGCGGTTGTGCCGAAGTCCTTCTCCTTCTCGGCAAGGACGAAGGATAAGAACAGGAGACAAATATGGCAGAAAGCAAACATTTTATCCACGAGATCATCGACGAAGAACTTAAGGAAGGCGGCAGATGTTACGGACAGAAAGTCCACACCCGTTTTCCTCCCGAGCCTAACGGCTACCTTCATATAGGTCATGCGAAGGCACTTGAGATCGACTTCGGTACAGCCGAGCTTTACGGCGGTATCTGCAACCTTCGTATGGATGATACGAACCCCACCAAGGAAGACGAAGAATTCGTAGATGCTATCAAGGAAGATATCCACTGGCTCGGTCACGACTGGGAGGACAGATTCTTCTACGCTTCCGATTACTTCGACAAGATGTATGAATTCGCTGTAGAGCTTATTAAGAAGGGGCTCGCCTATGTATGCGAGCTTACCCCCGAGCAGATGAAGGAAATGCGCGGAGATACTTCAACTCCCGCTCAGAGTCCTTACAGAGACAGACCGATCGAAGAGTCTCTCGAGCTTTTTGAGAAGATGAAGAACGGTGAGATCGAAGACGGCAAGATGACTCTCCGTGCGAAGATCGACCTCGCTTCCGGTAACTTCAACATGAGAGATCCGGTTATCTACAGAATGAACCGTCTCCCTCACCACAGAACAGGAAACAAGTGGTGCATATACCCTATGTACGACTTTGCTCATCCTATCGAGGATGCTCTCGAGGGCATCACACATTCACTGTGTTCACTCGAGTTCGAGAACCACCGTCCTCTCTACGACTGGGTTGTAAACAACATTTCCGTTGAGACCAAGCCCCGTCAGATCGAGTTCGCCCGTCTCGGTATTACACGTACTGTACTTTCTAAAAGAAAGCTTCGTAACCTTATCGAGAGCGGCTATGTAACAGGCTGGGACGATCCCAGAATGCCTACACTCTGCGGTTTAAGAAGAAGAGGTTATACACCTGAAGCTATAAGAGAATTCCACAGACAGAACGGTGTTTCCAAGGTTAACTCCGTTGTCGAGTATGCTTTCCTTGAATACTGCTTAAGAGAAGATCTCAACAAGCGCGCTAACCGTGCCATGGCTGTACTTCACCCGATCAAGCTCATCATCGACAACTATCCCGATGATAAGACTGAGGTATTTACAGTCGAGAACAATCCAGAGGACGAGAATGCAGGAACTCGTGAAGTTACATTCTCCAAGAACCTCTGGATCGATGCGGAAGACTTCATGGAAGTTCCCGAGAAGAAGTATTTCCGTCTCTTCCCCGGCAACGAAGTCCGTCTTAAGTCCGCTTATGTCATCAAGTGCACAGGCTGCGACAAGGACGAGAACGGTAACGTCATCGCAGTTCACGCCGAGTACGATACAGAAAGCCGCGGAGGCAATACAGCTGACGGCAGAAGGATCAAAGCTACGATCCATTGGGTAGATCAGAATACTGCTCTCGATGCCGAGATCAGGCTTTATGATCAGCTCTTCACGATCGATGCTCCTGACCTTGCAGATGTTAATTATCTTGACTTTATCAACGAGAATTCTTTGGTTACGATCAAGAACGCCAAAGTTGAGGCTTCACTGAAGACCGCAGGACCGGAAGACCGCTATCAGTTCTTAAGAGTCGGCTATTTCTGCGCCGATAATAAGGATTCATCTCCCGATCATCTCGTATTCAACAGAGCAGTGTCCTTAAAGGACAGTTATAAACCTGGTTCCAATTAAATTTATGGGAGGAAATATATGTCATCATCAGAATTCAAATTAAGAGCAAAGGACGTCCTTAAGACCACTTATTGGATGTCATTCCTTGCCGTAATCATCTACATGCTGCTTTACAGTGTAGGTACCGGAATCGGCAATACAGTCAGAAACCTCATCAGCGGTGCTTCATTAGACTTCTCCAAGTATATGGAATACGTCCAGGACGGAGACGCTGAATCAGCTATGGAGTACGTAAGAGAGGTCTACTACGGCAATCCTGTAGGATCACTGATCGGCTCACTTGTTTCCGTTGCAGTTACAATCTTCCTTATCAACGTATTAAGCGTTGGCTTGAATAATGTATTCGTAAAGGCAAGAATGAGAAGAAGCGTTGATATCTCTGATCTTTTCGGCGGATTCAAGTCTTATATGCCTGTTGTAAAGACTATGTTCTTCCATTCTCTTTACATCTTCCTCTGGGGTCTTCTCTTCGTTATTCCCGGAATCGTCAAGAGTTATTCATACTTCATGGTTCCCTATATCATGACAGAGAATCCTAACCTCGATACAAAGAGAGCTTTCGAGATCTCCAAGACAACAATGAACGGCGAGAAAGGAAACTGCTTCATTCTGAGCCTCTCATTCATCGGCTGGTATCTTCTCGGTTACCTCGCCTGCTGCATCGGTATCTACTTTGTAGTTCCTTATCACAATGCAGCTATGGCTGAATTCTATGCATACGTAAAGAACAAGGCTATCTCAACAGGCATTGCATCACCTTCTGATTTCGGAGAAGCAGCTGCACCCGTAACAGTCTGATCACAAGTAATAATCAGATAATTCAAAAGGGCTGTGATCATTCACAGCCCTTTTACTATTTACGTTAATCGAGGGTGATCAGAAGAACCTGTATCCGCAAGCGTGGTAACACGGAATACCGGGTTCGATCAGAGGAGATTCGAACTCAGGAACGTTGACCGCATTCGGATACATCTGCGCTTCAACACACAAAGCATCATACTGCTTATAGGAAGCATTATCCTTGTAGCCGTCGCCGCCCAGGTGATTGCCGCAGTAAAGCTGGACACCGGGCATATCAGTCCAAGTCTCCATTCCCCTGCCGCATGATTCGTCATCCAAAGTTGCAGCAAGAGCATATCTGCCGTTGTTCTTAAGACAGAAATTCTGATCTATACCGCAGCTCTCTTCTATCTGGGGATACGAAAGATCATTGCACTTGGAAACAGGAGCTCCTTCCCTGAAATCGAAAGGAGTGCCTTCAACATCGATATACTGACCGTCAGGACATCTGTTAACCTTAAGCGTAACCTTATCAACATCCATCTTAAGGATCTGATTGCCGACATAGCCGTTGTTGTGGCCTTTACCCTTATATATCATCGTAAACGTTCCGTCTTTACTGAAATAGTAAAGAACGTCAGTCTTAAGATTTCCGGGGAAACCGCACTCACCGTCAGCGGAATCGCATGTAAGAAGAAGCGAATCATCTGAAGGGAGTTTAAGATCATTATCACAAAGGCCCTTTATGCCCGAATCCTTTGCAAATGCATAAGCATCCTCTGCGGACAGGACACGTGCATCCCAGAACTTATTCTGGTAAGCCTTATCACCGGTATGAAGATTGTTTGTACCGTCATTTTGAGGAAGGTTGTAAGTTATACCGTCTATTGTGAATTCGGCACCGGCGATCCTGTTGGCAGAACGTCCTACAACAGCTCCGTGATTGGATCCGTCACAAAGATAACCGTCAAGATCCGCAGGACCTAAGACAATATCTGCCAATGCTCCGTCTGTACGGTTCGGAACGTAGAGTCTGTAGATCCTCGCCCCGTAAGTTAATATCTCGGCCTTAAGATTTCCTTCACCGGTAACAGTGATCTTCTTGGAAATATCATCATACTTCCCGGGTTCTTTTACTGAAGGAAAACTCTCAAAAACAATGCTCATTTATAAATAACAACCTTTCCTACCGATACAATATTATTCCGGTGCGACTGCCGGTTCGAATGCAAGTTTCTCTTCTTCCACTGCCCTGTGCGCAACCGCTTCATCAGCAAGGCGTATCAGTTCCTGCTGACTGTCGAGTTTTACTTTACCACGAAGATCCAATTTATGATAGTTACCATCAGGATACAGATACGTTGCACGTATTGTATCGTTGAGTTCAACATCAAGGATTTCCTTGATCCTGTTGCGGCAGTCCTCGTCTTCGATCGGGAACATGAGCTCGACTCTTCTGTCGAGGTTTCTGGGCATCCAGTCAGCCGAAGCAAGATAG
>CADAXO010000175.1 GCA_902791885.1 Oscillospiraceae bacterium | reverse complement strand
ATATCTTCCTCTTGTCATTGAAGGACATGAAGCAGGCTCAACTGCGATGATCTCAGGATCAGCAGCGCCTGTGAGCTTATCTCTCATGAATGCGGACATGATACCGCCGAGGTTTGATCCGCCGCCTGCACAGCCGATAACGATGTCAGGATACTCATCAACCTTGGCGAGCTGGAGCTTAGCCTCCTCACCTATGATGGACTGGTGGAGGATTACCTGGTTCAGAACAGAACCCAATACATATCTGCAGTTCTCTGTAGTTACAGCCTTCTCAACGGCCTCGGAGATAGCGCATCCCAGTGATCCGCCTGTACCCGGGAACTTCTCGTTGATCTCGCGTCCTACCTTTGTCGTGTTGGAAGGTGAAGCGATGATGTCAGCGCCGAATGTCTCGATGATGGACTTTCTGAAAGGCTTCTGCTCGTAGGAAACCTTAACCATGTAAACAGTAAGAGGGATGTTGAAGAATGCACTTGCCATTGAAAGTGCTGTTCCCCACTGACCTGCACCTGTCTCAGTTGTGAGTGATGTGAGGCCCTGCTTCTTAGCGTAGTAAACCTGAGCTGCAGCAGAGTTCAGCTTGTGAGATCCGGATGTGTTGTTACCCTCGAATTTGTAGTAGATCTTGGCGGGTGTGCCGAGAGCCTTTTCGAGCTGGTATGCACGGATCACAGGAGAAGGTCTGAAGATCTTGTAGAACTCCTGAACCTCTTCAGGGATGTCGATGTAACGGGTGTCGTTGTCGAGTTCCTGCTTGCACAGTTCCTCGCAGAAGATGGGTGTCATCTCCTCGAGTGTGAGGGGCTTGTGTGTACCGGGGTGAAGCATCGGTGCGGGCTTATTCTTCATATCCGCACGAACGTTATACCACTGCTTGGGCATCTCATCTTCCGTCAAAAATATTCTCTTAGGTACTTTAGCCATAATGGCCTCCTTTCGTCTTGGCGGTAAGATGTTGGCCTTCACGGCGGGCATGAGTCTCTTGTTATTTACCCACCGCTGCAATAAAAAATCCTGTGCCTGAATTAACAGACACAGGACAGAATCTACTGCGGTACCACCTGTATTGACCGGGTCTTGCTATTGCAACCGGCCCTCTCTTTCATGTTCCAACAAACATGCTCTGCTGATAACGGAAGAGTTCCCGTCGGGCCATTTCCTGCCCGCCCTCACGAGGTCCATTCATCTTCGCCCTCCGTATCGCGATCTCACCGCCCGCGACTCTCTCTATCGGATTGATGCGTCGAGTACTACTCCTCGTTCATCGGTTTACTGTGTTAATTTACACTTTGCCGGGGGCGGATGTCAAGTGGGAGGCGGCTGGTGGCGTGGTTTTGGGGTGGTTGGGGGCTGGTAATTGGGCCGCCAAGGCTTCGCCGTCGACAAAAATGTGTATTTTGATTTTTCGTCGAAAAATCCATGTAATATTTTCTACTAAATCTCATAATTTGAGAAACTGTCGAAATAACAGAGCTATATTTCGACTAAATCTGAAAACACAAGAAAATGTACGGTTTTTTTGTAACATAATCGATTTTTTCTCAAAATTTGAGAATCCGTAGAAACCAGGGTTTGAGCGGTCTATAATCAACTCATGTATAGGGATAGTATTAACAACAAATTGAAGGCAAGGCAAGCCAATCTTGGGCGTCTGATAGACAGACTTGAACAGTTGCTTCCAACTTATCCGGAAGGAAATCTTAGGATAGATAAAAAGACCAAAACTCCTTCGTACTACTTTTACAAGAACGGAGAAAACAGCAATGGAAAAATCCTCAATCCTGAAGATATTAAGTTAGCCCAAAATGTGGCGCAACGTACATATTACAAGAAGGTTCTGAAAGCAGCACAAGAAGAAAAGAAACTTGTCGATCAATTCATCAAGAGGTTTCCTGACCCTTCGGTCGAGGAGGTCTATGAGAGATTGTCGGAAAACAGGCAGGCACTTATCTCCCCTGTTGCACTTTCGGATGAGGATTATCTGGAGCAGTGGCTTAGCAAGCCTTACACTCATAAGTTGATAAGTAACGACATTCCCTACTACATGACTATGAACGAAGAACGTGTAAGATCCAAGTCGGAGCAGATAATTGCTGACAGACTCAAAGCAAAGAACATTCCATACAAATACGAATGCCCTGTCAAACTATATAACGGCAAAACCGTTCATCCTGATTTCACCATATTGAGGTTAAGCGACCGCAAGGAGATCTACTACGAACACTTGGGCAGGATGGATGATCCGGAATATGCAGAAGACAACGTTAGAAAGATCAATGATTATTCATTAAGCGGATATACCATCGGGGATAAACTATTTACTACCATGGAGACAAAAAATCACCCGCTTGATACACGGGTACTGGATGAACTTATAGATAAAGAATTCAAATAGAATAATCAGTCAATGATATCCATCAATGTCTCGAAGAGTTCTTCGTAGTTTCTGAAGTATTCACTATGCTGTTTATAAAGCTCGTCTCGCTTCTTGGATTCAGATATGAAATCGCCAAGATACTTGCGGTATATATACGGTTCGGAATTAACGATATCCCTGATCTCTTCTTCAAGTTCACTGACACGGACCTTCAGATTCTTAATCCCGCGTCTTCCGCGCTTGAACTTTCTATTCCTTAAAGTTTTACGGACAACAGGCTCAAGGTCCAGCAAAGCAACGACATCATTATCACGATAAGCTTCACTCACTCTTCCCCATAATTCGTGAAGCTCTTCATCATTCCAAGTCGCAGGATTAAGATCCGGATGGATCAGCAATGCGATACGGCGGAATATCTTATCCGACCTCTCGCGGATAAACTTCCCTCTGATCCTGGTCTTATGCGCTTCCTTACTCTCGACAGCCAGTTCCGTCAAATTGCGATAGTAATGCTTCATCTGGCCGTCAAGGTATTCATCCATCTTCGCAGTATCGATACGTCTGCCGCTTGCAAGAACAGCCTGGACGTATGCGATCTCCTTCTTAAGCCTGATGCAGTCGTTTCTCATCTGAAGATTGGAAACAATGTCATCACCGAACTGCTGTACTATTATTGAGACACTCCCTGCCGGGCTTACTGCTCTATATACATCGCGGGGCGCACTCCCATGTCGGTGTCTTCGACCTGATCGATGCAGCTGAATGCCGTATAGCCGTTGCGCGAAACGATGAGAGCCGTGTAGCCGTAGATTCCGGATGATCTGAGCCACCATGGGCCGCAGCCCAACCCGATTACATCTTCAGTGAAGCCTACAGAGCCCAAGCCCGACATATAGGATTCGCCGGGGATGCCGTAGTAATCCTCTTCTGTTATGGAGTTGTGTGTTACGCCCCGGCTTTCCGCATACGGGGTTACATCCGTTATCAGTGCCTGGCAGTTACCGCTGTTAAGCGAATCATCCCAATGATTAAAGTCGTAATACTGAAGTACTTCTTCAACGCTTAAGCAGAACACGTTATCGACAGTATCATTTCCGCCGTCGTTGCCGTTCTCGGGATTATCGGAGTTCGTAATCGTAGAAGCTACAATCCGATCCTGCTCCTCAGCAGTGAAAGCCGTGTTGTAGAACTCGCCGTTTAACCACTCTCTAAGCGAACACGTTTCCCAAGTCACATCTGTTCTCGTCGAATTATACTGCTGACAATCCAGGATATATCTGCTTACTACAAGCATTCTTCCGTCTTCTACCGACAGGACCTCCCACTCGATAGGCTCCGGACCGTTGCTCAAGTCCCCGTCCTGCTCGTAGCTGCCGAAAGTTATGTACTCTCTTCCTGAAGCACTTATCTGCGCGGGGCTATCGGCAGTGATCTCATCAAGCGAAGTTACTTCTCCGAGCTCAACGAAAAGATCGTAAACAGCCTGCAGATTAGGGTCGCTGTAAGGCGCAAGGAAATTGGTGTTCACAACAACAACGGGATCGTAACTGGGATTATTTAAATCGGCATTTAACGCCTCACAATCCGTAACTTCAGAACAGGTAAGAATATAATTGCCGCTTATAGCCGCTATTCCGGTGTAATCGTAAGAATCCCCCACAGCGTATGAGGAAACCACAGACGGATCCTCTTCAAAGATTTGGAAATTTATTGAGTAAGTATAGTTAAATGTCGT
>CADAXO010000174.1 GCA_902791885.1 Oscillospiraceae bacterium | reverse complement strand
ACAGCCATGGCACTCATCATGCTCATCTCACCGAAAAGGCTTATCTTCTTATCGGACTTATCTGCAGTCTTCTTGCTCATCCTACATGTCCTCCCATAATAAGTCCTATGATGAATCTGGCGATCACGGAACATATCGCGAGAGTTACCGAGAAAAACATCGTCTGCTTAACTTTACTTACGGGAGCCTTGCCCGCGACTTCACCGGTCTGTCCGTTCATGGCAAAGTAGTAACTCTTGCCGAGATATTTATACTGCATGAACCATACCGGAAGAAGCGCATACTCAGCCTTTACGGGAGTAAGAGTTGAATTGTTGACGATCTTCTTATGAGAATCGTATCTTTTAAACTTATTGGCAACTTCCTGATTAAGATACTGGTGACATGTATCTTTCGCACGCTTATTAAGCTGCTCCTCGGACTGATCATATCGGTCTGCGAAGAAGCCCGGAAGATACTTGTAATCGTAAGGAACCATCTCTTTGTAGTTAAAAGGTTCGATCGCTTCCATAAGAGCATCATCAATACGTGTCTCACCGTCGAAAGGAACCTTCTGCCAGTCGATATTGCCGTTAAGCGTATAAGCATAGTCAGTGATAACAGTGTAGTTGCCGCTTGTTCTGGATGTCTGGGCCGTTCCTTCAATATGAACCTTACCCGCTACATCGAAAAGCCAGAACGGAACATAAAGGCCTGTAAGCTTCGCGATATTCTGCTTGGAAACGAATTTTACGGGAGTATACTTTCCTCCCTTGCACCACTTGATAAAAGCTGCCTCTGCGGCTTCCCTGTCGTATTTGAAAGGAATGATGTACTTGGGAGTAAACTCACCCGACAGACGCTGTCCGATCAGTGCAGGAGAACCGCAGAAGGGACAGAAGGATGCGGATGTCGATGCATCGGAAAGGATCTTTCCGCCGCATGAATTACATATGAATTCGACATTATCGGCTGCGGATTCACCTTGGCCTTCAATGGCCTCGAGGTGTTCCATCTTTATCGTATTCTCAGGATCGGTTTCTGCTGCTTCCGGCTGAGCCGTCTTAGTATCAGGCTCAACGGCCTTTGGTTCTTCAGAAGGCTTTACCTTGGTCTCGAGTTCAGCTAAATGTGATTCGATCTCATCTATTGCGAATTCGCCGCCGCAGAAAGGACACTGAAGTTTCTGGGCGCCGGCTGCAAATTTAAGGTTCGCCGCACAGTGCGGACATTTGATAGTATCAGCCATACATATCTTCCTCCCATTAATCCGTTCTATCTTACATTAAATCATTATTCTGTTCCACTTATTGCTACCGCTTTTATTAGTAAAGATATATACTAGAAATTGGGTTAAAACTGACATCAATAAGTCAGGTTATGAGAAGTAATTAAGTAAGGAACAAAAGTATGGAGATCATCAAGAAATGGACTTCACTGTCTAAGCCTAAGAAAGCCGGTATCATTGCAGTTCCGGCAGTTATCGTTATCGGAATCATAGTACTCATCCTCACGATGAACAGCGGTCTTACCGCCACAACGATGAGACTTCTTAAGATCGAAGGGACCGTAACTTTACAGGATGCCTCAGGATCCGAGAAGACGATCGTAGAGAACATGAGATTTAGCAGCGGCGATTCTGTAACCACAGGAACGGCAAGTCTTGCCTCCATAGCACTGGACGATCATAAGATCATTACATTGGAAGAGAACAGCCGTGCGGAATTCATCAAGGACAATAACATGATGGAATTGAATCTCACGGCAGGCGGTGTCTTCTTCGACGTCAACCAGCCTCTTTCAGAAGACGAGTCATTTGACATCAGAACATCCACAATGACCGTCGGTATCAGAGGAACATCCGGTTACGTAAGCGTTGACAGTGAAGGTATCGCAAGACTGATCCTTACATCCGGTCATGTACACATCACCGGAACCAATCCCACAACAGGAGAGACTAAGCAGCTCGACGTTAATCCCGGACAGTCTGTCCGCGTTTACCTTTTCAATGACAGAGCCGTCGGAAGCGTCGAATTCGTTCTGGAGGAAGTAACCGAAGAAGGACTTAACCAGTTCATTCTCGACCGCCTTGCCGAGAATGAGGCATTAAGAATAACCGTATGTTCCGCTACGGGATGGGATGAAGAACTCATCTTGACTTTAGGCGGTTACAGCATCGATATCGATGAGACAGAAGAAACAACAGAAACTGAAGGCGAAGAGACCGAACCCGCTTCCACTTCAACGTCTGCTCCTGCAGAAGTTCCTGAGATCACGGATACCCCTTCGGCAACTCCCGCTTCCGGAACGGGCAACGGCAACACGGGTAACGGAAGGAACAACTCTCCTTCCGTCTCACCTTCATCAAGTCCTTCAGGTACACCTACGACAAGGCCGTCCGGAACTTCAACACCCACGGCTGCTCCCACGTCTTCTACAGGCAACGGATCTAACGGTAACAACAGCAATCCCGTTATAACTGACACGCCTACAGCAAGACCTTCAGGAACGCCTACGTCAACACCGACGAATACATCAACGCCTTCGAATACGGCAAGACCTACATCGACGAACACGCCTACCACTACGGCTGTTCCTACAGATACGGCTGCGCCTACTGACAATCCGAGACCTACAAGCGATCCCGAACCTACAGATGATCCTGTTATCACTGAAGATCCTGTAATCACGGAGGATCCGGTAATCACCGAAGACCCCGTAATCACGGAGGACCCGGTAATAACTGAGGAACCTGAACCCGGTGTGACCGATCCCTACGTTCCTGGCGACGACGAGCCCATATACGATGACCCGGGATATATAGGTTAATATGAAACCGTTACTAAAAAAGCATCTTATCTACTCGCTTATCGGAGCAACGCTGATGACGCTTGCTGCCGGTTCGGGTTTTCTTCTGAAGCCCGACAGATGGGTTCAGGATATGCTGTTTCAAAAGGCCAAGGTAAGTTCCGGAGATATCATCATCATCGGTATCGATGAGAATGCTCTTGCAGAACTCGGACCTTATAACACATGGGACAGAAATGTCATGGCTTCGGCTTTGGAAGCTTTGGCATCAGATCCTGACAAAAGGCCTGCTGTAGTAGCCATCGATACTTTATATCAGGGCAACTCTTC
>CADAXO010000173.1 GCA_902791885.1 Oscillospiraceae bacterium | reverse complement strand
CTTTTCATGGGCGTCTCCTTTCCCTTGTCAGACAATCGCTTTCAGTATGTGTTCTTCGATGAAATCAACACGGTCAAATATCGTCGGCTTGAAGTACGATGATACCGCGACAACAACATTCAGCTCCGGGTTAACGTAGATAACGTTGCCGCTGTTTCCGATGGCTGCATAGATGTTCTTCTCGGGATGGATGATCCACCACAGATATCCGTACATCATGCCGCGCCACATACGTCCTTCTATTTCTCTGGGGCAGGTCATGTCTTCGATCCAAGAAGACGATATGATCCTCTTTCCTTCCCACTCGCCTTTATTCAGACACATCTGCCCGATCTTCGCCATATCCTTGGCGCACATACAAAGTCCGTATCCCGGTGTACCGAGACCGTCAGGGTCTGCGAACCATACATTTGTCTTCGGAGCCTTATCAATAGTGAAGTGCTTGTGCTCCTCTGCGGACTTGGCGTAATAGTTCTCGTGAAGCGCTATCCCGAGAGGCTTAAACAGATACTCGTTGGCATAGTCGACGGTCTTCATTCCGGTAGCCTTATAAAGGATCCCCGTGAGTATGTGAAGGCAGACTGTCCTGTAGTTAAACTCATCCGTGATACCTCCGCGGCCTCCGAGAAAATCCAGCGACGAATACGTCCAGTTCGGACTCGCGCAGACCTTGGACCACGGATCACCCTTTCCCTTGTACGGTGCCCTCATCGTAAGCAGATGACGGATGGTGACATCATAGATCGTCTTCTCGCCGCGCTTGACCGGATAGTCCGGGAAGTACGTCAGAACTTTCTCGTCCAAACTTACTATCTCGCCTCTGTCCAAGGCGATGCCGAACAGCAACGCCATGATGCTTTTCGTTGCGGACATGATGTGAGTGCAGTCCGTGTCACGATACCCGTTCCACTCGTCGGAATAAACGAGCTTACCGTCACGGTACGCTGCGGCCTGGCAGATATTCGGTTGCTTCTGAGCAATAAATGTGTGTAATTGTGCTTGATCCACTGATTAACTCCTGCTTACCGGTATCATTGAATTCAGTACTGTNNNNGTATCATTGAATTCAGTACTGTAAGTAAGACGATAAGTTAATTAAAAATTGATTTCAAGTCCCTATCTGTCTCCTGATACTTTCCCATCCGGAACACCTAGTATAATTCGGTCCCGGGAAGACACACTCACGGTTCCATGGCCTGTCGAATACTAGCACCTTCAACTCAGGCAGATGATCAAAGAACCTGAAAGCCTTGGGCGAATCCTCCACAGCGAAGTCAAACTTCATCTTATAGTAATCTTCAAGTTCCAAACTGAAATCACTTTTGTATATGATACCGTCCCTGGCGTACTTATTAAGGCAATACAGCTTTACATCCTTAAGGCCGTGTTCATCAAGCCACAGACGTGACGGTTCATAGGTGCTGTAAGGGCGTCCCGTGATTATCGACACTTCGTGGCCTTGGGATATCAGCTCATTTATAGTCTCGGATGCGCCGGGTGTCTCTTCATAAGACAGCAGCACTTCGGGCTCATGACCTTTAAGCAAAAAGCGTTCGTACTGTTCATCGTCAAGATCGAAGGATTTGTTCAGTTCGAAGTATCTGATCTTCTCATACGGAACGTGTTTATCGAACATCTCGACAGCAAGTTCGGAGAAAGACCTCGCGGTCTCGCACAGACAATCATCATAATCAACGTATATTCTCATCCCGCACCATCCTCAATACCGATAATCATCATTACCATTATACCAAGTTAACAAGTTTCATTTCCCGCACAAAACAAAACATAGTTTGAGGCAGGTTATTTGAGGGCAAGAGCATGATTGTAAAGAAACTGAACCAGCTTTATAAGCCTGACAGGTTGTTATACTATATCGACGCGTCACAGGAAGACATCAGATCTTTCTCACAAGGCGTTATCCCCGAGAAAGTTCGAAAATATGACGACACTTTCGGCACTTACGATCACCCGGGAGTCTTCTACATAAAAGGTCTTAACAAGCCCGTTATAGGTATTGAGTTCAGACCCGGCGACAGCTCGGCAACATATCCAGATGATATGGATCACATTAAGCTTAACGGATCCTACTATTTCTCTCTCGAGACAGACGATGAGATCGATCTTAACCTTAATAACATCAAAAGCATATTCAGCGATATCGCTCATGAAGGTGCAGCTCACAGACTTTACAGCAACCTGTCATTAAAGGCAGATTCCGATGTGGTGTCCGCGTTCTGTAATTCCAACAAGTTAAGAATCCTCTATGAGTGCGGGTTCGAGGGCGAGGAAGCAAGAGAGATAATCTCCGACAACCCCGACCTTTTCGACAAGTCCTCACTTTATAAAATGGCCTTCATAGATCCCATCACAGGACACTACACCTGGAATCATCTCGTGGCTTTGCTTGAGATGCCTACCGACAGCGGCATCAGCGATTATGCGTTCGTTCATTTCGACATCAAAGAATTCCGCATGATAAACGAGGCATACGGACATGACATCGCGAACCACGTTCTTCGCAATGTAGTCAACGCCATGAACAACGCGGACTTCGTCTATGCGAGCGCCCGCTGCCACAACGACAATTTCGCCATGATGATAAAGGACATGCCCGAGGACGAGACGATACGGGTTCTTCAAGAGTTTTTCGATTCGATCTCGCACCTCGAGGAGAACCCTTCTTACAGGATCTTCTACAGATGCGGTGTGGTCCCTATGCAAAGGACGATACTTCTTGGCAACCGTGTCGCAGATGCAGCCAAGATGGCGCAGGCATTAGGTACAACGAAGAACGTGACGGAGATCACGATCTACACAGACAGGATGCACGACGACATCACATGGGGCGACCTTATCAAAGCCTATGTGGATACAGCCATCGATAAAGACGAGTTCATCGTTTACCTGCAGCCGAAGTTCGATATCAACCGCGAGGTCATCGAAGGCTCCGAGGCACTCATACGCTGGAACTACAAGGGCAAGCAGTTCCTGTCTCCCGGAAGGTTCGTTCCTTTCTTCGAGCGCGACGGCTCCATCGGCAAGATAGACGACATCGTTCTTAAGAAGGTATGCGAGGCTCTTGCAAGGTGGAAAGAAGAAGGCAGACCGCTGTACCCCGTCTCGGTCAACCTGTCACGTAAAAGGCTCTATGATCCCGGCCTCATCGATCACCTTGTAAACACCATCGACAGTTACGGCATAGACCACTCGCTTATTGATTTCGAGCTTACCGAGAGTGCCACTTACGACAACAAGGAACACATGCTGAAGTCCCTCGAGGAGCTTCGCAGAAGAGGCTTCAAGATCTCGATGGACGACTTCGGCACGGGTTACTCTTCCCTCTCGCTTCTTACCGAGATGCCTCTCGACACACTGAAGATAGACAAAAGCTTCGTCGATAAGCTCGGTACCGGCAACGAGCATGAGCAAGACATTATAGTAATACGCCTCATCATCGCACTTGCAAGGGAGTTAGGCTTCGTATGCCTTGCAGAAGGAGCAGAGCGAAAAGAGCAGGTTGACCGCCTGCGCTCACTCGGATGCGATGTTATCCAAGGGTATTACTACAGTAAGCCCATCTCGATAAACGAATATGAAGAGCGTTATCTGAATAAATAAGCAAGTTAAGTCTTAACGCTTAACTTCGGTTTATACGCCACCAGAATAACTGCAGATATCACGACCATAACGACCAGCATTACTTCGAATACGGCCGTAAGATTATCGAACACCGGATTATTCTCCCATGTAACAAATTTGGTCAGATTCGCAACTATATCATACACGAAATGGATGATCATCGGGATAACGATATTTCCGGTCTTAACGAATATAACTGCGAACGCGAATCCCATCGCGCCAGTCCTTAGAAACTCATACGTATCCCATGTAGGTATGCAGTGAAGAGCACCGAACAACACTGAGCTTATCAGGATATAAATGATCTTCATTCCCATGGTATTCTTCGTATAATTCACGCCTTCAAGGAGAAGGAATCTGTAATTCAATTCTTCGTAAAACCCTGTGGCCGCCTGCTGCAGTATTACCTTCGTGACAAAGACCGTTGTTGTAAGCCCGGAGAATCCGCCGAAGCCCGACACAGATGCGGTGACATAGTACACGAAGAACATGATAATACCGGTGCCTGCTATCAAAGCTTGGCGCGAGTTCCTGAAAGACAGTATCTCCGAGATCTTTCTGCCGTAAAGGCGTGATGCTGCAAAGAGAATTCCGGTACCGAATACGATACGAAGCGCAGTGCTCGTAAGATGCCATGCGGGTCCTTCCAATACTTTCAAGAATAAAAGTGATATCACAATGAACGGCACCGCGAATATAAAATGCCAGATAATACCGCTGTATCTTTTATCAGAAAATAACTTTCCCATAATCCCCGTCTCCCTTAATCCGATATATGTTATCATAATGCACGAAAAAATGAATACAGCGAAGATCAACAACACAACTATGCCGGCCTGTACCGGCATCTGCAAAGGAATGTCCGTCCTTATCCTTATCGCGGGATCGGTTCCTGATATTCCTCCTGCAATAAGGATAGTTATCTTCTCATTCATCTTCCCGCTGCTCCTCCTTACCGACGGGATGTCGATCACAGATTTCAGCATAAGTTCCAATCTGAAATTTGCACTTAACACATACATTAAGCCGTACGTGATCTTCGCCTTCACGGCTTCTGCCATCAAGGCTTTGTTAACGGCTGATATCAACACCGCAGGCTACGTCTTCCTCTTCTCCCTTAACGACTATGTCAGAGGGATGTCCTCGGTATCCAAGATACTTACGGAATATGAGAGCGTCGGCCTTGTCTGGTTTCTGACATGTCTTTTCTTAACAAGGATGCTGTACGTCACCCTTCGAAAAGCTTTAATGAAATTTCCGGCTCCGGT
>CADAXO010000172.1 GCA_902791885.1 Oscillospiraceae bacterium | reverse complement strand
A
Organism: Oscillospiraceae bacterium; assembly: GCA_902791885.1. The sequence goes on along the minus strand of CADAXO010000172.1, from coordinate 3,151 downwards.
CTCCGAGAGCTTTAAGCTCTTCAGCGGCAGCAGCCGCGTCTGCATATAAGATTCCCGTGCCGCCGTATTCGATCCATGAATCGATATTTGACTTAAGATCGTCGATAAGGATGCAGTCAGCACCGGTGCAGTAGTTTTTCTTCTCTTCGCGGAATACCGGATTCACTTTGATCTTCGGCGACAGGACGCGGTGCGCCCATTTGATCTTATCTTCGGCGGCGTCGACAATTCCTCTTTTGGGCTTCGGGATCCCGGTAAGAAGCTCACACTTATCCCCGTAGATCGCATAAAGCTTTTCGAAAAGCCCTACCCCGTCATCCAAGGGTTTTATGCGGTCGTAGAAGTGAGGGACTGCCTTTATCTTCTCCCACATGAGATCATCCTGCTCTTTTGTGAGCTCAGATCTGGTTTTAACATTGTTAAACCCGCAAAAATCAATGACTCCGCCGTCAAAATCGGCGAGGACGCCGTCCATATCAAAATAGATCTTACTAACTCTCGTTTCCATATATTCAGTCTATCATAGACTTGTAAAAACCTCTTCTTACCAAATTAGCACCCAGGAAGATGAATGAAGCAATGGCAAGCGGTATGGAACCGATGTAAACACCAAAGGATGAAGGAGAACCTGCGGCATAGCTTCTTGAAGGCTTAAAGCGGTCGTAGTGAACCTCAACAAGCTCTCCGGGCTTATAACTTCTGCCGGATCTTCCTGTGGCTTCGTATTCTTCACCGTCGACCGTATAGACAGCCGTTATTCTGTAACCCATCGATTCCATCCAATATTCTGTTGAATCAGTAACGGTTCCGGTCGTAGTAAATGCGCACTCGATCTTCTTCCTGTTGGAAGTAACCTTGGTTATGCTCATGACGATAAGACTGCCAACCAATAAAACAACAGCGATGAATACTGCGACAGTAGAGACTCCGAATCTCCATTTCCACAACATAATATCACCCCCTTAATCCGTCTTTATTGTATTAACTGTCAAATATCTTTGTCAATACAGATCGAGGGAATGAAATAATCAGAACGCTACCGTACCCGTGAACACGGGATAATCCTTCGCAGCTTCAACGGCCGCTTCCAGGCTCATTCCCGTGAAATCCTGTGCTCCGAAGCATCTGCCGGATCTTCTGTCGTCGACGAATGCGCCTACCACAATCCCGGGCAGGGCGGATTCAGGCGAGTTGGGGGCCTGGTCACCGCCGAGATCCGTCCTGCACCAGCCGGGATCTGTGAGACTGATTATTATGTCCGTCCCTTCGAACTTGGAAGCAAGATCCATGGTCACCTTATCAAGTGCCGCCTTGCTCGCCGAATATCCTGCCTGTTCAGGCTCGAGACGGATTCCGCTTGTTGTATTTACTATTCGCCCGAATCCTCTCTCATCCATCTTCTTAAGGAAGTGATATGTGATCATCATGGGTGAGATGGTATTAACGAGAAAACTCCTCGTATAGTCTTGTACAGGAGTATCAAGATAGTCTGTCCTGTAAGCTACCTGTACGCCCGCATTGTTAAGAACGATATCAACGGCAACTCCCATTGCATCGCCCTTTAACATCAATCATTTCATTGTCTCCTTTGCCTTCTCAAGTGTGTCGATCACCTTATCGCACCATGCATCGAATTCGGGATCCTCTGTCTGACATTCCGGATGATCAAGCACATAATCAACAGTCATCTTTATTCCCTCTTCCGCTGTGATATCAGCATGGAAATCGGGGACCAGCGACTTAAGCTTCGTTAAGTCAAACAATACGGAATTACTCTTGTCACCTATGAGGCTTCCGAGGAAATCGTAATCGCTCATGTCGACCAAAGTCTGCGAAGCAACATAGTAAGGATGAAGCTCGACTCCGAGTGCATCCGCGATCGCGTTGTAGATAGTATTCCATGTGACCGTTCTTTGTGATGTGATATGAAACGCTTCACCTATAGCTTTAGGGTTGCCGATAAGGCCCACATATCCTTTGGCAAAATCGCTGTTATGCGTGATCGTCCAAAGCGAAGTTCCGTCACCGTGGATGATGACTTTCTTGCCCTCTTTGATGCGCTTTACGACCTGCCAGCTGCCCTTGTTGCCGTGGACACCCAGCGGTACGCTTCTTTCATCGTATGTGTGGCTCGGTCTTACTATAGTTACGGGAAAGCCTTCCTCCCTGTACTTATTCATAAGGAAATCTTCGCATGCTTTCTTGTTGCGTGAATACTCCCAGTAAGGATTAACAAGAGGTGTCTTCTCCGTTATCACATAGTCGCGCGGCGGCTTCTCATATGCCGACGCAGAACTTATATAGATATACTGCTTTGTCTTACCCTTGAAGAGCCTGTAATCGCGCTCGATCTGCTCCGGTACGAAGCCGATGAACTCACCTACGCAGTCGAAGGTCATGCCCTCAAGCTTACGGGCAGTCTCTTCTTCATTGTTGATATCTGCAATGATAGTCTTAACTCCCTCAGGAAGATCGTCATTACGGTTGCCTCTGTTGAGAAGATAAAGCTCGTCGCCTCTTTGGGCAAGGAGCTTCGTGATCGCCATACTGATAGTTCCGGTTCCGCCGATAAATAGTATTTTCATAAGCGCCCCCTATATAAGAATCACTGAAATGAGCGTATCATCCTTGAGTTTCAGTTCCAATAGAGGAAGTGAAGTTTTAGAGATTTTTACAATTTTTATAGGGTTTGTTTATATCAGACGGAAGCGCCCTTCTGTCTCATGAGCCTGTACCTTTTCGGTGTGATGCCCTTATAGCGCCTGAATGCATGTATGAAGTGCGAACTGTCGTTAAAGCCCGTAAGCCTGCTTATCTCGCTTATGTCCATGTCGGTAAAAAGAAGATACTCATCGGCCTTGAACATACGCATGCGCTCTATGTATTCCTTGCAGCTCATGCCGTACTGCTCCTTGAACTTACCTGCAAAACCGGAGTAGCTTATGTGGCACACAGCCGCGAGGTCTTTAACCTTGAGATTATCCTGAAGGTGCAAGTCGATATACTCGGGGATAGTATCGATACCGTAAGAATCCTTGGCACGCGTGGGGCACGAATTGATATCGAGTCCCCGGCTTATCCAGTTGCGCACTATCCTGTAGATTATCATGTACACGTGCGACTTAAGGACGATATCCGCACCGTATTCGAA
>CADAXO010000171.1:968-4168 GCA_902791885.1 Oscillospiraceae bacterium | reverse complement strand
GTCGAGCTTACAAGCGATTGTGCTTCCTGGTACAGGATCAGTGACGAGATGGCTTATGAGATGATCAATGTAGATTGTCCCGAAGACGCAGTAATCTACGTATACAACAAGTTCTTCGAGCCTGTATATACAACCCACTACCTTGATGCGGCAGACAGCATCAATCTTCCCGAAGGCGGCTACATCGTCTTCTCCGGTCAGACAGGAGAAAGCGTTACAGTTAACTGAAATTCTCAAGAAATCGTGATATAATCCCCTATAGCTTGTTTTTGATGCTATGGGGGATTTATGTCAGGGTCTAAGAGAAGCGCTTATGTTGACATGGTGAAGGGTATCGCCATTATCGTGGTGGTTATCATCCATCTGCTTGCTCCGTGTGCTGTGAAGAACGTATTCTTACATATTACGGAGATGCTGGTATATGCATTTTTCTTTTATGCCGGCTTCTTCTATTCGCCCGGCAAGCGCACGATAAGGGAGGGCCTTAAGGCTCGATTCAAGAGCCTTATGGTACCGTTCTTCGCCTACTCATTAGTCTTCTGGGCTGTCGGTACGGTCTATATGCTTATTGCCAAGATCGAGACAGGCATGGAAGCTCTGTGCTGCCTTCGTAATTTCTACGGCGGATGTATATGGAACCGTGTGATACAGAACAAGTTCGAATGGGAATACTATTCACTCGGAGGACGGTATCCCTTCCTGGCTGATTTCTGGTTCTTCCTTGCCCTGATGATGGCATATATCATATTCATCCCTCTTGGAGAATATGTACTGCGTAAGAAGCCTGTTGCTTTGATCACGGCATTATTGATGTTCGCACTGACAGGTGTTCTTCGTGCTAAGGCGGTAGACCTTCCTTACAATCTTCAGCTCATTCCGTTCTGGGTAGGTCTGATGATGCTGGGCGCATTATCAAGACCGCTGAAACTGATGGAACTGCCGTTTATGTCAGGTATAAAGGGCTGGCTGATATCATTAGCAACTATTGCCGGAAGTGTGGCTGCTGCGATGATGAAGGATCCGGTTTCAAATGTTTTCCGCGGAAACTTTGGTGATGAAGGCGAAGTAAGAGCTATGATCATAAGCCTTCTGATATCGCTGGTATTCATATGGGGACTTTCAAATCTTTGCAGACTGATCGAAGAATCCGGGATCCGCGTTAAGGAACTTGCCAAAGTCGGTACGCTGTCGCTTTACTTCTTTGTGTATCATATGTTCTTCGGCTGGATACTGTCGATAATATTCAAGGTGTCGCTTAAGTTCGATGGTGAAATAACGACTGAGATACTGATCAAGAGTATTGTAATTCTGGTGATCTCGTTCACATTATCAGTCCTCGCAGGACTTGCCACAGAGAAGATTAAGATGAGGTACTCGACTGTCTGCCGGATGAGGAGAGACAGAAGCGTGAAGCTAACGCAGAAGACTTGAAGGAAGCGATCAGGCCTCGTCCGTGTCAGGCGGGCTCCACGAAGGCTGAAGCTTGTCTATCTGCAATTCTCCCGTAACTTTTACCGCTACCTGATACTGATCCTCGTAAACGATCTCGCCCGGAGTGTTAGTGAAGACCAGATAATAAGGGTGGTTGTATTTATCCAGAAGCCACAGCGCGGGCTTTATCATCTTCATCATCTCATCCGAATTCTCGGTCTTGAAGAAGCAGACGACTTTCTCCTGTCTTTTACACGGGTCGGGGTAGGGAAGGTGCTTGCTGAACCATCCGTCTATCGCCTTGAAAAGATCGGCATCCTCTTCCTCCATCTTATCGTTCTGAACAAGATGCCAGCACATGCTGAAGATGCCTTTCGCATACATAGTGTTCTCGGCAAGTTCCAGTCCCTGGATACGCAGATATTTGTAATTGCTTATATTCATGCAGATCTAACCTTACTTCTGTATCTTAATGTTGGCGTACGATGGGCATTCATAATATAAATAATATACGACTACAAAACGCAGAATATCAACAAACAATGATTGAAGGTTTTATTAATAAATCAGGACCAGAAAATATCTCTTAAGCCAAGTTCCATGAAGAGTGTATAGACAGGCACCTGTTCCGGCCGCAAGGACTGTTCTACCATCTGCGGGGCGATTACATTGTGTCATTTTAAATACAAGGGCTTCGTGGTGTAATTAGTGTATAATCTTTATTAGGAGAATAAGGATATGACATTTGATGAAATCTTGACTAAGGTAAGAGGAATCGCACCGGGTGTTGATGCCACAGGAAAGCTTAAGGTTGACGGTGACGTCGGCAAGGCTTTGGAGTTCTCCAAGTTAATCAAGAAATGAGTAACAGCAGTATAAAGACTATCCATGCGTGGGAGCCATGGTTCTTTCTATTCTTCGGGATCTTTCATCTGCACAGGATTTGGGCGCTTATCGACCGTGAGTCGTATGCTTCGTTCTGGATGGGCATCCTCGAGAGCAAGGGCTGGCCGTACTTTGTACTGATGGGACTGCTCGCAGGTCTGTGTGTGATCGGTATTGTTACCTATATCCGCGAGCGCGGACATAACTTTTGGTGGAGATGGATCTATATTGGAGGCGGCAGCTATGTGCTTTTCGATCTGTTCGCGATAGCGACAGGGATGAAGATGTGGGCTGATCTTCTGGCGAAGATGTTTGATGTGAATTCGCCGTACTGGAATGTGGTGTGGGGATTCTTTATCGTCCTTGGCGGACTCGTGTTCGTGTTGGGGTTAAGTCTGCTTAAGAATAGAAAGTGAGATGTTAGCGGTATGAATATCAGACAAGCAACTGAAAGTGATTTTGAAACAGTAAAGAAGATCACGCAGGAGACGATACATGCGGTGTATCCGAAGTACTATCCTGCGGGCGCGGTCAGGTCCTTCTCGGAACATCACGCGGATGAGAATATCATGCACGATATCAATGCGGGAATTGTGTATGTGCTTGTTACAGACGACGGAGAACCTTCGGGTACGGTTACGCTTACTGATAATGAGGTAGACAGGCTTTTCGTGCTGCCGGAGTATCAGGGCATGGGTTACGGCAGAGCTCTGCTGGACTTTGCCGAGGAGCGGATAGCTGAAGTTTACGATGTTATTACCCTGTACGCGTCGCTCCCGGCGAAAAGCATCTACCTGAAGCGCGGGTACCGTGAGGTGGATTATATTAAGCTCGACACGGGCCACGGCGACTTCCTGTGCGCAGATGTAATGGAGAAGAAAGTC
>CADAXO010000171.1:0-956 GCA_902791885.1 Oscillospiraceae bacterium | reverse complement strand
TTTTACAGTACCAAAATGAGGTTAGAGCCCATAATGGTACTGCAAAATATGTAAAATACAGTACCAAATGAAGCTCAACTGAATATTGGTACTGGAATTTTAAGCAAAATACAGTACCAAATTACTTGTTTAGACGATTTGGTACTGCCCGACCTGTTTGTCGAGGGGAACGGAGCGTAAGATACAAGATGAATATGAACCAAGTGTTTGAATCGGAAAGAATACTCTTCATCGAGCCGACGCTGGATCTGGTGCCGGAGTATCTAGTTATGGTCAACGACATCGAGCGTGTTGCGAAGTACATAAGCGATCGCCGCGAGCCGTATACGGAACAGGAAGAGATCGAGTATATGAAGGAGAAGATCGAAGGCCCCGACATAATGTTCTCGATGATAGAGAAGGAGACGCGTAAGTTTATCGGCAACACGTCGTTCTTTAATATTAACGGCGATGAAGCCGAGTGGGGCATAGTCATGACGGCTTCCATGCAGAATAAAGGTTACGGCACCGAAGCACTGAAGCGAATGATCGAATACGGCTTTAATGAGGGCGGATTCAGAAGGATTTACCTTGGTGTATATATCGATAATCCGCGAGCGATCCATGTCTATGAGCAGTGCGGCTTCAAAGAGTACGACAGGACTGATGTTGATGTGTTTATGGAGATAATTAAGCCATGATAAGAGAAGCGAACAAAGACGATCTAAATTCATTGCTTGAACTGTATCTTTGCCTTCATGAGGACAGCATACCGGATGAGTCTGAGCACTTGAGCAAGACGTGGGAACAGATCATAAATGACCCGAATCACCACATCATCGTGAACGAGATCGACGGCAGGATCGTGTCTTCCTGCGTGTGCGTGATCATACCTAACCTGACGCGCAATGTGCGTCCGTATGCATTCGTCGAAAATGTGGTGACACATAAGGACTACAGGTGCAGGGGACTTGCGC
>CADAXO010000170.1 GCA_902791885.1 Oscillospiraceae bacterium | reverse complement strand
GATCGAGACAAAGGATCCTTCCGCTGAACTTAGAAGGATCATGGCAGGCTACAAGAGCCCGAGGTTCGACTACCTCCCTCCTTTCGCAGGCGGTCTCGTAGGTTATTTCTCATACGATTACCTGACATACAGCGAGCCCACAGCCAAGTGCAATGTCGAAGACGAAGAGGGCTTCAAGGATGTTGACCTTATGCTCTTCGATAAGGTCATCGCTTTCGACAACTTAAAGCAGAAGATCATCGTCATCGAGAACATGAAGCTTAACGAGGGCGAAGACGGCTACAGAAGAGCTGTTGAGACTCTTAAGGGACTCGTAGATCTTCTCCACAACGGAAAGAAGCTCGAGGAAGAAAGCGGCAAGCTTACGGGCGAGGTTACTCCCCTTTTCGCGAAGGACGCTTTCTGCGACATGGTCGAGCGAGGCAAGCACCACATCAAGGAAGGCGACATATTCCAGATCGTTCTTTCCAACAGACTTTCCGCACCCTTCGATGGCAGCCTTCTTAACACATACAGAGTATTAAGAACGATCAACCCTTCACCTTACATGTTCTATTTCTCAGGAACGGATGTTGAGGTTGCAGGCGCATCTCCGGAGACACTCGTAAAGCTTCAGGACGGCATCCTTCACGGATGTTGAGGTTGCAGGCGCATCCCCGGAGACACTCGTAAAGCTGAAGGACGGCGTACTCCACACATTCCCTCTCGCAGGCACAAGACCCAGAGGCAAGACACCCGAAGAGGACAAGGCTCTCGAAGAGGAACTTCTTGCAGACGAGAAGGAACTTGCCGAGCACAACATGCTCGTTGACCTGGGAAGAAACGATCTCGGAAAGATCAGCAAGTTCGGCACAGTTGAAGTCGAGAAGCTTCACTCTATCGAGAGATACTCACACGTAATGCACATCGGCTCCACTGTAAGAGGCGAGATCAGAGATAACAAGGATGCATTCGATGCGATCGAGGCAGTTCTCCCTGCAGGTACACTTTCAGGCGCACCCAAGATCAGAGCATGCCAGCTTATAGGTGAACTTGAGAACAACAAGCGAGGCATCTACGGCGGTGCGATCGGATACATCGATTTCGCAGGCAACATGGATACATGTATCGCGATAAGACTCGTATTCAAGAAGAACGGCAAGGTCTTCGTAAGATCCGGTGCCGGCATCGTTGCGGACTCCGATCCCGAGAAGGAATACCAGGAGTGTCTTAATAAGGCGAGAGCTTCACTGAAGGCGCTCGAGCTTGCACAGGAGGAAGAATTATGATCCTGCTTATAGATAATTACGACAGCTTCTCCTATAACCTTTACCAGTTCGTGGGCGAGATCGATCCCGACATCAAGGTTATAAGAAACGACGAGATGACAATAGACGAGATAAGAGCACTTAACCCCGACCGCATCATACTTTCCCCCGGCCCCGGAAGACCTGAGGATGCAGGCATCATCATCGATGTGGTAAAAGAACTCGGCAAGGACTATCCGATATTAGGTGTGTGCTTGGGCCACCAGGCGATCTGTGCGGCTTTCGGTGCTACAGTCACATACGCCAAGCAGCTGATGCACGGCAAGCAGTCGGTGGTAAGATTCAACGGAAGATGCAAGCTTTTCGAGGGGATACCCTTAGGAAAGGTAGCAAGGTATCACTCGCTCGCGGCTGACCCCGACACGATCCCGGATGAGCTCATGGTAACGGCGATGACGGAGGACGGCGAAGTAATGGCTGTGCAGCACAAGGAGTACAAGATCTACGGCGTGCAGTTCCACCCCGAATCGATAATGACACCCGACGGCAAAAAGATGTTAAGAAACTTCATTAAGGAGGCATAAGAAAATGATCAAAGAAGCAATCCAGAAGATCGTAAACAAGGAAGATCTCTCATACGACGAGGCATTCGCAGTAATGAACGAGATCATGAACGGCGAGACGACAGCTACACAGAATGCGGCTTTTCTCGCGGCGCTTTCCACAAAGAGTGCGAAGGCTGAGACAAAGGACGAGATCGCAGGCTGCGCTGCTGCCATGAGAGATCACGCCACACCCGTTGAGACAGGCATGGATATCTTCGAGATCGTAGGTACCGGCGGAGACAATGCACAGAGCTTCAACATCTCCACAACATCTGCGATCGTAGCTGCAGCAGGCGGCATGAAGGTCGCTAAGCACGGCAACAGAGCAGCTTCTTCTAAGTGCGGTACAGCAGACTGCCTCGAGGCTTTGGGAGTTAACATCAACCAGGATCCCGAGAAGTGCATCGAGCTTCTTAACGAAGTCGGAATGTGCTTCTTCTTCGCACAGAAGTACCACACTTCCATGAAGTACGTAGGCGCTATCCGTAAGGAGCTCGGCGTAAGAACAGTATTTAATATCTTGGGCCCCCTCACGAATCCCGGAAAGCCCACAATGCAGCTCCTCGGCGTATACGACGAGTACCTCGTAGAGCCTCTGTCACAGGTTCTCGTAAGCCTCGGCGTTAAGCGCGGAATGGTAGTTTACGGCATGGATAAGCTCGATGAGATCTCCATGAGCGCACCCACAAAGATAAGCGAGATCCGCGACGGCTGGTACAAGACATACACTATCGCACCTGAGAACTTCGGTCTTTCACGCTGCACCAAGGAAGACCTTAAGGGCGGCGATCCTGCAGAGAATGCGAAGATCACAACAGACATCCTGAAGGGTGCCAAGGGCCCCAAGAGAGATGCGGTTCTCATGAACGCGGGTGCATCGCTTTACATCGGAGGCAAGGCAGAGACTTTCGCTGACGGCATCAAGCTCGCCGCTGAGATCATCGACTCCGGCAAGGCTCTCGAGACTTTGAACAAGTTCGTAGAAGTAAGCAACCGCGGTACAGAAGCATGACGATATTAGACCAGCTTGCTGATCACGCTCGTGAGCGCGTCGCCGCATCTAAAGCCACCTGCCCCCTCGAGCAGGTAAAGGCCGAGGCTTTGGCTTTGCCCAAGGGTGACTTTGCTTTCGAGAAGGCACTTCGAAAAGAAGGCATCTCATTAATCTGCGAGTGCAAGAAGGCGTCTCCTTCAAAGGGCATAATAGCGGAAGATTTTCCGTATCTTGAGATCGCCAAAGAATACGAGGCAGCAGGCGCTGACTGCATTTCCGTTCTTACAGAACCCAAGTGGTTCTTAGGAAGCGATAAGTATCTTCAGGAGATCACTTCTACCGTAAGCATTCCCTGCATCCGCAAGGACTTCACGGTGGATGAATACATGATCTACGAGGCGAAGATCTTAGGCGCATCTGCAGTGCTTCTTATTTGCTCGATCTTAAGTAAGGAACAGATCAAAGAGTATATCGGGATCTGTGATGAGTTGGGGCTCTCGGCACTGGTCGAGACTCACGATGAAGATGAGGTCGCGATGGCTATCGAAGCCGGCGCGAGGATCATCGGAGTCAACAACAGAAACCTCAAGGATTTCACGGTCGATACAGGCAACAGCGCGAGACTCAAGTCACTTGTAGGAGACGGGATCATCTTCGTATCCGAAAGCGGTGTTAAGGACGGCGCAGATGTCGCTAAGCTTAAGGAAGCAGGCGTCGATGCGGTGCTCGTAGGAGAGGCTTTGATGAGAGCGTCTGACAAGAAGACTAAGCTTTCTGAATTAAGAGGTGAATGATGACTAAGATCAAGTTCTGCGGCCTCACGCGGATCGAAGATATCGATGCAGTGAATACACTTAAGCCGGATTATATCGGCTTCGTGTTCTGGCCACGAAGCAGGCGCGTCGTGACGCGTGAGCAGGCTTCAGAACTTAAGGCCATGCTCGACCCTTCGATCAAGGCAGTCGGCGTATTCGTAGACGAAGATATTGAAGTAGT
>CADAXO010000169.1 GCA_902791885.1 Oscillospiraceae bacterium | reverse complement strand
CGTTGTCTGCGTACTTGCCGTATCGGATGATACATCCTCAGTCTGAGCAGCGCTCGCGCTGTTCATGACAGCCGATAATGTAAGCATCAATGCCAATGTAGTTGTTATAGCTTTCTTCATCTTAATTACCTCTTATTCTGTCATGAGTTCTGTTACTGATACCTGCTTGATCTTGCCTGCCGCAAGGTAAGTCACGATGTAGCAAAAGACGATAAGCAATACAGCAGTGATAATCAGTATGGGTAGGTTAGGGTTATTTATAACCACCGTCGTCGGAAGCATCGAGAGCGCGAGCTGCTTCATAAGATCCTTGGATGTATAACCCATGCTCTTCATGATACCCAGATCCTTACGCTGCCTTCTGATGTTTGAAGCCGCGATGATCGCAAGTATAGCTGCAACGACTATCGATACGAATATTGCTCCGGCTCCGCAGAAGACCTTAAACATATTTGCTATAGGCTCCAACTGAGACTTGGAAAGCTCAAGGAAGGAATTCATCTCCTTAATGACGAATCCGCTGCTTCTTCCTGTAATAACCTGATCGCCGATCACAATAGCATAGTCGATATCCGTCACTCCGTAACGCGAGATCAGCGTTGCCATCTGTGCATCCGCTGCACTTCTGATACGCTCTTCAAGAGTACCTCCCTGTGAAGCCGCTTCGGCCGCATCTTGAGCACTCGCACCGTAAACCCCGGTTATCTGTCTCTCGAACTCGGCTCTGTCGACACCTTCCTCAAGGAAAACCTCAACCACATCGGGACGGGCATTGGGATTGCATCTCAAGAACGCTTCATTAGTCATGTAGATATTCATACCATTATTGCCCATCTCAGGAACGATTCCTGTGATGACGTAGCTCTTTCTTGTTCCGTCGCCTTCCAGTGTTATGCTGTCACCGACATTCAGACCGTCGGTGTTGTGTCTTTTGAGGGATATTGCCACTTCATTATCGTGTTCGGGTAACCTTCCTTCAGAAACAAAGATATTCTCAGTCTCTGAAAAGTCTTCATATACCATTGCAAACGTTTCACTTCGATCGCCAACCACAGACACCTGCTCAAAGTTATAGGTAACCATCGTCTTACGAACACCGGGGAAAGCAAGAAGTTCATCTGCTAATTCATATGCATCCACACCGTCCAGAGGCTGTATCCTCTCATCCGCGACCTCTATTCCAAGACAATGCATAATAGCATCGCTGTCCTTAAAGAAATCCCAGCCTGCTACGGCAAACATCATTGCAGTTCCGGCGAGCACGATACAAAGCCCCGTTCCTATGTTAGTCATGATATTACGGAAGAAGCTCTTAAAAGCAAGCCTTACGTTGATGTTGTTCCCCGTCTTTTCGAGCGGGAAGAAATTCTTTCTGAAGCTGTGTGTTTTTATACCCTTACGGAAAGCTACTACAGGAGGGAATTTCTTGATATGTCTTGCCTTAAGCAAAGCGAAAAGCGTAGTTACCGCAACCACCAAAGCCGCCACCGCAATAATCTTAATAACTTCAGGAAATCTGTGAATGACACGTCCCATCAGGCCGCCTACAAACGAATCCATTACCGGAGAGAATGCACAGGCAGCAATGATGCCTAAGACGGAACCGATTCCCGTGGTGATCACATACTCGAAGATATAAGAGCATGATATCTCGTTCGATCTGTAGCCCAACGCCTCCAGGACACCGATCTGCTGCATCTGATCCTCGATGTCGTTACTTATCTTGTGTCTGATGAGAAGAACGGATGCCGCCATCGTGACACCTGCCAGAACCGCAGAGAGACTCATAAACAGAGTTACAAAACTTGTCTCATTACCCTTCTCTGACCAGTATGTATGAGCAGACAGATTGCTTGAAAGATTCTCGGAAGATCTTGCTTCGCACTCATCTATATATGCATCCGTATCAAAGCGGTCTTCAGTGTCAAATGCCAAACAGACCTGCTCGGAGAATACATTTCTCAAAAGTTCATAATCCCTGTCGCTGATAACAAGCCTGTATCCGAATCCGGATTCGTTACCGAGACCCGCATTATAGATACCTGCTACCGTAAAAGGATAATCCCTTCCGCCGATGATCATTGTAAATGTATCACCGGGCTCGAATCCTCCGTTCAGATGCACAGCCATAGGAAGCCAGATGGGGTGTTCCAGCTCACTTATCTCGTCATCAGAAAGACTGTCTTCCATAACAAAATCTTCCAGTTTACGCTCGGACTCTTGTGTCACGATCTGGATATTATAGCCGACCTTCTCACCGCTTTTGTAAAGAACATTAACGCTGATTCCAAAAAGCTGATCGAACTTCTGCGTTTCTTCAATACCGAAGTCTTCTTCAAGGATATCCCTGTATAAAGAACGGTATACATCCGCATCGAATTCCAGGCTGTTCATAAGGCTTCCGGTCTGCCTGAAGCACTCATCATAGGTATTATCCATGCCCAGAATGTTAGTAACAGCTGTTCCCAGGAGGAAGACCGTGATCAAGGAAAGGAAGACGATTGCCAGGGCCTCTCTTCTGTTCTTTCTTAAATTGAATAACGATAGTCTTAAGATCTTCATGTGAATTACCATCCCATCTCATCGAGGAAGTTCTGCAGTCCTGTGCGTCTTTCCTTCAAATCGTCTTCGCCGTAGTTCTTCATCCTGTACTCGCCGACGACATTGCCGTCTCTTAAGAAGAGAACTCTCGTGCCGCGCAGTGCGGTCTTCAGGTCATGCGTTACCATCACGATGCTCTGACCGTTCTTATGTACTTCCGTGAATATATCGAGAACGTCTTTACCCGATGCGGAATTGAGCTGTCCTGTAGGCTCATCTGCGAAGAGGATCGTAGGATTATTGATGATCGCTCTTACGATTCCTACTCTCTGCGCCTCACCGCCCGAGAGCTGATTCGGATACTTGTTCCAAAGATCTTCTTTAATTCCGACCTTCTTAAGAAGTTCTTTTGTCTTCTTTACTAATTCAGGTGAATTCTTCTGTACGATGAGCGCGCCTGTTAAGACATTATCCAGAACCGTCTGATTCTCAAGAAGATAAATGCTCTGGAAAACGAATCCGCAGTTACCGCGTCTGAATGAGGCAAGCTGATCATTGCTCATGTCCTGGATCTCTTCGCCATTAAAGAGGATCTTTCCCATCGTCGGCTTATCCATTCCGGACAGCGCATACAGAAGCGTGGACTTACCGGAGCCGGATGCTCCCATGATTACGGTGAAGTCACCCTTAACGATCTCCAGATCGAGATTCTTGATTACATGCTGCTGCACGCCGCCGTTAGAAAATGACTTGCATAATTTCTCTGTCTTTAAAACCGAACTCATACCTATTCTCCTTCTCATTCGAGTTTCTTATGCTCGTATTGTATGAGTTCTGAATCAAGACTTCTTTGCCGAAGTCTTGTTAAATTCTTATCAATTTCTTAACGGGATCACGCGAGGGGTATTACTAAAGTAATTGCAAGGCCGTTATC
>CADAXO010000168.1 GCA_902791885.1 Oscillospiraceae bacterium | reverse complement strand
CTTCAAATTGGTCACGGAATTCTTAAATTCCAAATAAAGGTACCAAATGGAGCCGATTTTGGTCACGGAATTCTCAAAACAGAGTATTAAGTGCCCGGGATGGGTTTTCCGTCACACGTTATCCCCCCGAATAAAAGCATCGCATCCCGGATGATACAAGCCTCATTAAGCGCGGCGCGGGCTGTGGTTCAGATTAACATTTGCCGTCCATGGCAGACTCAATAAGCTCAGTCATCTCCAAATTACGGTCAGTGCTGCTCCTTGTAAGTAGCCATGTTACATCCTGATGGAAATTGGTAACTGCATCGGGGTCGGCGCCTTCATCAAGCAGCATTGTGGCGATCTCAAGTCCGCCGTTAGTGTCGAGGCGTGTGTCCGCACAGATCAGAATTGGTGTGAATCCGCATAAGTTGGCCGTATTAACATCGGCGCCGTTATCGATCAGAAATTCAACAATTTCGGGGCTCCTATATCTCACGGCAAAGATAAGCGGCGTATTTCCGCAGATGTGATCGCAGTTCGCATAGATATCGGTCCAACCGCCCTCTTCGTACTCGTGCGCCTCTTCAAATCCGCAGTCGGTTACGGCAGCGTTGATGTCCGCACCATGGTCCAGAAGGATCTCCATCATTCTGATGTCTTCGTCATCATCCCAGTCATAGCCGCCGGCGAACTCATATCGTGTGCCGTCCTCCGCGGATACGTATACTTCGTGATTTGCTATGCACATAAGAAGTGTACGTCCGAAATCATCTCTCATATCAGGATCGGTGCCGTTATCCAGAATACTTTCGACACGCTCGTAGTCATAATTCGTTACTGCTCTTGCGAGGTTGGTACGCTTGTCAGCAGCATCAGCGATGAGCGCGAAGATCACGATTCCAATGGCAATGACGATCGGGATAGTAGACAGGACACCGATGACTCTTAAGGTAATAACATACCAGGGCTTCTTTATCTTGCCTTCGTCTTTGTGCTTCTTTCGTAGACCGAGCATTATCAGGCCCGAACTAAGAAAACATATAAATGCGATAAAGGCAGATACCCCGAGGATAACTGCCACAACGGCTATAAAAGCCATAAACATCCCCATGAATGCCATATACTGTCCCCTCCGACGATCAACTAGAAGTATTTTAACATTGAAAAGCAGTTACCTTTAGTCCTTCACCGCGAGATTTACAATACAGATCACAGAAAGCAGCACCGCCGCGGCGATTACAAAATAGATGCCCGAAGTCTGTGTGATCGTGACTTTGGTGACGCCCGACAAAGCTGAGAATCTGGACATTATGGTCTCGCCGTTGCTGTAGGCAGTCTTGGCAAAGTTGTACTGATCCCAGAACATATAGATTCCGGCGCCGTCAGCGATCGCGGCCAGAAAACCCATAAATGAAGCGTATCCGCGCCACTTCTTAATCTGAAACAACACCGAAAAGAACATGAACAGCAGCACCATCGCCCACATATGGCCGTCGCACAAAGCAAGGCGGGTAAAAGTCGAGGTACCGTTCTTCACCACCGCCTGCTTAAAAAGCGGGATGAACATTGAGAAGACCACCAATGCCTGAACTATAAAGAATATTACGTCAGTTACAAATCGTCTCAAACTTACTCCAACTGCTGACGTGCAACAAGATCAGCAAAACTCGTTAACATTATATAATATCCGGTCAGAAAATCAGTCATTCATCTGTTATACAGAAACCTCTGTTGCTTGGGGGTCTTGCCCTTCCACGCTTTATACGCCTTGATGAAATGACTGCTGTCGAAGAACCCGGTCTGCGCTGCGATATACGAGATGTCGTAATCGGTGTGCATCAGCAGCTCATCAGCCTTGTGAAGGCGAATGTAGTTTATATACTCCTTACACGAGCGGCCGTAGTTGTCTTTAAAAAGCCTCGCGAAATGGGAATAACTCAAGTGGCACTTCGCGGCAAGATCCGCGATCTCGAGCTTCTCCGATGAATGCATATCTATGTACTCGAGAATGCGGTAAAAGGACAAAGACACTTCGTTCTGTTTGTGTTCCTTCTCCGGCAAAACCTTGTCACACATACGGGCGATGTAGATGAGGATGCCGAAGATATCTGACTGCATCTTAAAGGTGTGAAGTATGTCCCTCGAATTATATTCACTCACCGCCGAGATTACGGAGCCTGATATATCTTCCGCGTTTTTTACAATGAGGCAGTAGTCCTGATCCGCCCCCCTGGTTACGAAATAATCGTACATCTTCTGAACATAGGCCTCAGGGATACTGATTGTATGAATGTCGAATTTGATTACCGCATAATCGACCGGCTCCCCGTTATCCTCATCCGCATGTGTGATCTCATGAAGCTGCAGAGGATAGATATAGCATATATCGCCCGGTTCGAGGGTGAAGCTGTAGTCGTTGCAGATCAGCTTGATACGGCCGCTTTTGATGTAAAGGATCTCGCAGTAGTAATGCCAGTGTTTCGGCGAGTTCACTGACGAGGTATAAAAGACATCATAGGGCGTGTCCTGACGGTCGATGTATTCGAACAATTCCATAGTGATGATAGGTTTTTACAATTTTTTGCTACATTCTTAATACATTTATAGCACGAGATTATAGAGAATGAAAGCATAGAAACGAAGGAGTTTTCTGCTATGCACAAGATGCTTCTCAACGACAACTGGACAATGCGAAGAACCGACTCCGATCTGAGGCTCCCGGCAACGGTCCCGGGTTCGGTCTACGGCGACCTTCTGAACAACGGGAAGATGGAGAATCCGTTCTGGAAAGACAACGAGATCGACGCACTGAAGCTCATGGACTTCGACTATGAATACGAGACTTCCTTCGACGCGGACGAGAAGTTCTTGAACTCTGATCAGACTGTCATAAGATTCGAGGGGCTCGACACACTCGCGGACGTATATCTTAACGGGACGCACATCATCACCGCGAACAATATGCACCGCATTTGGGAGCACGACGTGAAGGCTCTTCTTAAGCCCGCGGGCAACACACTTAAAGTGGTCTTCCACTCCCCCACCAAGTTCATCGCTGAAGCTTTCGCCAAGGCACCCACACTCGGTACCGAGGACTGCATGCAGGGCTTCGTCCACCTTCGAAAAGCACACTGCATGTTCGGCTGGGACTGGGGCGCACACCTCCCCGACATGGGGATCTGGCGCGACGTATCGCTCATCTCTTACAACACAGTAAGACTGAACTCTATAAGCTTCACTCAGCACCATG
>CADAXO010000167.1 GCA_902791885.1 Oscillospiraceae bacterium | reverse complement strand
GGCATGAAGTCGGCATCTTGGGCGTGATGTGAAGACCCATGGCGATAACCGCAAGTCTTACACCCAATGTAAATGTCTTCGTCTTATCGGGCAGCAGCAGATCGTGAAGACTTATAAGTCCGCTCGGCATGTTAAGCTTACCCGTAAACTCTCTTAAGTTCTCGTTAAACTCAAGGACCTTGTAAGGGAAATCCTTATCAACACACTTAGGATGCATGGTAACGATAAGGAACGAAGGCATAAGGCTATCATCGTAAACTTCCTTAGGCTCGAAAGTCTGCGAGAGTGTACCGAGAAGGCCCATAAGAAGCAGATCATATCTTCCGAAAAGCTGTTCTTCAGCTTCCGGTGAGAAACACATGCCCCTTACGGAAAGACCCGTCAAAGCTGCAAGCTTATATCTGTAGAGAGTAGAGAGTCTGAACTTTTTCTTTATATACTCGGAATCCTCAACAGTCTTGGCGGTCTTGCCCGACTTGATCTGCATATTGCTCATCATGTCAAAGTCGAGGTTCTTCGTCGTTGAACCTGAGTCATCAGAAGGAGTGATCTTCTTAGTGAACGAAGAACCCTTTGATGAAGGGAAATCAAGGCCTGCAGCAGCTTCGATATTCTCGGAAGCCGTCTTCTCGCCCATGATGGCGCCCAATTCATTCTCTTTGCTTAAGTCGATGTCCCTGTTCTTTCTTCCTTCGGAAACATCATTTCTTACCTTATTCTCGTGACGGATCTGACGGTCTTTCTTGACGAGAGCTTTATATCTTTCCTCATCGGTATAAAGGCCTAACTCAGTGATGTAATCACGAAGAGCGGTCTGATTCTCGATAACTTCATCGGAGATCCAGTTAAGGATGGTGGATTCGGGTGTCGACAGGTCGACAACACCGATCGGGTAATTAACCTGGTCAGCAACTGTATACGCGAAAGAAAATGCGGAAGCTGCTACATTGGCAAGTTCCTTCGTATCAGTGATCTTGATCCAGGAAGCATCCTTGAAATGAGTCTTTGCCTCATACTCCATATCTTCCTCATCAGTCTCAAGACCGGTTCTTGAAGGCGTGAAGAATCTTAAGTTCGTCATTACGTGACGCTTAAGAGGAGTCTTGGGAGCCTGGGCATTTCTCATAGGAATGCTTAAGAAATCATTACCTAAGAAAACCCATACATCTCCGCATCGGATATCATTATAACTTACGACATTCTGGAAACACTTAAATACGAATGTATAAGTATCGGTAGAAGCCTTATATGCAGGAATATTGAAACGGAATCTTCCCTTGTCGGAAGTCGTAGTCTCAAGGCTTAAGATTACACCGTATTCCTGGTCAAGCTTACTGACCTTACGTCCGTCGGTAGGATCCTTGGAGATCTCAAGAGTGATGGTAGCACTCGGAGCCGCAGTTCCTTCAATGACAAACGGAACATTCTGCTGGAATACGGCCTTATTGCCAATCCAGCTCGGAAGGATTATCGGATTAACTTCAATCACCTTCTGTCCTCCCCTGCGATCACGAGATTGATCTTCTTGGATCTGATGTAATCAGCAGTGGAAGCATCGATCTGATTATCGGTTATAAGATAATCGATCTTATTGGGAGTAATGAATACGGAAGCCGAATCATCGCCGATCTTAGTAGAGTCAACCAGAGCAACGATATTCTTGCTTCTTTCAACGCATATACGCTTTAATTCAAGTTCGAAGAAGTTATTACCTGAAAGTCCTGCATCAGCCGAGAAACCGTTACCTGAAACAAAGTAATATTCAGCTGAAAGTCTGCTTATCATCTCACGGCTCATTACGCCCTCTATCGTTCCAGAATGAGGTCTTAGCATACCGCCGATAAGGATAATGGACTTAAAGTTGTTATACCTTTGAAGCTCAATAGCCGTATTGATACCGTTAGTGATAACGGTAACGTCAATGGTATTCTCCAGGAAAGGAATCATATGAAAAGCAGTGGAGCTTGCATCCATGAAGATGGTGTCGCCGTTACCGACGAGGCTTGCAGCCTTCTTGCCGATCTGCTTTTTAAGATCGATGTTAGTGACGGAGCGGACCATATAGTTCTCGCTCACTTCATCTCTTTGTCTTTCCGGAAGCCTTACGCCGCCGTGGTATCTTACTATCGCGCCCTCCCTGGCGAGATCTCTTAAGTCTGTCCTGATCGTAGCACCTGTTACGCCAAGTCTTACGGAAAGATCATTTGTGTTTATCGAACCTTCAGATTCGAGGATATCAAGTATCTGTTTTCTTCTCTCTAGATTAATCATGAAGATATATTAACAAGGTGATTTTTCTTAGTCAATCATTTGTTTTTATTTGTTTTCATTTGCACCATTTGCAATAGAATCGCCCTGTTAATTACTGTTTTTCATCTCCTTAAACTCATCGTTTGTCAGTTTTCTCATAATGCCGCAGCAGGGACACAAGATGATCTTGTAGCCGAATGCGGGAAATACAGGGATAAAGCATACATGGTGGTATCCCGTTTCCTTGGTAAGTGTAGCTTCAACCTCATGACCGCAATTCGTGCATCTCATTCTGCCCAAAGGCTTTATATTCTTAAGCTTCTTTCTTGTTCCGTAAGTTACGATCATACTGATACACCCCCGTTTACAGCCATCTTGACTCTTACCGCATCGATAACAGGATTAAAGATCTCCAATGTCTGTGCTCCTCCACGGGGATAAACAGCCATATACTTGATACCGCCGTTCGTCTCTACCGCAAGTGTGAAGTTATTAAAATCGTAAGTATTTCCTACGACATTTGTCCTGTAGATATTTGTAATCTGTGAGATGGGAACGATCATCAGTGCTCCTGCGATACCGAAACGGGAGAAACACAGAAAAGAATCCGTCACCATCATTCTGAATTTTGTAAACTCAACAGCTGTTGTTCTGGCTGCTTCTGCCCTTGCTGCTTCAAGATATGCTTCAGATCCCGGATCCTTGGAAAGCATTTTCTCAAGCTTCTTGGCATTCTTAGGACTTTCGTCCAGTATTAAATCCTTTACGCCTTTCATATACGTCTTCCTTCATCATTAAATTCAACATATATTACCAAACGTTTTTCTTATAGCAAGAGGCTATTTAAGCAATCCTCCGTGAAATACACATTCATACACTTTTATATCGCCCTGATAGATCTCTTCATATCGTAAAATCACCGGTTACTTTACATCTGTATGTATATTCTCCGGACTGATACAATTCAGGACCTCTGTACGGCATATTCTTATCGGCAGCTCTTAAAGATTCCTTCAGGAAGTTACCACTGAATCCGTCAGCCAGCACGCGGCCCATATAATTCATCGCATAGACAGCCTTCCCGTCCTTCCATACCGCTTCTTCACCGGCAAATTCCTCACCGCCGACATAAGTATCGTGATACATATACTTGCCGTTCTCATATCTGAAATCGTGAGAATCAGGTCTTGTGGGATCAACCTCATTCATAAACGCTGCATATGTATTGACGTTAGCTTCCAATCTGAAAGCTATAATCTCATCAAGGTCTGTATCAGGCTGAGGATTAATGTCCACAGTGCAATCCCTGTCCTTAACCAGATAATCAACACTGACATTCATAAGTTCACTAAGCTGTATTAGATTCATGATGTCAGGATAGATCTGACCTGATTCCCATTTGGCAACCGCCTGTCTTGAAACACCGAGTCTTTCTGCCAACGCTTCCTGAGTAAATCCTTTATTCTTTCTTAGTATCTGCAGTTTTTCCGAAAAGATCATTTCTTATCACCTCCGCTATCAGTGTATAAACAAGCGGATAATCACTCCATTAATCATCATTTGCTATTTTGCTACTTCTGTTATACACAAAGAAACAATCTGTCAGTAATCAGCATCTTCGATGCCCTCGTACTCGTCGAGGTCCTCTTCAAGGGCTTCACGACGCATGCGTGCTTCCCAGTCATTGATGGTACCGCGCATCTTAGCACCGCAGCGGGGACATTCCAGAGGAGCTGACTTAAATGTCCTGCCGCATACCGAACACTGATAGTCATCCTTAGCAAAAATATGAGCGCTCTTGATCCATTGTCCTTCAGGCTTAGAGAATAAATTGAACAGTCCCATGATATACCCCCTTACAAAGCGGCCCTCAATCTCTCTGCAACTGCCTCTGATACTTCCTTCTCTCCTGAAGGATAGATCCAGTCATAGCCGTCATTCTCAAGTCTCGGAAAAACGTGAAAGTGGAAATGACCGAACTCACAGTTTGCTCCGCCGTTTTGCATCACGCCGTAACCTTTTGCCCCATAGACTTTACCGAAAGCCTTTACTATCTTTCTGGAAACCTCGGTGATATCCAATACATATTCATCGGGAAGATCTACGATAGAATCCACATGCAGCTTGGGAATGATAAGCACGTGGCCCTCATTCGCAGGTGCTATATCCAGAAACGTTATAGTCTTCTCAGTCTCATTCACTATATGAGCTTCAGTCATCTTATGCTCAGCTATATCACAGAACAGGCACATATTAACTCTC
>CADAXO010000166.1 GCA_902791885.1 Oscillospiraceae bacterium | reverse complement strand
GGGAATGCCTTTAAAGAGCAAGATCCAGCTTTACGGAATGGCTCTTATTTTCCTCGTGCTTCTTTATAACTCGCCTTCGGGACTTGCGTTCTACTGGACACTTAATAATGTGTTCTCGATGCTTAAGAATGTCTTCTACAGATTCAAGCGCCCGGGCTTCGTCCTCGCATGCGTGGCTGCAGTATCAGGCGCGGGTCTCATGCTCTATGTAAATACTTTATATGATTCACCCTATCCCGGAAGAACGCTGAGACTTACCATAGTATCTTCACTTCTTCTGATACCTTTGATAGTTCTCCTTCTTATAGGAAAGCGTAAAGATACAGCGGGGAAGATAAGTTCCAAACTTGAATACAGGACCAGCGACAGAAATATATTCATCTTGAGCGGATTGTTCCTTTCAGTCCTGACAGGACTTCTTATCCCGTCAGCGGTGGTAAGATCGTCTCCGACTGAATTCATGGATCACTTAAATCCCGTATCACCCAATACATATGTGATACATGCAGGCCTTATCGCTGCCGGATTGTTCATAGTATGGGGAAGTGTATTCTTCTTCCTTGCGGGACCGAAGGGAAGAGTGATGATAAGCCGGATATGGTGGGCGCTTTGCCCAATGGCTTTGGTTACATATCTGTTCTTCGGGACCGACCTCGGAACGCTTACGGATACGTTGATGTTCGAATCCGACTTCAGCTATTCACTCGCGATGAAGGTCATTAATCTTGCCGCCATCCTGACGGCTGCCGTTGTTGTCCTTATCCTTATGAACAAGCTTCCGAAGCTTACTGAAGGGATCGCACTTATACTCACGCTGGTATGTGCCGTAATGTGCATGGTCAATATGAACGTTATAAGAAAGTCATACCTTGAGACCGCCGGCAGGCTTCAGTCTGAGATCCCTTCCATTCCTCTTTCGACAGAAGGAAGAAATGTCATGGTCCTGATGATCGACAGGGCGCCGGGCTTCCTTGTCCCTGTTATCTTTAACGAGATACCTGAACTTCAGGAGCAGTTCGACGGCTTTACTTTCTATCCCAATACACTTTCGTTCGGAACGCATACAAAGCATGCGACGCCGGCTCTTTTCGGAGGATATGATTACACTCCGGGCGAGATCTGCGATGACGCTTCCAAGACTCTGCGCGAGACGCAGAACGAAGCTCTTTCCGTTATGCCTCTGCTTTTCAGGGATGAAGGTTTTGAGGTAACCTTGTGTGATCCTCCTTATGCCAACTACATGTCGCCCCCGGACCTGAGGCTTTTCGATGAGCCGCAGTACGATGGTATTACCGCGTATATAACCGAAGGACACCTGGGCTCCGACAGCCTTCTCGTGAACGGATTCAAGGAGGAGCTTTGGGAGAGGAATTTCTTCTGCTATGCGCTTTTTAAGGTGAGTCCGCTCTTTATTCAGAATACGGTATATAACCGCGGAAACTACAACATGGCGGATACCGGCATCACTGACGGAGACGAGTTCACCATACCTCAGATCGGATATTCCCCTTCGGTGTCCGTCGGTGTTAACGAGGACTTCATGGAAGCATATTCCGTTCTGAGCAACCTTTCCGGCATCACCGATATCGAAGAAGGCGATACAGATACATTTATGTATATCGATAACGAGACCCCGCACAGCACACAGCTTCTGAACGAGCCTTCATATACTCCTGCTCAGAATGTCGACAATACTGCATATGATGCCGCGAATGCCGGAAGGTTCATTGAAGGCGTCAACGGATATGCACTGCATATGGATTCTTATAACTGCATGAGACATTACGAGTGCAATGCAGCCGCTTATATGGAACTCGGAAGGTACTTCGATTATCTTCGTGAGGCGGGAGTCTGGGATAACACCAGGATCATCGTCGTGTCAGACCACGGTACGATGAACTTTGACGTTGCTTTCTTCGGCGATGCCACGGCTCTTGCCAATTCCGGTATGGAAGCATTTAACCCCGTGCTGATGGTCAAGGACTTCGGAGCCGAAGGCTTTACAATAAGCGATGAGTTTATGACGAACGCGGATGTGCCTTATATTGCCGTAAACGGAATCGTAGACGATCCGGTCAACCCTTTCACGGGCAATCCTTTGATAACACACAGCGAATACGGAATGCCCGTATGTGTTTATGATTCCAACGACAGCAATGTCACAGATACTCCGGCCGATGCTGATGCCGTAAGATTTATCCCCGATAACTGGTATGCGTTTGACGGAACGGCAGTAATCGATGAAGAGTCATGGAATATGCTGGGGGTAGGATGATGTTCTCAGTAATAGTACCGGCTTATAACGAAGGCGCGATAATCAAAGAGAGTCTTCTTAAGATCAGGGAGACGCTGGCTCCTCATATCAGTTCGTACGAGATAATCGCCGTTGACGACGGAAGCTCCGATAATACCAAGGACGAGATATTAATGATCTCGGAAGAGAATCCGGAGATCGTTTATGCGGGATATGAAGTAAACCGCGGCAAGGGCGGAGCGGTCAGGCACGGCGTTGAAGTGGCGAAGGGCGATATCATCGGATTTATCGATGCGGATCTCGATATATCGCCCGATCATCTTGTCAGGTACTTCAGACATATGGAAGAAAGTTCATGCGTGATCGGTTCCAAGATGCATAAGGAATCCAAGCTCGATTATCCGCCGTTAAGAAAGTTCGTATCTTTAGGTTATTACGTTATCCTCAAGGTCCTCTTCGGAATGAATATCAAGGATACGCAGACAGGCATTAAGCTTTACAGATCTTCGGTTCTTAAGAAGGTCGCTCCCAAACTTCGCGTCAAAGGTTACGCATTCGATATCGAGGTGCTCGCACTCTGTGCACATGAAGGTGCTGTCATTGAGGAGATGCCCGTCGAGATCGTTTTCAAAAGAAACAGGTCTTTTGGTAGAATAAGAATCGGAGATATCTTCAGGATGTTTGGCGACACTGTCGGTATCTGGTGGAATCTTAAGATACGAAGGAGTTACTATAAGTGAAGTGTCTGATTCTTGCGGGTGGTTTGGGAGAGAGATTATGGCCTCTTTCCAGGCGTGATTACCCCAAGCAGTTTATCGAGCTTACCCAGTATCATTCAGTCTTCCAGGATACGATCGCACGTAATATGCCTTACTGCGATGAATTTCTTATCGTCGCCGGAACCGAACACAGATATATCATCGACAACCAGCTTAAAGCTTTCCAGGGACTTGCATACAGACTTTTCTATGAGGACATTCCGAGAAGAACGACGGCTTCGGTCACGCTCGCTCTTATGTCTTTGCAGCCTTCAGAGTTCGTACTTGTCGTTCCTTCCGACGTAATGATCGATGCTTCCTCGGGTTATGCCGATGCCATCCTTGAGGCTAAGGCTGCGGCTTCCGAAGGCAGGCTCGTCGTATTCGGCAAGGAAGAGGAGAAGCTTAATAAGCGCTACGGATATATCTACGGGGATCCGTTGAAATTCAAGGAGAAGCCCGAAGACGAGTCTTCGATCACGGCTCCTTTCTACAGAAATCTCGGTATGCTCATGGTGCGTGCCGGAGATTATCTCAATGAACTTCGCACCATCGATCCTTCCATATATGAGTCATGCGTCAAGGCTTTCTCGATGAGGACCGAGCAGGACGGTGACCTCGAGTTCACGGAAGAGGCACTTAGTCTTATAGAGCGTGTCTCTGTCGAGAGGGAAGTGCTCGAGCATTCCGATAAGCTCTCTATGGTAAAGTCGGGATTCTCATGGAGTGAACTTACATCCATAGAGGACCTCGAAAAGTTTTCTTATAAGAACAGGGGACCCGCGGTAACGCTCAATAGCGAGGGAACCTTCGTAGTTAACAAGTCCGGTACGCAGGCCGTTGTGGTAAGCGGCATAAAGGATGCAGTCGTCGTTAATACGGACGATGCCGTTTTCGTAGGCGCGAGAGGCCAGAGCAGTGCGGGAGATCTTAAGAATCTTCTTACCAACGGCAGCAACGGCTCGCATAAGATAGACAAGTACATAAACGGCAGCAATATCCACTTCAGACAGTGGGGTTACTATAAAGAACTCGAGAGGACAGACAGGCATTACGTAAGACATATCTTCGTAAGTCCCGGAAAGACGATCTACGAGCACTCTCACGAGAAGAGGACCGAGAACTGGATCATCATTACGGGTAAGGCTTTGGTTACTTTGGATTCAGAAAGCTCCGTCTACGACGGCAGCGGAAATATCGAGGTTAAGCCTCCCGTAAGACATCAGATAAGTAATATCGGAGACACCGTTCTCGAGTTCATGGATATGGCTTACGGTGACGATATCCTTGCTGACGACAGACAGGCGAGAAGCTCCGATGACATCGGTGAGATCGAGCTCGGTGTTAAGCCCGAAGCTATCCTGAAGCTCACGCCTGCATTGAAGGAATATATCTGGGGCGGCAGACGCCTTAAAGAAGAGTTCGGCATTAAGACCGATATGGAAAGGGTCGCCGAGGCGTGGGTGCTGTCGGCTCATCCTGACGGCCAGTCGCGTGTGGTTAACGGAAGACATAAAGGAGCTTTTTTAGGAAAGTACATAGAGACCGTGGGTAAGACTTCGCTCGGCTGGAAGTGCGCATCGCTTCGTTCGTTCCCGCTTCTTGTAAAGCTCATTGATGCGGAGACGGATCTTTCGGTTCAGGTGCACCCCGATGATGATTTCGCTTTGTCCAACGAGAGCTCTTACGGCAAGAACGAGATGTGGTATGTCCTCGACTCGAAGCCCGGTGCGGGCCTTTATGTCGGTTTCAGAAGAGATGTAACCAGAGAAGAGGTCGAAGCCGCCGTAAAGGACGGTACTATAACGGATCTTCTGAACTTCGTTCCCACAAAGAAGGGAGATGTATTCTTCATTCCATCGGGAACCGTACACGCCATAGGCGCCGGCAACCTTATCTGCGAAGTACAGCAGTCGAGCAACTGCACCTACAGGCTTTACGACTACGACCGTGTCGACAGATACGGCAATAAGCGCGAGCTTCATCTTGAGAAGGCACTTGAGGTAGCGGACTACAGTAAGTATGTTCCCCAGAGCCTCGAGGGCGAGGGTAATCTCATCTGCAGATGTAAGTATTTCGAGGCGCTGATCTACGATGTTGACGGAAGGATCACGGTTCATGCCGATGACAGCAAGTTCGATGCAGCCGTATGCCTCGAGGGTGAGGGAAAGATAATCTGTGCCGATTCGGAAGTGAGCGTAAAGAAGGGTGAATCAGTTTTCCTTCCGGCTTCCAAGGATTTGATCGTTCTTGACGGCAATATGAAGGTCCTCATCACGCATGTGTGAGTCCTGCTTCTTTATCTTATAAACAAATACCGAGATTATATATACCGCTCCCGCTATCCAGGTGATGGGTTCGCAAAGCGCGATACCCAGGTATCCGAGTTTTACCGCGAGGAAGCGTGCCGTTATTATCTTTAACCCGAGTTCCATGAGGCTTGCGATTATCGGGACGAACTTCGAGCCCATACCCTGAAGCGTCGTTCTCGTTATAAGAAGAACCGCAAGCACGAAGTAGAACGGCAGGTCGAATCTTAAGTAGAACACGGCTGTCTCGATAAGTTCCGTTGTCTCGGATCCTGAAAGAAGCTTTACGAGCATCTCACCGAAAATGTAGATCATTAATATAAGGAAAGCGGATATGCCGAAGCCGCAGAAAAGCACGCTCCGTAATCCGGACTTGATCCTGTCGTATCTTCCCGCACCGTGATTCTGGCCTGCGAAAGTAGCCATAGCGTTCGCAAGGGTGGAGAGGGTCATCATGCAAAGCTCCGAGATCTTACATGTGCTGCGATCGTAGTCTTGCCGAGATCGTTGATCGCACCCTGCAGTATCATGGAGCCGAGATTTACGACAGTGAACATAAGGGCGAATGCTATGCCCGAAGTGAAGATGTCGGTAAGAAGATTCTTGTTAAGAACGAAGTCCTTCCTTGTGATACGGACTTCGGGGACTTTACGCATTATATATATGAACGTAAGGATCGAGGAAAGGATCTGCGCTATCGCGGTGGCATAAGCTGCTCCCGGAAGTCCGAACCCGAATACCCTTACGAACAGAAGGTCAAGTACGATGTTGGCACTTACCGAGATCATTAGGAAGAACAGCGGCGCACGGGAGTTTCCGATCGCCTGCAGGATCCCTCTTAATACGTTATAGATAAACATGAATCCCAGAAGTGCGATTACAACGGATGCATAGCTGTAGGCCGTGTCGAAGATATCTTCCGGCGTATGGAGTGCTCTCATGAGAGGCTTCAGGGAGATAAATCCTATCAGCGGGACGGCTATCGCCCAGATCACCGCTATGAATAAAGTGTTCGCGATGGCTTTCTTAAGACCCTTCTCGTCTTTGCTTCCGAAGAAACGGGAAATGACGACTGCGAATCCGCTCGACATACCGAACATGAGCGAGTTGAAGAACCCGTAGATCGTCGATACGGAGCCTATCGCCGTAAGCGCATCGTCTCCCAGAGAATGGCCGATGATCGCGATATCCGTGAAGTTATAAAGCTGCTGAAGGATATTGCTTAAGAATATAGGTATGGCAAAAAGCACCGTCATCTTGAGCGGATTGCCTTTTGTAAGATCTGTTGTCGCGCGATTCGAAGCCATGAACTATTTATATATCCGTAATATTAGGAATATATATCACATTTTGTTGTATTTTGTCAGATTCGTAATAAAATAAGCCCATGAATAAAGAGATCACAGAATATAAGATCGCCAAGGAGGTATTCTCCCTCGGGCGAGACATAATAATGACAGATGAAGCTCAGGATATGAAGAATTATATCCAGCACGGCACTACTTCCGTGTTCGAGCATGCACTTGCCGTAGCTAAGTTCAGCCTGATATTCGCGATTAACGTCGAGACTGTGCTGGGGGTTAAGGTAGACAGGCCGGCTCTTATAAGAGGAGCTTTGCTTCACGACTACTTCCTCTACGACTGGCATAAGCCGAGCGACAGAAGACGCGGACTTCACGGCTTCACTCATCCTGCGATCGCGTGCGAGAACGCGATAAGGGATTTCAATATTCCTCCCATCGAGCAGGACATCATAAGACATCACATGTTCCCGCTGACTTTCTTCTGGCCTCATACTTGGGAGGGCTGGATCGTCTGCTGCGCCGACAAGTGGTGTGCACTGTGCGAGACGTTTAAGATCGATGTCTCTTCTTATATTATCTACAGAGTTAATCTCCGTTACGAGCTTTTGAAGGGCCGCTACAGACTGGGAAGAAACAGTCAGGCCGATGCGCTTCCCGAGGCTTCCGGTGCGGAGGCGAATGTCAATGAGTGACAGAAAGCTCACGACACTTTGTTATCTGACTGATAAAGATAACGTCCTCTTTATAGTAAAGGGAAGAACTTCCAAGAATATCTCCAACATGAATGTGGGAAAGTACTTAGGCGTGGGCGGACATGTCGAAGAACATGAGGCTCCGTACGAGTGCGCCGTAAGGGAGATAAAGGAAGAGACCGGTATCGATGCATCAGATATATCGGGCTTAGCTCTTCGCGGCGTCGCGACATTTTTGTCCCGCACAGGTGACAGAACACTTGAAGAGATAATGTTTATATATAAAGGGGAGTACACGGGGGATAAGGATCCCTGCCCCGGAACATGCGACGAAGGCGAGCTTTGCTGGGTCAACGTAAAAGACATATACGATCTGCCCATTTGGGAAGGCGACCGCGACATATTCAGGAATCTGTTTAACAAAGACGGCGAAAAGTTCTTCGAGATCAAGCTTACATACGATAAGGACACGCTCGTCTCCTCAGAAATCCTCGGCTGAGAAAGCCCGTGTTTACTGGGCTTTTGACATTATCAACAGATAATTTTAAAAAAGTCGAAAATATCGCTTGACATCGGGTGGGGAGCGTTGTATATTTATCAGGCACTTCGCGAGAGGAACTTCACAAGAAAGCCTTGAAGCG
>CADAXO010000165.1 GCA_902791885.1 Oscillospiraceae bacterium | reverse complement strand
GGCAAGTGGCTTCGAATCGCAGGCGAGCTCGTAAGAGACGAGAGAGTTGAAGCGAAGGAGCATATGCTCGATAACTATCCTTCACTGAAGGGTATGTATTCTGCTACAGACGATAACACTGAAGTTCTGTACTTTAAGAATGCAACAGCCACATTCTCTTCATTTACTGAAGCTCCGAAGATAATCAATTTCTGATAATGACCGGTATAGTCTTCGATATAGACGATACTTTATATAACCGCCAGGAACTGTTCACTGATGCGGCCGGGGATGTGCTCGGGATTAAGATCCCTGACCGGAAGGAATTCGTCCGGATATTCTATGAGATGAGCGATCTAAATACCGCCGATCTGGAGGCCGGTAAGATCACGACTCTCGAGTGCAACGGCTGGAGATATGAGGAGACATTCAAGACCTTGGGACTGCCCTATAACGAGGGTGACGGACTTAAAGCGGCTGAAGCATATTATGAGTCGCAGGGTCATATAAGACTTAACGACGGCATGATCAGCGTATTGGACAGATTATCGGATTTGGAAGATTATAAGCTTGCTGTCTTAACAGCCGGCAAGTCGTCCCACCAATGGCGTAAATTCAATATGCTGGGACTTTCCAAGTGGATACCCGAAGACAGGGTCATAGTCGGAGGCGACGTCGGTATCTCCAAACCCGACATTAAGATCTTCCGGATGATGGAAGACAGACTCGGACTGAACCCATCCGATATCTGGATGATCGGTGATTCGTATAAGCACGATATCGAAGGTGCGATGAATGCGGGATGGCATACTATCTGGATCGACAGAAGAGGCCGTACGGACATTGAAGGACATCCGGATCATACAGTTTATTCGGATGACGAACTTATAAAGGTAATCACTGATGTTTGGCTTTAAGAAGAACAACAAGATCACTTACGATAAAGAAACTGAAGTTCCCGTGATCAAGAGCAGCATCTGCACGGGTGAGAAGACAGCGGGATTCATGGAGATCAACGGCGGAAGATACCGTGACGTTATGCTCATTAAGAATGAATCCGACATAGAAGAATTCAAGGCGGCCTGCGGGGTCGACGAGATAAAGACCATCTACTGAAACACTATTACGGAGGCACACTTTTTATGAAGCGTTTAAGAAAAACCATTGCAGTTCTTACACTCGTATCTGTCGCAGCTTCGGCCGGCGGATGCAGCCTTTTCGATGACGGAAGCGAGGCTGTGCTTAAGGCCGCGGAAGAGTATGCGGAGGCAGTGGCCGATGCGGACGTCGATGCGCTGGAAGATATCCTTTTCGACGGGGAAGAGTGTGCCTCGATCCTGGAAGAATACATGCAGGGGGAAGAGGAGCAGCTTCCCGAAGGCTATGATGATATCTGTGCGGCGATAGCAGGGACGATAACGTATGAGATTGACGACGATTCGCTGCAGGTGTCCAAGAAGGACGGCAAGGCGAGTGTCGATATAACGTTCGAGATGGTTGATTATGAAGCTGTTTATGAGGAGGCTGTGACTGCCGGCGGCGTGGATGAGTTTATCGATATGCTGGAAGATGAGGCCGATACGATCGAGGTTCCCCTGACGGTTAATTTTGTTCTCGAGGACGATGCGTGGCTTGTGAAGGACAAGAAGTGCAAGGATCTTAAGACGGTCTATGCTTTCTATGTCAGCGCTTTGGAGTTCGAGTTTGCAGCCAATCCCGATGCGCTTGCTGCAGCGGAGGCTTATTGCCAGGCTGTCGTAAACTTCGATGCCGATGCGATCTGCGCGGCACTTTATACGACCAACACCGATATGGTTATCGGGCTTTATGATTTTATCGATCACGATCCCGATATCTGGGGCCCCGATTACGATGCATATTGTTCGGCTATCGAGGATTCGTTCTTCTATGAGATCTATCCCGATTCTATGGAAGTTATAAGCGATGACGAGGTGACGGTAAATGTCGCATTCGCGATGCTCGATTATGAAGAGATCCGTTACATGATGGACGACGGAATGACTTCTGACGAGATCCTGCGTGAACTGGCGGATCCCGATATCGGCGAGTTATGGATTCCGAAGACTATGACCCTTGTCCGCGAAGACGGTCAGTGGTATGTTAACGACCCCTTGATGGATGATCTGTCATCTGTTTACGGCTTTTATGTAGATCTTATCGATTGGGGAGTAGTGGACTGATCAGACTCTGACTCAGTCTGCCCTGTTAGCTCCCTGGAGTACCGCGTAGCTGTAAAGACCGATGCCTTCGGGGGCGTTCGGATGGTAGTCGTTATACATATAGACCGACGTGTCCACTTCGCTTAAGACTGTCATTATCGTGTCGAAAGGATCGATGCAGATGTATCCGTGATCGTCGCACCACTCCTTCATTTCGTTGCTGAATTCGTCACAGCACTCGTAGGCTTCTTCGGGGAAATTGAGAAAAGGCCACGGGGTGATGTAGTAGAACTTAGCGTCAGGGTTACGGCTCAGCAAAAAGTCCGTGAACATCTGCAGGTTATCGATGAACTGTTCTGCCGATGCGGCCCCGAGCGGCCTGTCTATAAAAAGGACATCGTTGATGCCGATGGCGACCACATATACGTCAGCCACAGGTGCCTGTTCCTCGAGGTTTACAAGCCATGAAGATGTCCATCCGCCCTCTGAGAAATTCATGATCTCGCCCCTCGTGATGCTGTCACCCACGAAACAAAATGACATGCCGCTTTCCATATCTTCGAGAAGTTCATTTTGCCTGACTGCGGGGGCTGTTTCCCGGGAAGACTCTTCAACATCCGAAGCTTCTGTCTCCGGTGTTTCTGATGTTACCGCAGACTCCGTCGTCTCCGCCGGCGCGGTCTTATCCGACGACACGATATACATTACCGCGCCCGATAACATCAGCGCTACTGTAAGAAGCACTGCGACCGCATCGTCTTTAATGTTGAATCTTCTTTTATTCATAATGCTATTTTAACACGGCTCTGCGGTTGACAAATTACATTGGGTCAAATATAATATGAACAAATACAAATAACGATCCGGAAGGAGATGCACCTATGACTATCTACGATTACTCGGTACCCATGACAAACGGTGAAGAATTGAAGCTTGAAGCTTTTCGAGGCAAGGTAATGCTTATAGTGAATACTGCTACAGGCTGCGGCTTCACGCCTCACTACGAGCCTATCGAGAAGATGTATGAGGAGTACCACGAGCAGGGCTTCGAAGTCATCGACATCCCCTGCAACCAGTTCGCGGGGCAGACACCCGGGACGGACGACGAGATCCATGATTTCTGCGTTCTTAAGTACAATACAAAGTTCCCTCAGATGAAGAAATCCGATGTTAACGGCGAGAACGCACTGCCCTTATACGGCTACCTTAAGGAGCAGCAGGGATTTAAAGGTTTCGGAAAAGGTCCCAAAGCTCTTGCAATGAGTGCTATGCTTAAGACGATAGACAAAAACTACAAGACCAACCCCGACATCAAGTGGAACTTCACCAAGTTCCTTGTCGACCGGGAAGGAAATGTAGTCAGGAGATTCGAACCTTCAGAAGACATGAAGGAGGTCGTCAAGGCAGTGGGGGAGCTCGTAAATGGCCAGAAAGAAAGACAAGTATGAGGCGTTGAAGTTAGACAATCAGCTGTGTTTCCCGCTTTATGCGGCATCAAGAGAGATCATCAGTCTGTACACACCGATACTTTCGGAGATCGGGCTGACATACACCCAGTACATCACATTCATGGCACTGTGGGAGCAGGACGGCATGTCCGTCGGCGACCTCGGAAAAAGACTTTTCCTCGATAACGGCACACTTACGCCGATGCTCAAGAAACTCGAGCAGCAGGGCTATGTAACAAGATCCAGAAGCCCCGAGGATGAAAGAGTCGTCATCATCAAGCTCACCGAAAAGGGCTATGACCTGCGTGAGCAGTGCCTCGACGTCCCGAAGAAGATGAGCGCCTGCGTCGATCTCTCACTCGAGGATGCCGCCGAACTTTACAGACTTCTCTACGTCCTCCTGGGCGGCAAGTCTTAACTTATACATAGAAATTGCTGTCAGTTGATATATCCGCTGCGTTACGTTCGATAGCGGATTTTATCATTGCTTTCAGATCCTCAAGATCAAAATCATTCTCATTGCTGATCCTGAAGAAGATAACATCCCTGTTCTCGACCAGTCCGGCCTTTATATACTTTGCCCGCCGCTCTTCTGCGTGTTCATAGTAATCATCCTTTTCCATCATTCCGTCCAGTTCAACAGCTATTACCTTGTCGATGTACGGAACATAGAAGACTATATCCGGATAGAAGATATATTTACCGAGCTGTATTAAGATCTCCGTCTTCCACATGAATCCCATAGACTCAATCGCCTGAACTGTCAGAAGTTCATTCTTGGATCTTAATATCTGACCCTTGTAGGGTATCGGATTCTTGATCTTGTACGTATTCTGATTCGGCTTAGCCTCAAAAAACTGATTTGGCAGAATCCCTAAAAATCTGGTTCTCTTAAGCGGGAACTCAATGATCTCCGGTGCGCCTCTATAGTTGCTTTTCCACTCGGCATTGAGCATGTCCAATTCTGCTTCGGCAATTTTCCTTTTGGTGATTCCATTTTTGTAATATATTCCGCGCTTTGTAGTAAGGCAGTATCTGCGTCTGCTTTTATTTGATACTTTTGGATTCTTTGGATCGTAATTGATGACAATTCTATCCAAGTCACGATTGGTGCCAATCCATCCTCTTGGCAGGTTGCGGATTTTGTATTTCAGATAAGATATTTTCAATTGCAAAACTTTTTTCTCATTCATAAGCAAAGCATATCAGCTTAGGAGGGCTGATTTAGCCGACAATTGATAACAAATTTCGACATTTTTCGACAAACAGAGGCCCCTTATCCGAAAACGACTACCTTTTTGGTCTCAAAATCCCGCTTTGGGTAGTCATTAGGGGTAGTCATTTTTGCCCCGGTAGACCAATATTCTATTTACAACTCCACTTTACTGTGGTAAATTACCGCCATAAAGCAAACCGTTGATGCGGAGATAAAGACGATAAACGCCTTTACAGAGAGCCTGTGGTGCTGAGAGTCAGGTAAGAAACAGATCGTCAAATGGACCGCTGAGGGTGCAGTCAAATGCTGCGACGGCAGGCACCGTTAAAGGCCGGGGATATGATAGTATCCTGCTAAGTGTACGGGGAATCCTGTAAATCAAGGTGGTACCGCGGATAATGTAATTATTCGTCCTTGACAGAAGAAATTCTGTTGAGGGCGTTTTCTTTTGCCCTCACACAGACAAAGGAGGACAAAACAAATGCAGATCAGACCTACTATTGAAGAGGTTAGAAAGATCGCCGCTGAAGGTAAGTACGACGTGCTGCCTGTAAGCCTCGAGATCTTATCCGACTTCACGACTCCGATCGAAGCTCTGAAGATCTTAAAGAATGCTTCAGATCACGTTTACATGCTCGAGTCGGCACAGGCTAATGAGACTTGGGGACGCTATACATTCTTAGGCTTCAACCCCAGAGAGCTCATCACCTGTAAAGACGGCATCCTGAAGATCGGAGACGAGAAGATCGAGACGACGGATCCTTCCGCAGAACTTCGCAGGATTATGAGCGGCTACAAGAGCCCGAGATTCGATTATCTCCCTCCTTTCGCAGGCGGACTTGTAGGCTATTTCTCATACGATTACCTTACATACAGCGAGCCCACTGCAAAGTGCGACGTAGAGGACGAGGAGGGCTTCAAGGATGTTGACCTGATGCTTTTCGACAAGGTAATCGCCTTCGACAACTTAAAGCAGAAGATCATCGTTATCGAGAACATGAAGCTTAACGAGGGCGACGACGGTTACAACCGCGCTGTGGAGAC
Organism: Oscillospiraceae bacterium; assembly: GCA_902791885.1. The sequence goes on along the minus strand of CADAXO010000165.1, from coordinate 168 downwards.
CTTAAAGGGCCTCGTAGACCTCCTCCATAACGGCAAGAAGATAGAGGAGAGGAGCGGCAGGCTCTTAGGCGAGGTTACGCCCCTCTTCGAGAAGCAGGCTTTCTGCGACATGGTCGAAAAGGGAAAGCACCATATCAAGGAAGGCGACATCTTCCAGATCGTTCTTTC
>CADAXO010000164.1 GCA_902791885.1 Oscillospiraceae bacterium | reverse complement strand
CTACATCCTTGACAGTAAGAAGAAGCTCGGAACACTCGAGGACAACGCTTTTGCATGTACAACTATCGTTTCCACAAAGCTTTGCAAGGCTGTCTGCGACGCTTACGGCGTTGAGCTCCAGGAGACACTCACAGGCTTTAAGTATATAGGCGAGCGTATCAAGGTTGACGACGAGTTCGGCGACAAGCACTTCCAGTTCGGTTTCGAGGAGTCTTACGGCTACCTCTCCGGCACATCCGTAAGAGACAAGGACGCTGTTGTAGCAGCAATGCTCGTCTGCGGTATGGCATGCCAGTCTCAGGACATGGGCGAGACGTTGATCGACAGACTTTACAGGATCTACAACAAGTACGGCTTCGGCTTCGAGCAGGCAGTTTCCTTCACACGTGAGGGTAAGGAAGGCCTCGAAAAGATCAAGAACGGCATGATCTCCATGAGAGCCGATCTTGAGGCATGCAAGACTGCTGAGGATGCAGCTAAGCTCATCGGCGGACCTAGGCCCGTTGCAGTACGTGACTATCAGAAGGGCGTAAGATACGACTTCTCTGACGGCGAAGTTAAGACAACAGAATTGACACTTCCCAAGTCCAACGTTCTTCTTTATGAGTTGGGCGGTGACAAGGGCCTCGACTGGGCTTGCGCAAGACCTTCAGGTACAGAGCCTAAGCTCAAGATCTACTTCGGTGTTTACGATTCTGATGAGAAGACGGCAGCTGACAGACTCGAGTCCATCAAGTCTGAGATGAGCGCTTTCGTAGAGAATAAGCTCGGATAATGCTTGCCTATAATCTTCAGCCGATCGCGGTAAGGGGTCTTACCGGTATAGGAAACTACACCCTTGAGGTCGCGAGAAGGCTGATAGATGAAGCCTCTGAGCTTCACGCATTCGATTTTCTCGGAAGAAACGGCGCGAAGACCATTCTTGAAGAGAATCTCAACATGAATTTAAGCGGGTACGACCTCCATATCGTGAGGTCGCTCCCGCTTTCTGTTTATATCCGCATGGGGAATCTGGGAAAGATCATGCCATACGGCAATCTTACGCATTCGAAGGCCGATACCACGGTGTTCTTCAACTACTTAACGCCCGGCGGCCTTAAGGGGAAGAACATGATCACGATCTACGATCTGGTATCGGAAAGGTTCCCCGAGACTATGCAGGGCCGTAACAGAAGGCTTCTTCAGGGACACCTCAGAGATTCCGCGGCGCGCGCATCTTCGGTCCTTACCATCTCCGAGTTCTCCAAAAGCGAGATCATGGATGTCCTTAAAGTTCCGGAGGAGAAGATCTTCGTAGGTCCCTGCGGCGTCGACACCGAGTTCTACACGCCGGGCGAGGGCTTTACTACGGATATCGCGAAGAAGTTCAACCTCGGGCGCTACATACTTTATGTGGGAACACTTGAGCCCCGTAAGAACATCTCCACGATCGTGGAGGCTTTCGGGCTTATAAGCGGGAAGCACCCTGAAGTTAAGCTTGTTCTTGCAGGAGGCCTCGGCTGGCAGCCTGAGGCGACGCTTGATGTTATAGAGCGCTGCCCCGCGAATGACCGCATCGTGAGAACCGGCTACATAAGTAACGAGGAGAAGCGCGATCTTCTTCGAAATGCCGCCGAGCCTTTACGAGGGCTTCGGAATGCCTGTTACTGAGGCGATGGCGTGCGGAACGGACTGCATCGTGTCCGAAAGCTCCAGCCTTATCGAGATCTCCGCAGGCCTTGTGCCCATGATCGGCATAAAGGATGTTAAAGCCTGGGCTGAAGCAATGGAAGGAAAGCTGGAAGAAAGCTTTTCGACGGCGCGCAGGGAAGAACTTATCGCCCACGCGAGGTCTTATACGTGGGAGAGAACGGCCCAAGCCGCACGAAGTGCTATTAAATATATAAATATGGTATAATCCATAAGTTAAGAAACGATTTCCTATAGGAGAGGGTCAAAAGATGAAGAAAGCTTTAATCACAGGTATCACAGGTCAGGACGGATCTTATCTTGCAGAATTCCTGCTCGAGAAGGGTTATGAAGTACACGGTCTCATCAGAAGAGCTTCCGTAGTAACAACCGAGAGAATCCAGCATCTCATCGATGCTAATCGATTCATCAAGTATCTTAAGAGCAGTTAAGGACATCGAGCCCGATGAGATCTATAACCTCGCAGCTCAGTCTCACGTAGGCGTAAGCTTCGAAGCTGCTGAATATACAGGCGAAGTTGACGCTATCGGCGTTCTCCGCGTCCTCGAGGCAGTTCACATCATGGGCCTTGAGAAGAAGACAAGAATTTATCAGGCTTCTACTTCAGAGCTTTACGGAAAGGTAGAGGAGTGCCCTCAGAACGAGAACACACCTTTCCATCCTTTCTCACCTTATGCTGTTGCCAAGCAGTACGGCTTCTGGATGATGAAGGAATACAGAGAGGCATACGGAATGTTCTGTGCCAACGGTATCCTCTTCAACCACGAGTCTGAAAGAAGAGGCGAGACATTCGTTACAAGAAAGATCACAAGAGCCGCAGGCCGTATCGCAGTAGGTCTTCAGGACCACTTGGAGCTCGGCAACCTCGATTCACTCCGTGACTGGGGTTACGCTAAGGACTATGTAGAGTGCATGTGGCTTATCCTCCAGCAGGACGAGCCTGACGATTATGTAATCGCTACAGGTGTTCAGCACACAGTACGTGAGTTTACTACACTTGCTTTCGCCAACAACGGCATCGAGCTTGAGTGGAAGGGCGAGGGTCTTGATGAGAAGGGTTATGACAAGAAGACGGTAACCCTCAGTGGTTCAGACCTACAGACGTTGTTAACCTCTGGGGCGATCCTACAAAGGCTAAGACAAAGCTCGGCTGGAATCCTCAGACAACATCTTATGAGGAGCTCGTTAAGATCATGGCTGAGCACGATCTGAAGCTCGCTAAGAAGGAAGCCGGAATCTCCTGATGAAAGCTCTTATATTCGGTATCGGAGGCTTCGTCGGTAAATATCTTACTGATGAACTTATGGCCCACGGTTATGAGGTCGCGGGAAGCGATATAGTACCTTTATGTTCTAATCCCAACGTGGATTACTACGAAGGCGATCTTCTCGATGCCGGGTTCGTGGCTTCTGTTGTAGAGAAGGTTAATCCCGACGCGATCATCAATCTCGCTGCCATCTCATCTGTAGGCGCTTCATGGAAGATCCCGCAGACGACGATGCAGGTCAACGTTGTCGGTGCCCTTAATATCCTCGAAGCTGCAGGAAAGCATGCGCGCACAGCGAAGATCTTATTCATCGGATCTTCCGAAGAATACTGCGCGAAGGAAGGCAGCATCAACGAGAACGATCCCATAAGTGCCAACAATCCTTACGGTATCTCGAAGGTTGCACAGGAGCAGTTCGTAGAGTGCTACCGTCAAAGATTCGGCCTGAAGATCCATTATGTAAGACCTTTTAATCACACGGGCATCGGCCAGAAGGATTCGTTCGTACTGCCTTCGTTCTGTAAGCAGGCGGCAGGCCTTGAGCTTGCAGGCGAGCCGGGTGAGATCCGTGTCGGCAATCTTACCGCGAAGCGCGATTTCTCTGACGTTAGAGACATCGCACGTGCATACAGAATGATCCTTGAGAGCGACGACGACAGAGTCATCTTCAACGTCGGAAGCGGCGAGGCTCACGGCCTTGATGAGATGCTTAATTACATCGTCAGCCTCTGCACGGTTGATGTTAAGGTCGTTGTCGATCAGGAAAGATACCGTCCGATCGATACACCTATCGTCCAGTGCGATAATTCGCTGATCAAGGAGAAGCTCGGCTGGGAGCCGGAGTATTCTATTTTCGATACTTTAAAGGAAATGTACGAGTACTATCTTAAGAATGAACAAGCTTAAGGAAATATACGAATATCGTCTGATGATAAGAAGCCTTGTTAAGAGAGATCTTCGAGGCAAATACAAGGGCTCGGTTCTGGGCTTTATGTGGACATTCGTAAATCCTTTGCTGCAGCTTCTCGTATATAACATGGTCTTCTCGATAATCATGAAGGCGGGAGTCGAGAAGTTCTATCTTTATCTGTTCGTCGGACTGATCCCATGGCTGTTCTTCTCGGCTGCCATCACCGGCGGTTCGACCTGCATAATCGCGCAGAAGGACCTTATCAAGAAGATCAGATTCCCGCGTGAGATAATCCCGATATCATTCGTAACTTCACAGTTCGTGAATATGATCCTGTCATTCATAGTCGTTATACTCGTCTCGGTCATATCGGGCGTAAGACCCACGATCGGCGGAATATTATGTCTTCCGGTCATTATGCTCGTCGAGTATCTGATGGCTCTCGGAATCGCATTGATCAGTTCATCGCTGACTGTCTATTTCCGCGACCTAGAGCACATCCTCGCGATCATCGCGATGGCCTGGCTTTATGCGACTCCTATCTGTTATCCGGAAGAGATGGTGCCGGCTGAATATCTGCCGATCTACCGCCTTAATCCGGTCACTCCTATAGTCAATGCATACCGTGATGTCCTTTACTGGGGCAGAACGCCTGATCTCAGAACACTTTTGCTTGCAGTGCTGATCGGCCTTGTGACTGTTGTCCTCGGCATCCTTATCTTCGGCAGACTGCAGAGACGATTCGCGGAGGAACTGTAATATGGCAGATGAAGTAGCTATCCGCGTCTCGAATCTTACCAAGAAGTTCAAGGTCTATTACGATAAGGGCCGTTCTTTGAAGGAAGTCATCCTTTTCCGTAACCGCAATAAGCATGAGGTCAGAACGGTCCTTAATGACGTTTCCTTTGATATCAAAAAGGGCGAGGCTGTAGGCCTTATCGGCCACAACGGCTGCGGCAAGTCGACTTTATTGAAGCTCATCTCGGGTATCCTTTACCCGGACGGCGGCTCAGTCGATATCAAGGGCCGTGTTTCCTCGCTTCTTGAGCTCGGCGCGGGTTTCCATCCCGACATGTCCGGCCGCGAGAACATCTATATCAATGCTTCCATCTTCGGCCTTACGAAGGAAGAGATCGAAGCAAGATTACAGACCATAATCGACTTCTCCGAACTTGCGGGCTTCATCGATAACCCCGTAAGAACATATTCTTCCGGAATGTATATGAGACTTGCTTTCTCAGTCGCGATCAACGTTGACGCAGACGTGCTTCTTATCGACGAGATCCTCGCAGTAGGTGATGCGAACTTCCAGGCGAAGTGCTTCAGTAAGCTGCAGGAGATCAAGGAGAAGGGTACGACGATCGTTATCGTTTCGCACTCTTTGTCCCAGATTGAGAACATCTGCGACAGATCCATCTGGATCAACGAGGGCGTCATCAGAGCTGACGGAACGCCTCTCGCGGTTCATTCCGAGTACCTCGAGTTCATGAACGAACAGCGCAAGGCCGCAGGCGGCAAGGACTTAGATATCCCGCCCGAGTATGTGGCTTATATGCAGGAGAGACGCTATAAGGAGAACCTGAAGCTTTCCATGATCCCCGAGCAGCAGGCTGCTGTCGAAGCTAACGGCGGACAGTACCGCTGGGGTTCAGGCGAAGTCAAGATCACGAGCATTACTGCAAGCGGTCCTGACGGTGTCGGGAAAAGGCTTTTCGAGGTGGGTACCGATGTCTACTTCAAGGTGCACTACCATGTGGAGAAGCCCATCAAGGACGCTGTGTTCGGCATCGGTTTCTTCAGAAATTCGGGCGAGAATCTTTACGGCACGAACACGCGTATCGACGGCAAGCCGAACTTCGATATAGACGAGGACGGCGAGTTCACGATCATTATGCGCAAGATCCCGCTGATGCCCGACCAGTACACGGTAAGCTTCTCGATCGAGTACGGAGACGGCGTGCCGGTCGACTACTGGAAGGACGCGCTGAAGATCGATACTTACAGGCAGACAAGCGATGTCGGTGGCTTCTTTATGGAGCACGACTGGGACTATAACGTGAAGGGACATGACGAGAATGGCTGATAATGCTGCCGCGAACGGAATTGACGTAACAAAGATAATGGAAGAGATCCGCGCGAACATCAAGGAGAGCGGGGCAGATAAGATACCGCTGTCGTTCGCAGACGAGACTTCCGGTACGACTGCATCCACGCTCGACGAAGCCGTGCGTTACCTTGCATACAACTACGAGGTAACCGCTTATCAGATGCTCGAGGGCGGCAGGTTCAAGCGCTTCTTCAANNNAAGCTTAACTACAACTACTACATGGTCTGCGAGGCCGTGAAGAACCAGAAGAACGAGATCGAAGATCTCGAGAAGACACTGGCGTCACTTGAAGCCAGAGTAGCTTCCCTTGAGGAGAACAAGAAGTGAGTGCAAGAGAGATCTTTGAAGAGAAGCGCGCTTCCGAAGGCTTGGAAGGCAGCGTAAAGCTTCCCGTAAGATTCGAGGATATCTCCGTCCTCATGGGCCTTTCTATGGAGGATGAGATCTCGCGCACGCTCGCACTTATCGAGAAAGACAAGAAAGTTGTGCCGCAGTATACGTCGCTTGCCAAAAAGCTCGGCGGCATGTTCTACGGCTTTTACTATAATCCCTGCGTCTACGCACAGAACGACATCAACGACAAGCTCCTTACGGTGCTGAAGGAGTTCTGCGAGCAGGAGAAAAAGAAGCAGGATCTTTTCGCGAGGATCAACGTGCTTCAGGACAGATTGGATGAGCTTCAGTCATGAGAATATTCCAGGTCCTGACAACACTTTCCAGAGGCGACGCCGTAAGTAACGACACCCTCGCGATCCAGAAGCTCCTCAAGGCCAACGGCATCAAGTCCGTGGTCTACGCCGAGCACCTGGACCCCAAGTTCATAAGCAAGACGATAAAGCCTTACCACGTGCTCCCGAAGGTTCGAAAAGGCGATCTCATGCTGTACCACCTCTCGACCGGCACCGTGCTCAACGAGAAGATCAAGGATCTCCCGTGCCGTAAGATAGTGATCTACCACAACATGACCCCGCCGGATTTCTTCGTGCC
>CADAXO010000163.1 GCA_902791885.1 Oscillospiraceae bacterium | reverse complement strand
ATGGCGATGTTCCTTACCAACGATGTTACTCTCGTAACGCTCGTTCCTTTCGCTATAGCAGTAATGAAAGGCTTCAACGACAGGAAAGGACTCATGTTCACGCTGATCCTCATGACGGTCGCGGCCAACCTCGGAAGCATGCTCACTCCCATAGGCAACCCGCAGAACCTCTACCTTTACACGAACTATCAGATGGAGCTTATCCCCTTCATCAAGCTCATGCTCCCCTACAGTGCACTCTCGCTTGTGCTCACGCTGTTGGCGGTCTTCATCCTGTGCGGCAACAGAAAGTCCGAAGGAAGAACATCCGCCGATGCCCCCGCGCCCAACAAGATGAGACTCATTATCTGCATCGGTTTATTCATCATATGCGTGCTCGCGGTAGCGGACATAATCAAGTGGTACATCATGTTCATAGTGGTAACAGCCATAGTAGCGGTGATCGACAGAAAGTCTTTCAAATATGTGGACTACGCGCTCCTTCTGACATTCGTTTTCTTCTTCGTGCTTATAGGCAACATAGGAAGGATACCCGTGGTCTACGATACGCTCTCGAAAGTGGTCGACATGTCGCCCGTGCTCACAGCCGTACTCTCTTCGCAGATCATAAGCAACGTCCCCGCAGCCATGCTCCTGTCGGCTTTCACGGCAAACGGCGAGGCTCTTGTTATCGGAACCAACTTAGGAGGCCTCGGCACACTCATCGCGAGTATGGCAAGCCTCATCACATACAAGTTCTATAATGTCATGCCCAAAGAAAAGGAGCCCGGCAAAACACCGGGCTACCTTCTGTCTTTTACTGTTGTAAATGTGATCTTTCTGGGTGTGCTTCTTCTTTTCTGGAAGCTTATCGCTTAACCCGCCTGCTCAAGTCTTACATTAGTCACGCATACCTCTGCAGTAGTTCCGAAGTTACCCATATTGAACTCGAGGCGTGCGTTTCCGTCTGTGCTCTCGCTCATATCGAAAGTGAACTCGAAGTGCTGAGAAGAAGTGGTAAGGTCTATAGTCTCGTCGCCGAAATACCTGATATATCCGTTATCGGGACCCGTGATGCCGACATTGACCTGACGTGACTCGGAAGAGAAAGCATCAAAGCTCAATACATAGCTGTGGCCTTCCTCGAGAGGCAGCCCCGCCTGTACCAGCTGGATAGAATAATCAACTGTACCTTCGTCGCTCATATAGACCGTGATGCTGTCGTCGCTGATGCTCTCGGAAGCGGCTCCGCCCTCATTGGTCAGAAGCTGCCATGCAGTATCGGAACTTAAGGCCTGAGTCTCTGTGAAGCTGCCGTCGATAATGTAGTTGCCGCTGTCATCGGGATCTCTTAACTCGATCTCAGGCTCGGGGCAAGTCACATTCTCATCGTAGCTGTCCATTCTGAACACGCGCACATAATCAACGCGCATCTGTGCTCTCTCATCGAAAGGCGTAGTCTCGTCGGGATCTCCCGGCCAGTTGCCTCCGACTGCGACATTCAGAATGATGTAGAAAGGCTTGTTGAAAGGTGCCGGATACGGATTGGGTTCCTGTCCGTCCATTGCCGAATACCAGTAGCTTGTGGAATAGTAGCAGACATCATCGCAGTACCATCTGATCTCACCCGGCTCCCACTCGATCGCGAATACGTGATATTCATTAGCGAAGTCACCGGAAGGAAGATCGTATATACCCTGATTCTGTCTGTGCGGATTGCCGTAATGAAGCGTTCCGTACAATGTATCCGTGTCGCTTCCCAAGATCTCCATGATATCGATCTCACCCGACTTCGGCCATGAACCGTAGGATTCGTCATCGGACATCATCCAGAAAGCGGGAAGGAATCCCTGTCCTTCGGGAACTCTTATACGCGCCTCAACTCTGCCGTACTCGAAAGCCTGCAGATGGTAGGTATTGATCCTTCCGGAAGTATAGAACGCACGGCCGTTATCGTTGGTGCCCGTCAAAGGCTGGATTACAAGATCTCCGTCTTCAACGAAGTAATTCTCGCCGTCGACAACATATGTCTGAAGCTCGTTATTTACCCAGCCGGGTCTGTGATACTCGCCTGCCCAGTTCGCAGGATCCAGTTCATCACCGTCGAACTCGTCGTGCCAAATGAGGTTATAACCTTCGGGAGGCGTGATGTCCGGATCCTCGATCGGAACATATGTGATCTCAGGCTCTTCTGTGGGAGCTGCCGTGGTCTCGGCAGAAGTCTCAGCAGCCGTCTCTTCTACAGCAGTTTCAGACTGTGCGGGAGACGACTCGGCAGACGTTGCCTCGGGTTCCTTAGCGCATGCGCTCATCGCCATGGCTGCTGCCATCACAAGCGCTGCGTATCTGATCGATTTCTTCATATAAAACCTCCTTGAAAGTAGGTATGCGCTAATAATATCAGACCATCTTCTGATAGTAAAAACATGCAAGCTGAGTCCTGTCGCGAAGGTCGAGCTTCGTAAGGATCGAGCTCACCATATTGCGCACCGTGCCTTCGCCCAAGAACATCTTCTCCGCTATCTCTTTGTTGGATAATCCGTCTGCTACAAGCTCTATCACTTCAAGCTCCTTGGGAGTGATATCGAACTCCGAAGGATCGAATCTCTCCTTGCGGTTAAGAAGGTCGGGAAGCTTCTCCACAACCTTGCCTCCGAACACCGCCTGACCCGATGCGACTGCACGCACTGACGAAGGAAGCGACCCGCAGTCCTGCTTGATGATGTATCCTTTCGCGCCTATCTTCAAAGCCTTGTTTATGTACTCGTCGTCAAGGAAAGTCGTAAGGAAAAGTATGGCTGCCTTGGAACCGTTCTCGAGGATCTTCTGCGCGGCCTCGGTGCCGTTCATGCCCTCCATCCTTATGTCCATGACGATAACATCAGGCTCGATCGAAGGCGCGAGCTTTACCGCCTCCTCACCCGAATTCGCCACAGCCTTGACCTCTATGTCCGGCTCGTTGTCGAGGATGATCTTCAATGATCCCGATACGAAAGGATCGTCGTCGACTATCATTACGCTGATCATGTTATGCCTTCCTTTCCTTGGGGATCGTGACCATCACGGTAAATCCGTCCTTATCGGACAGGACACTCGCGCGGCCTCCGACTGCCCCCGCTCTTGATGCGATATTGTTAAGACCTATGCCGCCCTCACCCGTCATCTCAGACGAAGACAGCTCGAACTCCCTTACGGGATTATTTCCGTTATCATGGATCTTCACGCGCCAGAAGGAGATGTTCTCCACCACTTCGATGAGCACCTTATCGCCGTCAGAATGTAGCGCATTGTCCGCGGGCGAGTCGATGACGGTGTTCACCGTAACCTCGAACCTCTCGGGCAAAGTGGAGGTTATGTCGTTGATACCGATAGACAGATCGATAGATTCGTCGTGAAGTTCGTGTACGCTTTTTCTCATCGAAGTCATAGCAAGATCGAGCGTCTGCGACACGGACTCGAGCTGCTCGCCGACACCGGGGTCCTTGTTGATTATCTTGAGCGCCTGAAGCTGCACAATAACGCGCGTGATCATGTGCCCAACGTTGTCGTGGATCTCACGCGCGATGCGGTTACGCTCCTTAAGGCGCGCCATGTAGACCTCGTTGTCCGCATTCTTCATCGTCTCCTCACGAAGCTTCTGCGCATTAAGCGAATCCCAGCGGGCATCGTCGTATTTCGCGCGGAGGTTCTCTTCCGTTTTCTCGTGGCGTCCCGTCTTGAATGCAAGGTAGAACGCGAGTACCGAGATAAGAAGCGTCATAGCTTTAAGCGTGAGGCTTATGTCCGCGAGCGCCACTGCAAGTGCCATCGCACCTCCTGCCACGCCTCGAAAAGCAATCGACTTAACTCTCTCAAGCTTTGTGTTACAGATTGCCAATGAATACACAGAAGTGGGCATCACAAGCGCCATACCGGGAAGGAAGAACGCGGCTGCAAAAACTGCCGCGGAACTGAGTATCGCTATCAGCTCATTACGCTTAAGTTCGCATGCGATACCCAGGATGAAAGATACCAGAATAACAGCAATATCCGCCGCCCCCGGATGCCCTCCGCAGAGGACAAATACGGAAGCGGCGGTGCCTGTCCATATTACTATTCTGTCGACTATCCTGTAGGTCATGACTACATTATACGATTATTCAGTCTTTACTGCGCTCCTTGCTTTGCCAAGGCCGGACGACTTAACGAAAGCTGC
>CADAXO010000162.1 GCA_902791885.1 Oscillospiraceae bacterium | reverse complement strand
TTCATATGTTGCAGGATCTAAAGTATCCAGACTTATATTGATGTCCCTTACGGAAGCATCGTAAAGAAAATCAAGATAATCACCTAAGAGCACACCGTTTGTAGTGATGCAGATCTTGGGAGCATTCGTAAGCTTCGACACATTCTTTATAAGGCCCACGGCATTCTTACGTAAAAGCGGCTCACCACCCGTAAATCGTACTTTACGGACTCCGAGACGGGTCATGATATCCGTTATTCTCATCACTTCCTCTAGTGTAAGTATCTCGCTGTGATCCTTACGCTCTACTCCGCATGAAGGCACGCAGTATTTACACCGCAGATTACACTTATCCGTAAGTGATATACGAAGATAATCTATAGACCTGTTGTATCCGTCAGTAAGCATCAATTCACCTCTCAAGAAGTATCAGCCGTGAAGGATCTATCTTCAAATACTTCACGTCATTAACATTAACATCTTTCCCCGTAATATATGTCAGGAGCGAATCGGGAGACTCACTCTTGTTCCCCTTCTGCTTAAAGCAGATCACGCGCGAGAACGTATCCTCTATAACGCGCTCTACCTCTACCTCAAACACATTAGGCTTCCCTTTCTGATCTTCTCCGACAACTTCGAAAAAGTGTGCACGGTAACCTGCGAACTTCGCACTGCTGCCTGAAGGCAGTTCCAGCTTTATGCCCCAATCAGAAGCGAAGCCGTCTTCCGTAAGCGCCGTGATATTCTTGCATCCCGTAAGGCGCGCAGACACTACTGTCGCGGGATGTTCGAAGAAGCCATCTTTATCCTGAACATCGATCAGTGTTCCGTCATCCATGACGCCGATCGTACCGCACATACGGTATACCTCATTACGGTCATGGGACACAAGAACGGAAGGTCCTTCGAACTCCGAAAGTATATCCATGATCTCCCTCTCGATTATCGTATGCATATAGTTATCAAGCGCAGAGAACGGCTCATCGAGAAGTATCACTTCGGGATCCGACGCGAGCATCCTTGCAAGTGCCGTACGCTGGCACTGCCCGCCCGACATTTTCGAAGGCTTCAAAGAGGCGCAGTTCTCGATATTAAACTTCTTAAGAAGTTCCTTCGTGCGCTTAGGATCACGGCAGATGAGATTAATATTATCGAATGCCGTCATATTCGGAAACAGCGCATAATCCTGGAAAAGATATCCTACCTTACGCTCACGGCACGGAACATTTATCTTCTCGGAAGAGTCGAACAGCACGCGGTCACCGATCATGATAACGCCTTCATCGGGCTTCTCGATCCCTGCTATACATTTCAACGTCATCGACTTACCTGAACCGGAGGCTCCAAGCAAAGCGAACCGGTCTGAAGAAGTCTCGAATTTACTCACAAGCATGAAGCCGCCGCACTTCTTTCTGATATCAACTTTCAAAGTCTTCATCTTCTGTCCCTCCTTAAAGCAGGAAGGCAGTTAAGACCCACCAGAATGATCAAGGAATATGCAACTATTATGGCCACCCACTTATATGCAAGCTCCCTGTCGCCGCCCTGCATAGCAGTATAGACCGCGATCGACATCGTGCGGGTCTCTCCCGGTATATTACCAGCCACCATCAAAGTGGCACCAAACTCACCGAGGCACCTTGCGAAAGACAGTACAACGGAAGCAAGTATTCCGGGAGCAGCCATCGGCAGCATAACCTTACGAAGTATCTTAAACTCACCTAATCCCAATGTGCGTCCGGCCTGGATCACCGCAGGATCCACCTGCTCTAACGCACCTCTTATCCCGCGGTACATTACAGGGAAAGACACAACTGCGGCAGCAATCGCCGCCCCCTGCCAGGTGAAGACAAGCCTCATGCCGAATGAATCGAGGAACTTGCCGACAGCAGAATTGGCACCGACGCATATAAGGATCAGAAAACCCATGACCGTCGGCGGCAATACAAGAGGAAGCGACAGAACTGCATCGATCACAGCCTTTCCCGACTTTAACTTTGTTACAAACCACGCAAGCAGCAGCCCCGTCACGAAGACGAAGGCTGTTGCTGCGAGAGAGATCTTAAATGTTATCCATAAAGGAGACAGATCCATCTTTAACCTGCCATTGTAAATCCGTAGGACTCGAATACTTCAGCCGATTCAGCACCGCTTAGGAACTGCAGGAACTCTTCAGCCTCAGTGCTTACAGCAGAACCTGCAACGATACCTGCAGGATAAACAACTCTGTCACAGGATCCTTCCGGAGCTTCGGCAACTATCGTAACCTGATCGGAAGTATAAGCATCTGTAGCATAAACAACACCGCAGTCTGCTTCACCCATCTCTACCCATGAAAGGACCGTACGTACATCAGTACCGAAGTTGGCTCGCACCTGTACTTCTTCCCATATTCCGAGGCTCTCGAAAACCTGCTGAGCATACTTACCTGCTGGAACAGACTCGACTTCACCGAGACCGATGATATTAACTCCGTCGTTAAGCACATCCTCAAAAGATGTAAGACCCAACTCACTGTTATTCGGGACTATAAGAACTACTCTGTTGAGCAGAAGATCTCTTATGCTTGCACTGTCCATGAGGCCTTCATCATTAAGAGCATTCATCTGCTTGTTGGCAGCACTGATAAAGATGTCTGCGGGAGCACCCTCCTCGATCTGAGTCTGAAGTGCGCCTGAACCTGCATAAGAGATAACAAGATCTATATTCGGATGTGCGGCCTCATAAGAAGTCTCGAGTTCACCCAATACATCCGTAAGGGACGCTGCCGCAAGAACGTTGATCGTCTTATTCTCAGCAGCGGTTTCCGCAGTCTCGGCAGAGCATCCGAATACAAATGTGCTCATACAGAGTGTCATGATAGTTGCTATAATCTTTTTCTTCATTTATGTTTAACCTTCATTTCTTAAAAAATGTCCGGTCTTTCCGCCGTCTTTCTCCTGAAGACAGATACCGGAAATGACCATATTCTTATCGACTGCCTTGCACATGTCATAGACAGTCAAAAGTGCGACGGATACTCCCGTAAGAGCCTCCATCTCTGCACCGGTCTTACCCGTTAGTCTCACCTCGCACCTTGCTTCGATCTCATAAGAAGACTCATCAGGCTCGAAGGAGATCTTCACCTTCTCAAGAAGCAATGTGTGACACATGGGGATAAGATCCGATGTCTTCTTAGAAGCCATAATTCCTGCGATGCGAGCCGTGGAAAGAACATCACCTTTGGGCATATTTCCTCCCAGGAGCATAGTAAAACATTCGGGACTCATACTTATCTTCCCTGTGGCGACTGCCATTCTCGCGGTGACATCTTTACCTGAGATATCAACCATACGCGCATCGCCGTTCTCGTCCAGATGACTGAATAAGTTCATGTTAAACCCTCCTTATTTACCGAAGCCACAGTTCGGGAAATGACACGTGCCGCAGTTAAGA
>CADAXO010000161.1 GCA_902791885.1 Oscillospiraceae bacterium | reverse complement strand
GAACGGACATATTTCAAAACCTATCGATATCAAATTAGTAATTAAAGAGATCCGCAGGATCCGGGAAGAGAGGAAACAATCATGAAGAAGATGACAAGTGTTCTTTTATCGGCGTTGATGGTCTTGGAACTTGCCGCATGCAGTACGGCGGTACAGGAAGAACCGGCTGCCAAAGTCTTCACGCCGTCCCTTGATGCTTCTATAAGCTGCCAGATCAATGTTGCCGGCGGTTATGATAACTTCGAGGCGCTGGAGGCCGAATTCGATCATTTCAATGATTTCTATCCCAATGTGGAGCTGACTTACACTAAGATAGATGACTATAACAACATGATCGGTACGGTCCTTAACGGCAATGATGCTCCCGACATCTATGTAAACTACTCATGGATGTACGGAAGGGATCAGTACAGCTCTTCAATAGAGCACGCCGAGGACCTGTCTGACCCCGCTTTGGGACTTGATCTGGACTGCATCCGCCCCAATATCATTCTGAATACTGCTGACGGATCGCTCCCTATGGTGCCTGTGTTCTCGAACACTTACGGCATGCTCGTAAATACTGACCTTTTCGAGAGGGAGGGGCTTGCGGTACCCACTACATATACTGAATTGGTGGAGGTGTGTGATGCACTGCGCGCGAAGGGGTACGACAGCCCGATAATGGGCTTCACCAACGAAGAGACAACGTCGCTTTTCACCCTGGCTGCTTACCCGTATTTCTGCGGGACTGTAGCAGGTGACGCACAGGCTGTCGCTGACTTCAATTCCCTTGATCCTTCTTCAGGCGAGTATATGCGTCCTACCCTTGAGAGGATAGAGCAGTTTGTTAGCGACTGTGGTGTGGACCTCGAGGCCTGCGGTGAGATCGAGAATAATTATGATGCCGTTATCATGAGGTTCTTTGAAGGCGATGTTCCCATGATGACTGCCTCCGGAGATACGGTCTCGGGTACCAGAAAGCGTGAGAGCCGCTCGGAGGCGTTTATAGCTAATCCATTCGCTTATACTTTTGTTCCGATCCCGATGTCGGATGACGGCGCCACATTCCTTGATATGCCGAATCTTCAGTTCTCCGTCAACAAAGACAGTGAGAATCTCGAGATGGCCAACGAGTTTATGAGGTTCCTGATCACTTCCGCGGAGCTTAACAACATGGCTCAGGAGAAGGGGCTTATGTCACCTACGCGTGACCTGTCTTTCAACAGCATGTACGCGGCATTCGGCGATATCCCTGAATCACGCATCCTGTCCCCGGAAGAGATCGGCCTTAAGGATGATGCCGTAATTCAGTTAAGACTGGCCGCTTACGGAGTAGGAACAGGCACGATGACGATAGACGAAGCCGTATCAGGCTTCGGCACTTATAGTCAGTAATTACTCAGGAAGTATTGGACAGAATCAGAAAATAAGATTCTGAGTATATATCACTCTTCGGAGATGATGCTCAGATCGTCCTTGACTCTTGCGACGATGGCGCGGTCACCTGCGTTGTATTCCTTTTTGCCGAACAGAACGCTGATCTTGCATTCTTCAAGACCTCTGATCACATAATTGCCGCTGTCTGTTTTTCCGGTTACTTCACCGTAGAAGAATTCGTAATCGTGATTCTTGAGAGCCTTTGATGTGGCGATCGCGTCGTAGATCGAATAAATGGGGAAGATGATGCAGAAGAGTGCAAATGCACTTATTATCAGCCTGTTGAGAAAATATACGACCACGAAGATTATCGCGAGAATTATTGCCGAGACAATGAATGATATCGGGATAAGCTTGATCGAAAACGACTTGGTCTTCTTAACGAATTTTGTCTCCAAATCTTCACTTACTGTGGCAGGGGTGAGAGTTTGTTCATCCATCGCCTTTTTAACCGTAAACTTTACATCAGCAGCCATAAGTCCTCCGAATCATCCTGATAAAGTGCAGATGAGATTAAACCGCAGTTTGCCTGCCAAGTCAAACATATGTGACCTGATGATCTTATTCTCCGTCTTATAGGCAGGAGGAGATGCGAATGAAAAACTCAAACAGGAAACTCACAGCACTTACATTGGCGTCGGTTCTTCTCTTGTCAGGATGTCAGACGACCACAAAGAGAGATGACGACCGTCATAGTAATCATAATAATGCGGATATAGAGTTCAATACTACGATCAACTATGATGAGCTCGAGCGGTGTTCTTACGATGCAACCGACTTCAATTCTGATTACAACGATTATTCCTTTAGATTGATGGCACAGGTCTTGGATTCTGAAGCCCGCGATGCCAACGTCATGATCTCTCCCGCATCTATTATGTTTGCACTGGATCTTGCGGCTGCAGGTGCGAACGGGGATACTTTGACTCAGATAACCAACCTTTTCGCTGAGGGCGCAGATCCCATGGAGCAGCAGGCTTTTGCCGCTAACATGATGGTAGGGATCAACTCTTCACAGGGTGTGGCCTTTAATTCAGCGAATGCGGTATGGACGAATGAATCCCGGATAGCCCGTCTCAACCCTGATTATCAGGATTATATTGAGGAATATTTCGATGCTGAAGCTTATTCGCTGCCCTTCAATGATGATACGGTCGACGTGATCAACTCATGGATCGAAGAAAACACAAACGGTATGATCGACCGGGTGCTTGATAATCTTGAGCCCGATGCTGCGGCGGTTCTCGTTAATACTATTGCTTTCGAAGGCGCTTGGAATAACCTTTACGATGATTCCCAGGTATATCCGATGACTTTCACTACTGCGCACAGCGAAAAGATAGAGGTCGGCATGCTTTGCGATGTGTTGGGAACTTACTACGAGACCGATGAAGCTACGGGCTTTATCAGATACTATGAGGGCGGCAGGTATGCTTTTCTCGTTATGCTTCCAGAAGATGACAGCTTAAGCGCCAACGAGTTCCTCTCCGAATTCACTTCTGATGACTATAACGATTTTATATCGAGCGAAACTAATGAGTATTTTGTCTATACAAGACTTCCCGAGTTTGAGAGTGACTATGAGATCACGCTCAATGGCGTTCTTGAAGACTTGGGAGTCACAGATGCATTTGATGAGAATAGTGCTGATTTTACAGGTATAGGTGCTGTTAACAGCGATGCGGATCTTTATATCGGTTCAGTGATTCACAAGACTCATATCGAACTTGACCGTAACGGAACAAGTGCAGCTGCAGCAACTGTAGACATCATGACATTGAGAGGTTGCGGAACCATAGGAGGAGAGACCCGGGAAGTTTACTGTGACAGACCTTTTGCTTATGCGATCGTAGATACAGAAACAATGAATCCCATCTTCTTCGGTACGTATAACGGTTGATGAACCTGTAATGGTGTATAATATCCCTTGCTATTGAACTATAAGGGGGATATAAAAATGAAAAACATCAAAAAGGTATTTGCTTTAACACTTAGCGCGGCAATGATCATGTCTGCAGCGGCGTGCTCGTCTGATGAGGCTTCTGAACC
>CADAXO010000160.1 GCA_902791885.1 Oscillospiraceae bacterium | reverse complement strand
GACATGTTTACAGATATCGGAACAACGGGAATGCCTTCATCAATACACTTTCTTAAAAACTTGCAGACATTCTCACACACAACAAGGTCCGCACTGAAGACCATATCGTTCTTCTCGAATACCGGAATGAAATCAGACGGCATCTGAAGTCCGTACAGAGGATGCTTCATACGCATAAGCGCTTCCGCACCGATCATTCGTCCGGTAACGTGATTCATCTTAGGCTGATAAACATTATAGATATGACCGTAGTTAACGGCATCAAAGAAGTATGATACCAACTCCTGCTCGGTCATCTTACGCTGGGAATTCGAGTCTGACATAGGCTCCCCTCACTTTCAGACTTTTCTTAATTATATCAGAATTCGTCTACCTCGAGGGTGTCGTAATGCACATACTGACCTACAGGCTCTTGTGCAATATTGATCTCAGGCCCGTAAACTTCCGGGTCATAAAGATGGTCATACGGATTGACGTCCGCATCAGAGCACATGAAGTAATACCCGTGCGGTGAGGAGAACGCGAGCGCATCGCAGTGGTACCACGCACCGTCAAGGTATACGAGGTTCCAGTAGTGAGGCGACCAAGTTACGGGATATCTTGATACGAGCATGTTCGGTATCCCCTCCATGTCAAGGAACGCTCTGCACACCGCGTAGTAGTTATAGCAGTCGCCGCGAAGTGTCGTGAGACCGTCGTAAGCCGCACACGTCCAGTCAGTCTTGTCTGCCTCGCCCGCATAGTAAACATGCGAGCTGACCCAGTTGAATATGCGGAAAGCCTTTTCGATGTCTGTCATGTCTTCTGTATAGATGCCGTACTGCTCGTTAAGCTGTCTGCAAAGCTCATACAGGACCTCGGGCTCGTAGTATCGCTCCGGCATTTCACGCATTGTAAGTTCGACCGTGACAGAAGCCTCGTTGCCGACTTCGTCCGCCGCGATATACGTTACGGGGTAAGTACCGGGCACACTCAGGTTGACAGCAGAATTATCCACAGTAAGCTGCGGCTCTTCCGCGTAATTATCCGTAACCGTGATGCCGTCAAGATAACTTATGCTGTCGCCGATAAAGACTTCCATGTCGTGTGCGCCGTAGATCAAAGGCGCGAGGTGATCATCGATCACGGTAAAAGGAACGTCGACTACAGTCTCATTTCCGTAAGCATCCGTAAGAGACACTGGGATATTGTATTCCCCTCCCTGCGACACGTCAGGCTCCGTCTTGTACGTTACCGTAACGGGAGAAAGATCATATACATTTGTAACGGCCGAGGAAGCTTCGGGAAGCTCATCACAGTAGATCGCCTGCGGCACGGCCTCACCTGTGGGAGCAGTCGTATCCACTATATTAAGCACCGCATCCTGATGGAACTCTTTACCGAAGTCCGAGAACTTAATAACGATTCCGTATGATCCCGGAACACTTGTATCAATGCCTGTTACATCCGTAAAGAAACCGCAGTCAGTCAAAGGCTCCGTAAGAAAATCATCAAGTTCGATAGGCGTTCCTGCCTCTATCGTCACTTCCTTAACGATACTTTCACGGCGCGAATTAATGCTGCCGTACACGCACGCACACGTGACGGCAACAGCAACAACACAAATTCCCGCGATGATGAACTTCTTCATTTAACTTAAGCTTTAAAATCAGCTCCAGCCGTTAAACTTCACGCGTTCTTCAAAAGGCTTTTTCTTAGGCTCACTTACAGTATCCGCTACCTTTCCTATAGGAAGGATACATACAACGTCATATTCTTCAGGGATATTAAGAACTTCGGCGATCTTATCGCAGATCCTGTCATCGTCCGTAATATGGCCTTCATACCAGCAGCTTTGATACCCGAGGTCAACCGCAGCAAGAAGCATATTCTCGATAGCTGCGGAGTAATCCTGAACAGCGTAGCACTTATCACGGTAGGCATTGATCTTTCTTGAGATGACAACGATCATAGCGGGCGCCGTCTTTGCTATCGGAGGATCAATTACGTCCTTGACCTTACCGAGCAACTCCGCGTCGTCCACAACAACAAGATCCGTCGTCTGCTTATTGCATCCCGAAGGAGCAGCAACACCTGCGGAAGCTATCTTAACAAGGTCCTCCCTGGGTACGGGCTCATCCTTGTATGCGCCTCTGTAGCTTCTTCTTAAACCGATAACGTCCTGAACAGTCTTAAGGTTCATCACGTAGATCTGGCAGGGGTTCGCCTCATCCCAGTAAGTCTCCAGCACCTCAAGCTCCCTGAAGCCTACACTTCTGTAAAAAGCATTCGTGATATCGTAGTCGGGATACATTCCCGTCCTTACCGTCTTAACCTGCATGAAGGAATAACCCTGAGAGGCTGCGTAAGCCTTCGCCTCAGCGAAAAGCTTCCTTCCCCAGCCCTCTCGGTGATGATCCTTAAGAACTCCCATTACGGCAAGTTCCACTGTAGCGTCACCTGTTTCCTTAAGGCACAGGAAACCTGCAGGCTTATCTTCAGCATCGAAAGCTGCGAAGAACGGCTGATCTGCCGATTCCCTGATATACTGTTCCCTGCTCTCGTCCACTTCGAACCATTCTTTCAAAGCTTCGAGAACTGTTCTGCTTATTGTAAGTTTTGTTTCTTTATCTTCAATCAATCTGATCATTTACAATTCTCCAACATAGTTTCATACAGGGCGGGATCAAAAGATGTGCACAGCACTAAAATGACTGTAGCCAAATCTATGAGTGCATGCCCGACCATAATAGGCAAAGGGTTTCTTTTCATGTAGTAGTTCCAACTCAATATAACAGTAAGCGGCAAAAATGAGAAGAACCTGTAAAGCATATATCTTGCATCAGGAATCAGCGGAATAAAGCTGTGCTGCAGCGCGAAGAAGAACGCAGGAACTATTATTGCCGCGGCTTTATTATTGATACGGTTAACACCATATCCGATATACAGTCCGTCTTCGGCAAGCGCTGTCGTCACCGGAAGAAGGAGGAACACAAGTATTGCCAAAGGTTTGCTTACAGGAGCAGCGAGTGCCGCCGAGACCGAAGGCATAAAGGTTCCGTAAAGGATAAAAGCCGTAAGGTACATGACTCCCATTCCGACAAGATAGACTACGATCACGGTAATGACGACATCCTTTATCTTCGTCTTCCCTTTCTCGTAGTTAATAAGTTCCTTATATGTCTTACCGTCCTTACGCGCCACAAGAACCAGGATCCCTATCGTTAAGAAATTTACGGCAGTCGCAACTATTGTCCACCAATTGGTTATATCGGCAAATGCCTGTCCCGTTACCGCAGCACCGATGACAAACACCGCAATAAACAACAGTGATCTTACAGGAAGAAGAAAAGGTATTGTCTTATTCATTGCCGGCACCTGCTTTCATAATGAATGCTTCGGAAGCATCCTTGATAAGTTTCATGGCATCCTTCTTTGTCGTCTTAAACACGCCTGTCGCGATCATCGTCGCTATACCATGCGAAAAGACTATAGTGTTCTGTATAACCTTCAC
>CADAXO010000159.1 GCA_902791885.1 Oscillospiraceae bacterium | reverse complement strand
GCGGAGTTGCCCTCCATGTCTTCGTATTCCCAGGAAAGCTCGCCGTCGAGAAGGCTCTTTACGATCTTGTTCGCCGCGATCTCATCTCTGTGGTTATGAAGGTCGTTCCACATAACGAACTGCGAGAACGAGAACATACCGAGCACGCATGCGTCGATTATCTCCCAGTCTTTGTGGAGTGCAACTATATTCTTTAAGGTCTCGAATACGCCTTTGACATCAGCTCCGGAAGCATCCTGAGCGACGTCGCCTTCGAGTTCCTCCGTGATGAGGTCGAAGTCTTTTCGGAGTTTCTCGAGAAGCGTGATGTTGACGGCAGCATCGTCGTCGGATTTCTGCATGACGTACTTGCCCACGCCGAACTTTCTTTTAAGCTCGACGGGCACGAGGATTATGGGAGCGTAACAGGGCTGCTTCCCGTCCTCGGTCCATTTAAGAAAACCGCAGCCGAGGAAGAGCGTGCCTGCGCCGTCGTCTTCAGCCGCGATCCTGGAAGTTCTGTAAAGATACTTGAGCCTGTCGTCGAGATCCTTCTCCGCGAGGGAGGAGTAGAGCCTGCCCCCTTCGATACCCTTGGTAAGTACTTCGCTGAAGCCTGCCGTATCGGTGAGGTCCTCGATCTCATAGTCTTTTGCCGGGATCAACGGCGTTGCGGGAGAGCCTTCTGTGGCTTCGCTTTCACCTGCCGCGTTACGCGAGATTATCGTGTACTCTTTGTCATTGGAAAGGTTGTCCTCGATGTCGCCCGCCGAAGTAACGAAAAGCGGCACTGCTTTGCCTTTTACCTTCGTGTTGAGAAGTGCATTGCGCGTGGTGAGATCCAGAAGCTTGCGCTCCCATAAGTCGAATTTCTTTTCCTGACGTGTGAGCTCATTAGTCGACATAGAGTACTCTCCGGAAGTTTAATACTTCTCTTATTATAGCGTAATGAGAGTGATTCAGCTTATGCCTGTGAGCGTGCAGATAATGTGTACGAGGAGCGCCGCGAGCCATGCGAGGAAGCACTGCCAGACGACAACCGTAACGGCCCATCTTCTGCCCATTTCTCTTCTTATTGCAGCGACAGCCGCGACACAGGGAGTGTAGAGCAGACTGAACACGAGCATGGACATCGCCGATGCCGTTCCGATAGCAGCCACGTTGCCCGCGAAAAGAGTCTCCATTACAGACACAACGCTTTCTTTTGCCATGAAGCCGCTTATAAGTGAAGTTACGATACGCCAGTCACCGAGGCCTACGGGCTTCATGATGGGGGCGATGATTCCCGCGATGGATGCGAGCATGCTCTCCTGCGAGTTGTCGACAAGGTTTAATCCGAAGTTGAAGTTACTTAAGAACCAGACCACGATGGTCGCGATGAGGATGACCGTGAAAGCTCTTTGCAGGAAGTCTTTGCTCTTCTCCCACAAAAGCTGTCTTACGTTCTTGAGCTTCGGGATCCTGTAGTTGGGAAGCTCCATTACAAAAGGCACGGCCTTGCCCTTGAAAAGCGTGGATTTGAAGACGAGCGCGATGAGTATGCCCGTGATGATTCCGAGTATGTAAAGCGCGGTGATTATGAGCCACGCATAACCCGGGAAGAATACGCTTACGAAGAATCCGTAGATAGGAAGCTTGGCCGTGCAGGACATGAACGGTGTGAGCAGGATCGTCATGCGGCGGTCGCGTTCACTCGGCAAAGTCCTCGTCGACATTACGGCGGGGACGGTGCAGCCGAAGCCCAGGAGCATCGGCACAATACTTCTTCCGGAAAGGCCGAGGCGCCTTAGAAGCTTATCCATCACGAACGCAACACGCGCGATGTAGCCGCTGTCCTCGAGCATCGAAAGGAAGAAGAACATCAGTATGATTATGGGAAGGAAGCTTACGACAGTTCCTACACCTTCGAAAATACCTTCAAGTATGAGACTTTGGATCGCCTCGTTGACGTTGGCTGCGATCATGCCGCGTTCAACAAGTCCCTTTAATCCGTCGATACCGGCCGCCAGGAGATCCTGGAGGAACGGTCCTATGAGGAAGAATGTGAGATAGAACACCAGTGCCATGACCCCAATGAAGAACGGGATGGCTGTGTATTTGCCGGTCAAGATGTCGTCGATCCTGCGGCTTCTCGCGTGCTCTTTGCTCTCGTGAGGTTTGATGACGCAGGCATCGCAGACTTTTTGGATGAACGAGAATCTCATCTCTGCCATCGCGGCGCTCTGGTCGAGTCCGCGCTCATTCTCCATCTGAACGATAATGTGTTCGAGCATCTCTTTCTCGTTCTGCTCGAGCTTCAGCTGAGCTGCGATCGTGGTGTCGCCTTCAAGGAGCTTGGCGGCGGCGAATCTGAACGGCAGACCCTCGCGCTTGGCGTGGTCTTCGATAAGATGGCTTACCGCGTGGAAGGCCCTGTGAACCGCGCCGCCGTTATCTTCGGGACTGCAGTAATCGTATCTTACAGGCTTCTCCTGATACTTGGCGATATGGACGGCGTGTCTTATAAGCTCGTCGACACCTTCGTTCTTCGCGGCCGAGATCGGGACGACCGGGACACCCAGCATCTTCTCCATCGCGTTGACATCGACTGTGCCGCCGTTACCCCTTAATTCGTCCATCATGTTAAGGGCAACGACCATCGGGACGTTCATCTCGATAAGCTGCATTGTCAGGTAGAGATTTCTCTCGATGTTAGTCGCATCGACTATGTTGATTATCGCTTTGGGCTTCTCGTTCAATACGAAGTTTCTGGAGACCAGCTCTTCGCTTGTGAACGGGGACATCGAGTAGATACCCGGAAGGTCGGTGATGAGCGTATCAGGATAACCTCTGATCACTCCGTCCTTTCTGTCTACGGTAACGCCCGGGAAATTGCCGACATGCTGATTGGAACCTGTTAACTGATTGAACAGGGTGGTCTTGCCGCTGTTCTGGTTGCCGACCAGAGCGAATGTGAGTTTTGTTCCTTCGGGGAGCGGATCTCCTGTACCCTTCGGATGGAATCGTCCTTCCTCCCCCAAGCCGGGGTGTTCGGTCTTGGTATTCTTGGTCTGCTTTGGCTGTTCGTTTGATTCTTCCTTATGTTCGATCGGCTCGATACCGATATTGCTTGCCTCATCGAGTCTTAAGGTCAGTTCATAACCGTGGATTCTTAATTCCATCGGATCGCCCATCGGAGCGAGCTTGATCAGTGTAACCTCCGCACCGGGGATTACGCCCATATCAAGAAAATGCTGTCTTAATGCACCTTCGCCGCCGACCGTTAAGATCCTTGCCGACTTGCCGATCTTCAATTCGTTCAAATTCATATTAATTTGGATTATATCACGGAAATGACTACCTATTTGCCCCTGAAATGGCCAAATAGGTAGTTACTATAGGTAGTCATTTTAAGTTAAAATTAAAAAATCGGAGGTATTTACCATGAACGAAGTATATGAATTTTTGAAAGAAGCCCAGACTTACTATCTTGCAACCGTTGAAGGTGATCAGCCGAGAGTCAGACCGTTCGGTACAGTTGATATCTTCGAG
>CADAXO010000158.1 GCA_902791885.1 Oscillospiraceae bacterium | reverse complement strand
TCGCTCATGGGATCCGTAAATCCTGCTGCCATCGGGAGCGTGATAAGAAGGCAGGAAGTGATGACCAAAGCTGCACCCAATACCTTTGTCCCCGTGCCGAATAAAGCTTTCTCATCCTTCTTTCTTACAAGGGAGAAGATGAGGAGGATATAGAAAGAAGCGACGATAAGGACCGGTACATAGATCTGATACCAGCCGGGATATGCGCCCATGGAATGAACATAGAAATCGGAGTTTCTTATCGCGGTCATCTGAAGCATCTCCATGTACTTTACGATGATGCCGAAGACCGGCTGTCCGTCGGAAACGTAAGACGGGATGAAGAACTTGAAGATAGACCTTGTGGCTTGAAGGATGATCATCGCGGAGACGCCGCAGACTAAGATACCTGCGATGACACCGTTCTTGACGGCCTTGGGATTTTTGAAGTTAAGCTTCGTATAAGGAAGTGCCAGCACAATGAAGATCAAAGGCGCATATACGTACTTGCTGATAGCGATCCCGAACGCCAGAACTCCGAGGATAATGAACTGCTTTAACGTAAGTTTCTCTTCTTGTTCGAATACCGACACGGTTATTGCGGTAAAAAGGAAGATGAGGCCCAGGATGATGCTGTCGTAAGAATATGTGACAGCCTGCTGCAGCACCATAGGGAAGAGGGAGAGCACGAATAAAGTCTCCTTGCCTACGGGAATGATCTTTATCGCAAGATATACGAACAGGATAAAGAGCGCGGCGTTAAAGAGCCTTCCCATATAGAATGTCGGGACGGCGCCCAGGTGAAGTATCCTTGCGATCAGTACTCCGAGTCCGGATGCGATGTAGCCCAAGGGCACGTTGTTGTGCCTTAAGGAAGTTACGTCCAGGATCTGGTTGATCTTGTAGGCTTTAAGCGTGTTGTCGTGTGAGAATACGCTGAAGTTTTTGGCAACATCCCTGTAGGAGCCTTCCGTTATATAGACAGGGACATCGACCATGCCTGAAAGAAGCTCCGCGTCCTCGTCTCTCATGTAAATAAGCTTGTCGCCGTCTTCATCTACAGGGTCTGAGAAACCGTGGAAAGAGAAGATGTTCGCGTACTTATAAGCGAAAGCATAATGGAACTGTTCGTCGTTGCCCGTACCCGGTGTAAGGAAGCCGATCGTGATCAGCGAGAACAGGATAAGAAGGACAAGCGAGAGTTTATGGACAGGGATCTTCTTAACGAAGATGAGTCTGTAAAGAAGCACCGAGAATACGGTCCAGAGTACGCAGAAAGCCACGAATCCCGCCGCGAGAGCCCATGTGGGGAAGACGGAAGGAGATGTGTGCCTTAAGTATCTGTGAGCTCCGATAACTGCGGCAAGTTCGGAGAACATAAGGATCCAGATCTTGGAGACGGGGAAGAACTTCACAGCGATCTTCATGGAGACCGGGATCAGGATAAGAAGGAGTACGGCAAGCACGGTTCCCGCATTAAGAAGCGAAGATGAGGGCCTTACATACTCGAGCATGAAGCACAGCGAAAAGTTCTGCTCCTCGCCGTTGATCGAAAGTCCTGCAGAGCCTCCGTAGTTCGTCGTATACATAGTGGGTGCAGCGCCTTCGGGCGAATCCGAAGTGATCTTAAGGAAGAAGACCTTACCGTTGCTGTCGGTTATCTTGTTATCAAGAGCCAGGTCGGCGTAGGAGTTGTCCGGGAGGGATGAAGCGTTTACTTCCCAGGACTGAATAAGTTCACCCGATTCATTCTCGAGGGAGATATCAAGCGTTCCTTCATTTGCTCTTGCATAGGTCGCTGTAAGAAGGCGGATCCTTGACAGGCCGTCTTCGGTGCAGACGAATCTTTGACTGTAGGAATTCTCTTCGGTCATCTCGCCTAAGATGCCGGATGAGGGCAGTGATTCCGACTGGACATTACGTGTGTCGTCGATGATGAATGCCAAAGCGGATAAAGCAATAAACAACCCTGCCAGGATGACGACAAGGTTGGTTTTGTTGAAGACTGCGCTCTTTCTTATACTGCTCATATGTGTTGATGATAATCGTTTTAACGTATGTTTTCAATATTTCGCGTGTGTATAGTATAATAATAAAATTAAATATAAGAGAGGCGTATCTTTATGAAAGGTATAGTTCTGGCCGGAGGATCGGGTACAAGGCTTTATCCTCTGACAATGGTAACAAGTAAGCAGCTTCTTCCGGTTTACGATAAGCCGATGATCTATTATCCTCTCTCCGTTCTTATGAGCGCGGGCATCAGGGATATCCTTATCATCTCCACTCCGAACGATACACCCAGATTCGAATCTTTGTTAGGCGACGGTTCACAGTTCGGAATCTCATTACAGTACAAGGTACAGCCTTCACCTGACGGACTTGCACAGGCATTCGTCCTCGGTGAGGAATTCATAGGTGACGATAACGTTGCCATGGTATTGGGCGACAATATCTTCACGGGTCACGGCCTGGGCCTTAAGCTCAAGGCAGCCGTAGATAACGCGGAGGAGGGCAGAGGTGCCACAGTCTTCGGTTACTATGTTGAAGATCCTGAAAGATTCGGTATCGTTGAGTTCGACAGTAACTGGCGTGCGGTATCCATCGAGGAGAAGCCCCAGCAGCCTAAGAGCAATTACTGCGTTACGGGCCTTTATTTCTACGATAACAAGGTAGTCGAATACGCTAAGAACCTCAAGCCTTCGGCAAGAGGCGAGCTCGAGATTACAGACCTTAACAAGATCTATCTTGAAGAGGGAAGACTTAATGTCGAGATCCTGGGAAGAGGATTTACCTGGCTTGATACGGGTACGCATGAGAGTTTATTCGATGCGGGCAACTTCATCAAGACCGTCGAGCAGCACCAGCACAGGAAGATCGGATGTCTTGAGGATATCTCATATGCCAACGGCTGGATCACTAAGGAGCAGGTCGAGCAGACCATTAAGCTCATGGGCAAGAGCCAATACGGACAGTATCTTAAGGATGTACTGGACGGCAAATATATCAATAAATAATCAGCAAACAGGAGAATTACATGAACATTATCGTTACAGGCGGAGCAGGTTTTATCGGAAGTAATTTTGTTTTCCACATGCTTAAGGCACATCCTGATTACAGGATCATCTGTCTTGATAAGCTTACATATGCGGGCAACCTTTCAACACTCGAACCCGTTATGGATAACCCGAACTTCAGATTCGTCAAGGCCGATATCTGCGATAAGGAAGCAGTAGACAAGCTTTTCGAAGAGGAGAAGCCCGATATCGTAGTAAACTTTGCTGCAGAGAGCCACGTAGACAGATCTATCGAGAACCCTCAGATCTTCCTCGAGACCAATATCCTCGGAACTTCCGTTCTTATGGATGCGAGCAGAAAGCACGGCGTAAAGAGATACCATCAGGTATCAACGGACGAGGTTTACGGAGACCTTCCGCTCGACCGTCCCGACCTGTTCTTCACGGAGTCCACTCCGATCCAGACCTTCTCGTTCTTGCTTACTACAGAACATACGGACTTCCCGTAACTATCTCGAGATGCTCGAATAACTACGGTCCTTACCACTTCCCCGAGAAGCTTATCCCTCTCATGATCATCCGTGCTCTCCACGACGAGTCTTTGCCTGTATACGGCGACGGACTTAATGTAAGAGACTGGCTTTATGTTGAGGATCACTGCAAGGCTATCGACCTCATCATCCACGAGGGTAAGGTCGGTGAAGTCTATAACGTCGGAGGCCACAACGAGATGGCCAATATCGACATCGTTAAGCTCATCTTAAAGGAACTCGGCAAGTCCGAAGACCTCATCACATACGTAACAGACCGTGCAGGCCACGACAGAAGATATGCCATCGATCCCACGAAGATCCATAATGATCAAGTGGTACCTCGATAATGAGGCATGGTGGCAGCCGATCATCAGCGGCGAGTATCAGAACTACTACGAGAAGATGTACGGAGATAAGTAAGAGATGAGATTCTTTGTTACAGGTGTAGGCGGACAGCTGGGTCACGACGTCCTGAATGAGCTTGATAAGAGAGGATATGAAGCCGTAGGAACGGACATCCTCGATAGTGTTGAATCTCAGTTTCCCTATGTAAAGCTTGATATCACGGATGAGTCCGAGGTGTCTAAAGCGATCGCCATGATCAAGCCTGACGTCGTTGTTCACTGCGCTGCATGGACTGCGGTAGATGCAGCTGAGGACGAGGAGAACCAGCCCAAGGTAAGAGCGATCAACAGCGAAGGAACAAGATATATCGCACAGGCAGCAAGAACTGCTGATGCGAAGATGATCTACATAAGTACGGACTATGTCTTCGACGGCAAGGGCGAAAGACCCTGGCAGCCCGACGACAGAAACTATGCGCCCCTTAACGTATACGGCCAGAGCAAGCTCGACGGCGAGATGGCTGTGGCAGGGCTTCTCGATAAGTACTTTATCGTCAGGATCGCATGGGTGTTCGGCAAGAACGGCAAGAACTTTATTAAGACCATGCTTAATGTCGGAAAGACACATGACGAAGTAAGGGTCGTTAACGACCAGGTCGGCACTCCCACATATACTTACGATCTTGCAAGGCTTCTCGTTGATATGGCTGAGACCGAGAAGTACGGTTATTATCACGCCACTAACGAGGGCGGTTATATCTCATGGTACGATTTCACATGCGAGATCTACCGTCAGGCAGGTCTTTCCACTAAGGTCACTCCCGTAACAACAGCGGAGTACGGTCTTTCCAAGGCTGCAAGACCTTTTAATTCAAGACTTGATAAATCCAAGCTTACGGAGAACGGCTTTACGCCGCTTCCCACATGGCAGGATGCGTTATCCAGATATCTGAAGGAATTGGAGGAACAGTAATGGGGCAGATCACGGTAACCAAGACGCCCATTGAAGGCCTTTATGTTATAGAGCCCGCAGTTC
>CADAXO010000157.1 GCA_902791885.1 Oscillospiraceae bacterium | reverse complement strand
AAGACCTCTTGAAGCCGTTACAGCCTCATCGGAAACTCTTACGGAGTCTGTTCTTATATAAGTTACGAGAGCTGTCTGGCCCTGTCCTTCGATATTTACGCCTTCATATAACTGCTGGGCTACTCTTGTCGTGGTTCTTGTAGTAAACCCGATCCTTCTTGAAGCTTCCTGCTGCATTGTGGAAGTCGTGAAAGGCGGAGCGGGCTTTCTCGCGCCGTTGCCCTTCTTAACTGTCATGGCTTCAAGATCTTTATCCTTTATAT
The DNA here is from genome assembly GCA_902791885.1 of Oscillospiraceae bacterium. Next base: position 3,338 of record CADAXO010000157.1, on the reverse strand, counting down.
TGTTGTAGATCCTCTCGGCCATATCCTTATCGGATACTCTTCCGTCCTTAGGCTTTACTATCTCGCCGCCTTCTACGGTACCAAGGTACTTAACGACAAATACATCCTTCTTGGCACCCGGAGTAACCTCTGCAGAGAGATTCCAATAATCTTCGGGAATGAATGCATCGATCTCAGCATCCTTATCAAGAACCATTCTGGTAACAACGGACTGAACGCGTCCCGCGGAAAGTCCTGTCCTGATCTTCTTACAAAGAAGCGGGCTCAATTCATAACCTACGAGTCTGTCTAATATCCTTCGAGCCTGCTGGGCATCGACAAGATTCATGTCGATAGTTCTCGGGTTCTCTATAGCCGCCTGTACAGCCTTCTTGGTGATCTCATTGAAAGTGACTCTGCACTTCGACATAGGGTCGATCTTCAAAGTCTTGGCAACATGCCATGCGATTGCTTCTCCCTCACGGTCCGGGTCGGTTGCGATGTATACGAAGTCAGCCTGACTTGCAAGTGAGATGAGTTCTTTTTTTACTTTTACATTCTTATCTATATATAAGGGCTTGAAATCGTTATCCACGCTTACGCCCAAAGTTTTATCCGGAAGATCTCTGAAATGACCCACCGTTGCCGTAACTTTATAATCCTGACCAAGATATCTTTCTATTGTCTTTGCTTTTGCAGGAGACTCAACAATTACAAGATTCTTACCCATCTTACTTTTCACCGCTTTCAATCGATTCAGTGTTTAACTATAGATTAACGCCCTTGAATTGTCAAAACATATTTGCCGCGCTCATTCGCGATGCGTCCTTCGGTCTCAAGTCCCGTAACAAGTGCCGACAGATATGAGAACGGCATTCCCATACATACACAAAGCTCGTCAATATTCTTGGGTTTTTCAGATATCTCGTCGCAGATAAGTTCCTTCCAATCGTCCTCATTAAGATCCTCGGGACAGTCTCTCATCATGTCTCTTAATACCGATATATCGAACTTCTCGGGATATACATAATCATCTTCCCCAAACCACAGATCATCTTCCCGGAATATTACCTTATCCTGTATTCTGCCGTACACAGTATCAGAATCGATCAGCACCTCAGCGCCGTCCTGGAGCATCTTAAGACCTCCGATCGAATTATCGGCATATATACTGTTCGGCAGCACGAATACATCCCTGCCCTGAGCCGCTGCAAACGATGCAGTATGCAAGGTACCGCTGTGTTCACCCGCTTCCATGATAAGACAGACATCGGATAATGCTGATATAAGTCTGTTTCTGGAAGGAAAATACTGCTTTATAACTTCCTGTCCTGGAGGCATCTCAGACACTACGGCACCGGTTTCACATATACGGTCATAGATATCCCTGTTCTGATAAGGATATATGACGTCGCATCCGCCCGGCACAACCGCAAGTGTCCTTCCTCCGTTATCCAAACATACCTCATGAGCTTTACGGTCGATGCCCAAAGCCATACCTGAAACTATTACAATATTCTTCGCGCAAAGCTTGGATACGAAGTCACCCGTAGCATAAAGCGAATACCTTCCCGGAACTCTGCTGCCGACTATCGAAGCACCGCCATAGTAATCCAGATAAAACAAAGTCTTAATGTCTCCCTTAACAAACAGGACCGGAGGCATCCCGCTTATTCCTTCCCATATCCGGGGATAATACACATAATCTCTGGCTATCATCCTTATGTTATGTTCTTCGGCGATCTTCGCATATTTCTCCGCCGCACGTCTGACCGCGTCGGAATTTCTTATTGCATCATCGATCAACTCGCGCGATCTTGCGCTCAGAAGATAATCATCTGCGTCCTTACTTATCTTTATAAGATCATTAATACCGGGGAATCTTGATTCCTCCATTGCTTTATTAAGTAAAAGCTCCTGCCAGACCTTGTAGTCAACTTTTGTCTCCATTCTTATCGCCGTATGCTCAAGAAGCCTTAAATCCCACTCTTCCATTTACGTTCTCTCCCTTTCTGTATATTCCCGCTTCGGCTACATCAGACCTTCTCATATCCTTTCTTCCGTCAAGATCCGCTATAGTCCTTCCTACTCTCAATATCCTGTTAAATCCTCTCGCCGAGAAACCTGCCATCTCCGATATCTCCGACGCATACTGAACCACATCTGAATTCGCTCTTAAGATATCGGCATCCGCATAGCTGCAGGTTCCGTTATAGCTTTTGTCCCTGAATCTTTCCGCCTGCATCTGCCACGCCTGCTGAACAAGTTCTTTCATGCTGTTATTCAGCTTAATGTCTTCGCTTACTGCAGACTCGGCCATGTTCTTCCCCGATATGGATCTCATTTCCGCAACAAGATCAATTCTGTCCTTTATAGGTCCGGACAGCTTATTCATGTAGCTGTTGATCACATTCGGAGTACATATGCATCTTCGGCCCTCTTCATAAAGCATTCCGCACTTACACGGGTTACCTGCGGCAACGAACACGAACGATGCGGGAAAAGTACAGTTCCTTCCGTCCTTACTCATTCTCACAACATGATCTTCGAGGGGAACTCTTAACGCCTCCAAGATCTCGCGCTTAAACTCGAAGATCTCGTCCGCGAAAAGTACTCCGTGATTTGCAAGGGCGAACTCACCCGGCAGGAGCTTGCTTTGCACACCGAGTATCCTTCCCTTACTCATCCCGGGGTAAATATAGCGAAAAGGTCTTCTGTCACTTAACACAAGTTTCTCCTCGGGATCGTCCTTTAACCCCGCCGCTTCCATCACGGAATAGACGTCTGCTATCTCTGAGCGATTCAAAGGTGGCATTATCCCTGCAAGGATCTTTCCCGCCATAGTCTTACCGCACCCGGGACTTCCCAGAAGCAGTATGTTATGCACACCCGCGGCTGCGATAAGAAGTGCTCTTATCGCTTTCTCCTGTCCTTTGACCGATGAGAAATCAGGAACCTCATCACAGGTGTTCTCTATCCCGTCAAGAGTAAAGATACTCGGCTGATATATACCGTCTTCGAAGACCGGTCTGATCATAGAAAGACTTGAAACAGGCATCGCTGCCAATCCGACGCATCTAGCGGCATCAGTCTCATCTTCGGGAATAAAGAGATAATCATAGGATCCCACAGCGCCCATCAGCCTTAATGCCGCTGAAGGTGTTCCTTTAATCTTGCCGTCAAGCTTGATCTCACCCGTCGCGAAGATCTTCGCGTCCTTACTGACCTTAAGCTGACCTGATGCGATCAGCATTCCGATGGCTATCGGAAGATCGAATCCTGTTCCCGATTTCTTGATGTACGACGGTGATATCGAAGCAGTGATATGCCCCTTCGGCATCTGAAAACCCGATGATACA
>CADAXO010000156.1 GCA_902791885.1 Oscillospiraceae bacterium | reverse complement strand
GCTTAATACAGAGATACTGATGAGAGAAGTGGAAGACGGATTAGCGGAAGCTCCGAGAGATCTTGTCTCATTCGAAGAATTGAGGATCGCTCCTTCCGTTGATCTTACAAATCACAATCAGTGGTATGTCGATGATCCTGTAGCGATTCATAACGATATCAATGATGCCGGACAGACCGTCCGTATCGGACAGATAAGAACAGGCGTTTATGATTCCGGGACTTTAGACCAGATAACTTCGAGCGGTCTTGCCACGATAATCGACAATGTTCATTATGAAGGACTTCAGCCAGGTGTCACATATGAGATGAGAGGACATATGCATCTTGTGTCCTATGATGCTAATGGTAACCGTACTGACGGAGGGGAGATACATCAGGCTGTATCAGATGAGATCATTGAGCCGGTAACATCGTTTACGCCTTCAGAGCAGGAAGGTTATGTGCAGGTCACATATGTTATCGATACCGAGAGGTTCAGAGGAAAGACCTTGGTTTCCTTTGAGGATCTGTACCAGAACGATATTCCTTTAATGCATCACGCTGATATAGATGATCAGTATCAGACTATAGAGGTTCCGGATGTTCATACGAATGCGTATGGCTCTGATGTAAACGGAGATATAGTGGCATACGGTGAGTGTGCAAGGATAACCGATACTGTTTCTTACAATAATCAGTATATGGTTCAGGGATTCCTGTACTGGATGTACGAAGATGAGAACGGCTTTATCCACAGCGGTCCCGTATCCGATATCTTAGGCGATGTTCAGGCGACTTCGACCGCAGTGTTTACGGCTGAGTCTCCTGACGGTACCGTTGATATGGAATTTACATTTGATTCCAGAGTTCTTGCCGATCTTCACTATGACAGATTGGTTGTAATGGAGAATCTATATTACTTAAATACGATGGCCAGGATCTCTTATCACTGGGACCTTAATGATGAAGGACAGACTGTCTATATTCCCGGAGTACGTACAACGGCTGCTGACGGAGTGACCGGAGGCAAGACAATTACCGAGACAGCAGATGCAACAGTAACAGACCGTGTTTACTACAGTAATCTTGAACCCGGAAGAGAATATACTGTCCGCGGCTCGGTTCAGTATATAAAGACTGACAGTAACGGTAATGTATCGACAGGTACTCTCATTCAGAACGGAGAGGAAGTAAGTGCTCATATAACGTTTGTGCCTACTGAACCTAATGGCTTCGTGGATATGACGTTTACAGTTAATGCCTTGGAACTTCAGGAGATCGACAGACTCGTCGTGTTCGAGGATATGTACGCAGGTCCGGGTATAAGGATCGCAATGCATGCAGATCTTAACGATGAAGGTCAGACAATACTTATATGCAGATTGTCTTCGCAGGCTAGCGGAAGCGATGGTACGAGATCTGTCGCACCTTCGGATAATGTCACTGTTATCGACAGAGTTTTCTATGAAGGCTTGATCCCGGGAAGAGAATACAGAATGGAGACTGACGTTATGAATTCATCTACCGGCGATTCGGAGGCTCACCGCTCGACTGTATTTGTACCTGATGCATCGAACGGAAGCATTGATATAACCGTAAGCTTTGACGGATCCGAGTTTACATCGGAGAAGCTTGTTATCTTCGAATGCGTCTACGATGATGCAACAGGAGTTTTGATCAAAGCTCATGAGGATTGGAATGATAAGAATCAGTCACTGTCTTTCGTTCCACAGACCGGACTGATTGATGATCCTTCATACCGCTATATAGGGTTCACGGTATTGGGTGCCGGTGCAGTGATTGCGGCAACTTGGATAACGGTCAGTAAGAAGAGAAAAGAAAAGTTTGATTAATGGTTTCCCCGGAGGGCTTTGCCCTCCGGGTTTTGGTGAATATTATGAGATCAATAAAGATATTGGCTGCAATTGAGGGCCTGCTGTTTGGCATAGCTTTGTTCTACTTCATGCTGGACAGAAACGGCGGACCCGAAGGGCTTAATTCCATAAAGACATATTCTGAAGTGTCTGATAAGTATGAGTATTATGAAGATGAGGATGAATGGATAAATCCTGAGGTTGAATTGCTTGCATCTGCTTATGAAGATTTTGTAGGTTTCCTGACGGTCGAAGGAACATCGATCAGTTATCCGGTTATGCGTGACCGTTATAACTCGGAGGGCAACTACTATTATCTGACCCATAATTACAAGGGGGAGGATGACAGAAGCGGCTGTCCGTTCATCCCAAGATCTTCGGATTTAAGCGATGATCTGGTTACGATATTCGCGCATAACAACAGCAACGGAACTATGTTTGCCGACTTAAGCAAATTCGATGACGAGACATTCTTCAATGAATACGGGCGGATAACACTTGATACGGTTAACGGACGTATGGAATACGAAGTGACTTCCGTCCTTGATGTATCCGTTGACGGAGGAGAGTTTACATATTTCGGATGGAGTAATTTCATCAATGATGATTCGGAAAGAGACTTTATCGATCAGGTGTTTTCTCTNNNTATCGAACCCGGTAATCAATATCTTCTGCTGGTTACATGTGAATACAGCCATATTAACGGAAGAAGAATTGTAGTTGCTTTGAGATGTTCATAGAAACCATAAATGCATACTTGGGGTGTTTGATAATGGATAATAATTATCATATAATTATACATATCGGAGGTGTCGACAGATGACCTTCGAATGGGATGAGAATAAAAATGCCATCAATAAAAGGAAACATGGCGTTGACTTCTTAGAAGCAAGCTCAGTCTTCTTTGATGACAATGCAATCATGTTCGATGATCCGGATCATTCCGAGGAAGAAGAAAGATTTCTCTTGATCGGAATGAGCAAATCTTTGAAAGTTTTAACTGTATGCCACTGTTATAGAGACTGCGATGAGATTATTCGATTGATATCGGCGAGGATAGCAACTAAGACTGAAGCTGATTACTATAATCAGAACGGAGGCAGATTATGAGAGATAACTATGATATCGCTAACCTTAACCCCAGAAAGAATCCGTATACTGAAAAGCTTAAACGTCAGGTTACTATGAATCTGAAGATAACGACGATCGATTACTTTAAGCAACTTGCAGAGGAGACAGGGATTCCTTATCAGAATCTAATAGATCTGTATTTGGATGATTGCGTAAAAAAAGGGGTTAAACCGGAAATAGACTGGAAAAAGCCAGCATAGCTTTGTCTCAAGTGTGGACTTGTAGGATTGAAGATTTATATTGCTGATTCGAATGCCGGAGAAACTGAATATGAATCCTTTTCCGTGATGTAAGAAAGAATATATTATCAAAATAAGGTATAATCTATCTGTGGGGCACATCTAATTTAGGAGGTACTTAATATGAGTATCGATGTAAGTAGTATGCCGAAGCTCGGATTCGGGCTTATGCGTCTTCCGGAGAAGGACGGCGTTATTGATCACGAACATGTCTGCAGAATGGTTGATAAATATATGCAGGCAGGTATGAATTATTTCGATACAGCTTATGTATATCACGGCGGTAAGTCTGAGGTTGCTGCAAGAGAAGCAGTAGTCAAAAGATATCCGAGAGATTCTTTTATGCTGGCTACCAAGCTTCCTGCCTGGGAGATCAAGCAGGCGAGCGATGTGGACAGGCTGTTTAATGAACAGTGCGAACGCGCAGGCGTTGACTACTTCGATTTCTATCTTCTGCATTCGATTGAAGACGGTAATAATTACGATACATATGTGAAGTACGACTGCTTCAATTGGGGTATCAAGATGAAAGAAGCGGGAAAGATCCGCCACTTCGGATTCTCGTTCCACGGAACCCCTGAACTTCTTGAACAGATTGTTGATTCTCATCCTGAGGTCGAGTTCGTTCAGATACAGCTTAATTATCTCGACAGAACAAATCCCGTTGTTCAGTCCCAGAAGCTTTATGATATCCTCGCAACCCGTAATATACCGATCATCATTATGGAACCTGTAAGAGGCGGTATGCTTGCGAATATGGATCCTCATATCGAGAGTAAGTTTAAGTCTTATCGCCCTGATGATTCTGTTGCCTCTTGGGCATTAAGATATGTAGGTTCTTTGCCCGGAGTCATGACTATTCTTTCGGGCATGTCGAATGATGAGCAGATGGAAGATAACATCAGGACTTTTACAAACTTCGAACCTATGAACGATGAGGAATTCCGTATTATCGATGAGGTAACCGATGAGATCTTAAGCATGCCTCAGATAGGCTGCACATCCTGTAAGTACTGTGTTGACGGATGTCCTATGAGTATCAGCATTCCAGATGTATTCCGCACCGTCAATACGTTGAGACGTTACCCTGATGACTGGAGATCCAAGAATTACTATTCGGGGCTTATCGGAAGATCCGGTAAAGCGTCGGACTGCATAGAGTGCGGTCAGTGTGAGGGCGTATGTCCTCAGCATCTGCCGATAATTAAACTTCTTAAGGAAGCCGCCGGACTTCTTGATACAGCTGGATGATGATTTCTTGCAGAACTTACTGATTCGATGTACGATGAATTCCATCTTATATTAAGAAAGAACGGTAAGAATTAGTAATGTTACAGGATATCTACCCGCATAAGCTTAAGAACAGTTATATACCGGATAAGAAGGCGTCTGACGACAGCCTGGTAATACACTTCGATAACGAAGGTAAGATACTTACAAAAGAAGAAGGCAAGCCTTTCCCCAGACTTTCCGAGTTTGGGGAGAGACCGTCTTTGCTTACATACCTTTTCTCCATGGACGAAGATGATGTTTTTCTTGCGGAAGACGATTCTGTTCAGGCACCTTCCGGTACTGTCTATATGAGAGTCCGTGAGTTCAGGAAAAAGCCCGGTATCCCGAAGAAGAGTATTTTTGAGGCTTTTACTGCCAAGCAGTTAAGTACGTGGTACTTAAATAACAAATACTGCGGCCGCTGCGGAGAACTGACTTCAAGAAGCACGATAGAACGTGCGATCGTATGCGGTAAGTGCGGCAACACTATCTATCCGAGAGTAGTGCCTGCCGTTATCGTAGGCCTGATCAAGAGGGGCGGGACAAGATCCGATGACAGGATCCTACTTACCAAGTATCAGGGAAGAAGCGATGTGCCTTATTATGCGCTTATCGCAGGCTTTACTGAGATAGGCGAGACTTTTGAAGAGACTGTGGCAAGAGAAGCTATGGAGGAGACGGGACTTAAGGTCAAGAATATCAGGTACTATAAGTCTCAGCCTTGGGGCGTTGTGGACGATATCCTTGCAGGTTTCTTCTGTGAGCTTGACGGAGATGAGACCATAACCCGTGATGAGTCCGAACTTGCTGTAGCAGAGTGGACGCGCAGGGAAGATGTGGTGCTCCAGCCTGACGACTTAAGTCTTACGAACGAGATGATGACTTTATTTAAAGAAGGCAGAGAGCCCGTTAACTGACCTTGGTATGGTACAATACCAACTGGAAATAAAAACCTCACGGAGGCATTTGATATGAAAGTATTAGTAGTTGGAAGCGGCGGAAGAGAGCATGTAATTTGCTGGAAGCTTAAGCAGGATCCCAGAGTAACCGAGCTTTATTGTGCTCCCGGTAACGGCGGTATAGCTTCTGTCGCAACTTGTGTAGATATTAAAGCAAATGAGATCGAGAAGCTCGTATCTTATGCAAAGGACGGGAAGTTCGACCTCGTATTCATCGCTCCCGAGGACCCGCTCGCACTGGGTCTCGCCGACAGACTCGAAGAAGAGGGCATAAGAGCATTCGGACCCAAGGCTAATGCAGCGATCATTGAGTCGTCCAAAGCCTTTTCGAAGAGCCTTATGAAGAAGTATAACGTTCCTACTGCAGCTTATGAGATCTTTGATGACGAGCAGAAGGCGCTGGCTTATCTTGAGACGCAGAAGATGCCTATCGTAATTAAGTGCGACGGTCTTGCACTCGGTAAGGGCGTTATCATTGCGCAGACGCTTGAGGAGGCTAAGCAGGCTGTATCCGACATGATGGGTGACCAGAAGTTCGGAAGTGCAGGTTCCACGGTTGTTATCGAGGAGTGCATGGTAGGTCCCGAGCTTACTATCCTTTCTTTCTCTGACGGTAATGTGGCAGTGCCCATGATCTCATCAAGAGACCATAAGAGAGTAAACGACCACGATGAAGGTCTT
>CADAXO010000155.1 GCA_902791885.1 Oscillospiraceae bacterium | reverse complement strand
CACACGGCTTACGCCGATCTGCTTAAGCTTCGAAACGGTCTGCGCCGCATCCTCTTTGATCTCGTCGTTGATGACGATGTGTCCGAGGTACTCATTGCCTCGCGCCAGATGGATTATCGTACCCGTAAGATGACAGTCGTGATAGTCGGCACCGCACAGTTCCATGAGACCTGCATTTCCGCAGTAATATGTCTGTCCGTCAATGACTGCCTCGATGCCCTTGCCCGCGATCTCCTTAACGTCAGAGAACCTGTCCTTATCGATATGACCGCCGTGAGCCCTGACGATTGACTGTGCGACAGGATGGCTTGAGAAGCTCTCACACGCCGCTGCTATGTCGAGAAGATCCTCTTTGCTTATATCCTTGGGATGGATATCATCGACAGCGAAAATACCTTTTGTAAGCGTACCGGTCTTATCGAATACAACCGTATCTATGCCTGCAAGTGTCTCCATGTAGTTCGCGCCCTTGATGAGGATACCCTCACGGGCAGCGCCGCCGATGCCTCCGAAGAATGACAGAGGAACAGATACCACAAGAGCGCAGGGACACGATACAACGAGGAATACGCACGCTCTTACTAGCCATGTCTTCCATACTTCCCAGCTGCCAATGCCGAGGACAAGCGGAGGTACTATTGCCAGGAGCACCGCCGCGATAACTACGCAGGGAGTGTACCATCTTGCGAACTTGGTGATAAAGTTCTCGACCTTCGCCTTTTTCTCGGAAGAATTTTCTACAAGCTCCAGGATCTTAGATACGGTACTCTCGCCGAAAGTGCTCGTCGTCTTAACCTTGATAACTCCCGTAAGATTGACCGTACCGCTTATTACATTGTCGCTGAACGCCACATCCACAGGCACGGATTCACCCGTAAGTGCAGACGTGTTGACCGAGCTTGTACCCTCTTCTACGATACCGTCCAGAGGGATCTTCTCGCCGGGTCTTATGACGATGATCTCACCGACGTTAACCTCATCGGGACTTACGGTGACTTCTTCACCGTCTCTTATAACAGTCGCACTGTCGGGTCTTATGTCCATAAGCTTGGATATGGACTTTCTCGATCTTCCGACTGCGACGCTTTGGAATAATTCTCCTACCTGATAAAAGAGCATTACCGCCGAAGCTTCGGGATACTCGCCTGCACCGAACGCGCCGATCGTCGCGACCATCATGAGGAACTTCTCGTCGAAGAACTGTCCGTGAATTATGTTAACGAAGGCAGTCTTCAGAACGTCGTATCCTGCGATCACATAAGGAACAGCAAAGATCAGAAGTTCAGCCCACCAGGGAAGTTCGATCAGATGTGTTATGAGTGCGGCTGCTCCCAGAAGTCCTGCAGATATCAGGATCCGGTACAGCATCTTCTTTTGTTTACGGGTAAGCTTGATATTCATATTAAACGATTACTGTGCAGTCAGGTTCAACTTTCTTCATTACCTTGATGGCTTCTTTTAAGATGTCGTCGAATCTTGCATCGTCTGCATCGAGGATCATCTTCTGTGTCATAAAGTTGACCGAGCAGGAATTAACACCGTCAAGCTTCTCAACAGCCTCCTGCATCTTCCTTGCGCAGTTAGCGCAGTCCAGATCTTCCAATTCGAATGTCTTCTTCATCTTCTTTGTTCTCCTTTACTCTGTGATGTGTTCATAACCCTGCGCAATGATCGACTTAACGTGATCATCTGCAAGTCTGTAATAGATGGTCTTACCGTCTCTTCTGGAAGCGACAAGTTCCGCGTCCTTCAATGTCTTAAGCTGATGTGAAATTGCAGACTGTGTCATTCCGAGCAGTTCGGAGATAGCGCATACACACATCTCATCCTCAGAAAGTGCATACATGATCTTGATCCTCGTAGTATCGCCGAACACCTTGAAAAGATCACCGAGATCCTGCAGCAGCTCGTCCTTAGGCAGTCCTGCCTTAACATTCTTGATCAAGTCTGAATGGTCGTGTCCCATAGTCGCCTTCCTTTCCATTTATATGAACGATTGCTCATCTGTTCATATAATAATCCCAAACTCTTCGTTCGTCAACCAGATATTTATCAAGTCATATCTCTATCGCAGCGGCGCAGGTATCTGAATATAACTGCAACGTACTCTTTTGTAATTTTCCCCTGTTTAGTACGTTGAAATGCCCCTAAAAACGTACTCTTTTCTAGATTTTCAGCAAAGGGTACGTTAGAAAGCCGATTTAACGTACTCTTTGAAGAAATATCCAAGTTTAGTACGTTAAAAACGCCGATTTAACGTACTCTTTTCTTATTTTTCTTAATATGGTACGTTGGTGGCATTGTTCTTAAGTATTTTTCTTAATTAATAAATAAAAGAGCCGCACCTTACGGCGCGGCCCCTATATAACAATTCTTATTAAGATCGAGCGAGACCTCTGAGCGGACTTACGCACAAGCGAAGCGCGGAGTACGTAGCGAAGAGTCTCGAGAGATCACTCCTCATTAGCCTTTGCCTCAGCGATTACCTTAGCCGATACATCTGACGGAGCGGGCTCATATCTTGCATGCTCCATTGCGAACCAGCCCAAGCCCTGAGTCATAGCCTTAAGGTCTGTAGCGTAGTCACCCATCTCGGATGTAGGAACTTCAGCATTGATAACACAGCCGAGCTCGTCAGCGCCGATACCCATTACACGGCCTCTTCTCTTATTGAGGTCGCCCAAGAGGTCTCCCTGCTTATCCTCAGGTCCGTGGATCTCTACGGAAGAGATAGGCTCGAGGATGATGGAATCAGCCTGCTCCATACCTGCCTTGAATGCGAGGTGGGCAGCCATCTTGAATGACTGCTCGTTGGAGTCTACGTCGTGGTAGGAACCGTCTACGAGAGTAGCCTTGAGGTTAACTACAGGATAGCCTGCGAGGATACCCTTTTCGATGGACTCCTGGAGTCCCTTCTCAACTGCAGGGAAGTAGTTCTTCGGAACAGCTCCGCCGAATACCTTCTCCTCGAAAACGAGATCCTCTGTATCGTAGTTAGGCTCGAACTCGATCCAAACGTCACCGTACTGACCGTGTCCGCCGGACTGCTTCTTATGCTTACCCTGAACCTTAACCTTCTTACGGATAGTCTCACGGTAAGGAACCTTAGCGTCCTCGAGGACTGCGTCTACCTTGAACTTATTCTTGAGCTTGGTAACAAGAACCTTGAGCTGAACTTCACCCAAACCGGAGATGACCATCTGCTTTGTCTCTGCATTGTTCTCAACTGTGAAGCATCTGTCCTCATCCATGAGCTTCTGCAGGCCGCCCATGATCTTATCTTCCTCACCCTTCTTCTCAGGTCTGATGGCCTTGGAAAGACAGGGAGACGGGAACTTGATCTTAGGCATCTCGAGGATTCTTGCCTTGTCGCACAATGTGTCGTTGGTCTGTGAGATAGCAAGCTTGGCTGTTGCACCGATATCACCTGCACATACCTCATCAACTGCGATCTGCTTCTTACCTAAGAGGAAGAAGAGGTTACCGATCTTCTCGTCCTTCTCCTGTGTAGCGTTGTAAACAGTGGAGTTGGCCTTGATGGAACCTGCGTTTACCTTGAAGATAGAGATCTTACCTACGAACGGGTCAGCGATCGTCTTGAAGATGAAGCAGGCAAGAGGATCTTCGAGCTTACATGCAACTTCCTGCTCGGAACCGTCGGGAAGTGTACCGATCAATGTAGGCTTCTTACCTGCCGGAGGTGTATCCTTAG
>CADAXO010000154.1 GCA_902791885.1 Oscillospiraceae bacterium | reverse complement strand
TTCTACAGATTCAAGCGCCCGGGCTTTGTCCTCGCCTGCGTTGCGGCAGCTTCGGGTGCTGTTATGATGCTTTTTGTAAACACGATCTACGATTCACCGTATCCTGCAAGACAGTTAAGACTTACTTTATTCGCGGCTCTTCTTATAGTTCCGCTTGTTATAGTCATCCTTAAAGGAAGGAAGCCTTCCTATATCGCGAAGTTTGCACGTAAGATCCGTTACAGCGGACACAACAAGGGCATCTTCATCTTAAGCGGAATGTTCCTTACCGTGCTTACGGGCCTTCTTATCCCGTCCTCGGTAATAAAGACATCTCCTTCCGAGTTCATCGACATCGTAAGCTACAGGTCACCGAACTATTATATCTTCTCTGCTATGTTCATCGCGGCGGGTGTCTTCCTCGTATGGGGAGGGATATTCTTCAGCCTCGCAAGGCCTCACATAAGATCGATAATAAGCCTTATCTGGTGGAGCGCCTGCCCCGCATGTGCCGTTACATATCTTTTCTTCGGCACTAATCTCGGAAATCTTTCCACGGATCTTATCTACGACGAGCCCTTCGCATTCTCAGGTAAGCAGGAGATCATCAATGCCTGCGCGGTGTTCCTTACGGTTGCCGCTGCGGTCCTTCTCGCGACTTACTTCAAGAGGATCTCGGAAGTGCTCGCATTCGCACTCTTTGCGGCGTCGCTCTCGATGAGCATCTACTACATGTACAACATCGAAGTTGCCTTCAACAGCGTCTCCATGGGAAGCGAGAGCGGACTTGCAGACATCCCCTTATCTACAGACGGACAGAACGTCATGGTAATAATGCTCGACAGAGCCCCCGGGTACCTCGTGCCTTATATCTTCGAGGAGATGCCGGAGCTTCAGGAGCAGTTCGACGGCTTCACATACTACCCGAACACACTCTCGTTCGGCTCGCACACTAAGTATGCGGCACCTCAGACCCTCGTCGAAAAGCACGACGAAGCACTTTCCGTGCTTCCTGTATTGTTCCGCGACAACGGGTATGAGGTTACGATATGTGACCCGCCTTTCGCAGGATATGAATGGACTCCGAATCTTAATGTGTTTACAGGCGACCTTTATGAGGGCATAGCTTCCTATATCACCAAGGGAAGATTCGTTAACATTAATACGGATTTCTCCGCGCAGCAGAATGCTTTATGGGAGAGAAATTTCTTCTTCTACAGCATATTTAAGACATGCCCTTTGTTCCTGCAGCCGAGTATATATAACCAGGGTAATTACAACCAGGCTGACTACGGTTTCTCCGCTGCCGTCGATTCAGATGAGGAGTTCACGACACCGCAGACCGTCGCGAATAAGTCAGAGTCTACGGGCGTATCGCAGGTGTTCATGAATGCATATACGGTTCTTACCAACCTCGATCATATTACGACTGTAAGCGAGGGTACCGGCAACACATTCATGTATATAAACAATGTAACTCCGCATAACACGATGATGCTGTCGGAACCCGAATATGCTCCCGCAGAGTTCGTGGATAACAGGGAATACGACGAGACACATCAGGACAGGTTCTCGGAGCCTGTCCAGGGTTACAGCCTTTACATGAACTCGTCTCCTGCCATGAGCCACTACCAGTGCAATGCCGCTTCGTATATACAGCTCGGCATCTATTTTGATTATCTGAGGTCTATGGGCGTGTGGGATAACACCAGGATCATAATCGTGTCGGACCACGGTCCTACGGCAGATATGTTCGGAGGCCACACCATTGTCCGCGACGTTAATATGGAGAGCTTTAACTGCCTTCTTATGATCAAGGACTTCGGTTCGACCGGCTTTAATGTCTGCGATGATTTCATGACGAATGCGGATGTTCCGTACCTTGCAACGCAGGGTGTCATAGAGAATCCCGTTAATCCTTTCACGGGCAATGCCTTAACTATGGACGGCAAGACCGATTGGCCTATGCTAATATATGATTCGGAAGATTGGAATGTCGAAGATGCCATCGCCGGTCCTGATGCATATGCATTTGCCGAAGGCGATTGGTATGCTTTCACGGGAGACCGTATCTTCAACAGAGATTCCTGGGAGTTTGACGGAACAAGATGAGCGCCTTATATACAATCTTTATATATCCGCTTGAGCTTCTGTTCGAGGTCGTATTCACGATTGCGAACAGGATCATCGGTCACCCGGGATGGGCGATCATCATCTTAAGCTTAGCCGTTAACTTCCTCGTGCTTCCGCTTTATAACAGAGCCGACGCAGTGCAGAAGGAGGAGAGGGAACTTGAGGATTCTCTTGCTCCCGGTATCGCCAAGATCAAGAAGGCTTTCAAGGGCGATGAGAGAATGATGATCTTACAGGCCTACTATAAAGAGAATAATTATTCTCCTTTATATGTATTGAAAGGCTCCGTATCGCTTCTTCTTCAGATCCCGTTCTTCATGGCGGCTTATAATTTCCTTTCCAATCTTGCCATCATCAGGGGCGCTTCGTTCGGTCCCATAACGGACCTGGGATCTCCCGACCGGATGTTCGAGATCGCGGGGATCGGTATCAATATGCTCCCGATCATCATGACTCTTGTTAACTTCATCTCAGGTTATATCTATACCAAGGGAATGCCTCTTAAGAGTAAGATCCAGTTATACGGAATGGCATTGCTTTTCCTTGTATTGCTTTATAACTCGCCTTCGGGTCTTGCGTTCTACTGGACGCTCAACAATGTATTCTCATTGGTAAAGAATGCTCTTTATAAACTTAAGAGGCCGGGATTCGTGTTCTCGGTCTTCTGTGCTGTCTTGGGTGTGTTGGGTGCCGTTTATCTTAATACTATCTATTACACACCATATGCATCAAGAAGATTGAGACTTACCGCGATAAGTCTCGCGCTTATCATTCCTTTGGTCATCATGCTTATCAAGGGTAAGAAGAAGGACAAGGGAAGCTTTATTAAGATCCACGAGTATACGAAGACCGACAGGAATATCTTCATAGTAAGCGGACTTCTGCTTTCTGTCCTTACGGGTCTCATGATCCCTTCGGCAGTGGTAAAGGTATCTCCTGACGAGTTCATGGATCTTATGAATCTTAAGAACCCCATAATCTATATTGTCCATGCTTTCCTGATCGCGGCGGGATTCTTTATCGTTTGGTGCGGAGTGTTCTTCAGCCTTGCAAGCGGCAAGGTAAGAGTCATCATAAGCCGCGTTCTGCTTGCCCTTTGTCCCGCGGCGCTTATCTCGTATCTTTTCTTCGGAACGGATCTTGGTGATATATCCGTAAACTTCGTTTACTTCATGCCTTTCGAGTTCTCGTTCTCCCAGAAGCTTATTAATATAGTGCTTATAGCAGCTGCAGTATCGCTCGTGCTCCTTCTCGGGATCAAGAAGCCCAAGATCTGCGCGGAGCTTATATTGACTTTAGCAGTTGTATGCCTGGGCCTTAGTATCTACAACATGGTCCCCATCAATAATGCATACAAAGAAAATCTTAAGAAGGTCGAGAACGATATCCCGAGATTTACCCTGTCCACCCAGGGACAGAATGTAATGGTCATCATGCTCGACAGAGCTCCGGGTTATCTTGTGCCTATTATTTTCGATGAGCTCCCCGAGCTTTACGAGGAGTTCGACGGCTTTACTTTCTACCCGAATACACTTTCGTACGGCAACAGAACCAAGTTCGCGGCTCCCGCGCTCTTCGGAGGATACGAGTATACTCCCGAAGCATTTAATGCCGATACGACAAGAACACTGGTCCAGATGCAAAATGAGTCTTTGTCCGTCATGCCGATCATATTCAGGGACGAAGGCTATGATGTTACGCTCTTGGATCCTCCGTTCGCAGGATATGAGACGCCCGGCGACTTGAGTGTATTCACGGGAGACCTCTACGAAGGTATCGATGCTTACCACACGAAGTACGTTCTGTTCGACGACTACTATAACTTCGAAGAGTACCAGGAGAAGATCTGGCTTAGAAACTTCTTCTGTTATTCGATCTTTAAGATCAGTCCTTTGTTCATGCAGGCGACTGTATATAACGAGGGAAGATATAACCAGCCCGTGGAGCCCATAAACTACGAGGCGGAGTTCACCATACCTCAGGTAGGTTTCAGCGAGTCCAGTAGCGGCGGTGTCGACAGGGATTTCATGGCTTCATATGAGGCACTGACCAAGCTTCCCGAGATCACGGAATTCACGGATTCCGGCAATACATTCATGTATATTGATAACGACACGACTCACGATGCTATGCTCCTTCAGGCTCCCGAGTATGTGCCTTACCAGTATGTCGATAACATTCAGTACGATATTGATCACGCTTACAGGTTCGAAGTGCCCATCAACGGTTATTATCTTGATATGGATAATTACACGACAATGAGACATTACTCCAGCTGCTGTGCCGCATATCTGCAGCTCGGTCAGTATTTCAACTTCCTAAGAGAGCAGGGCGTATGGGATAATACGAGGATCATAATCGTATCCGACCACGGAATCGCGAGAGGCGATGCCAATATGTTCGGCGGACAGTTAAACTATAATTCGATGTCGATCGATTCGTTCAACCCCGTCCTTATGGTCAAGGACTTCGGCGCGACAGGATTTACGACTGACACGAGCTTTATGACCAACGCTGACGTTCCTTATATCGCGACGAACGGACTTATCAGCAACCCTGTAAATCCGTT
>CADAXO010000153.1 GCA_902791885.1 Oscillospiraceae bacterium | reverse complement strand
CAAATTGCCACAACTTGTAACCATTCGGAAACGAACGGTGTTAACTCTATCTGATAAAATAAAATAGATTATTTCTGATCAGAGGAGTTATTATGGATTTTGAATTCAGTACTGACGGATTTTTGCCATATGATTCGTTCGATTATATTTATAAAGACAGAAAGCTTCCCGAATTCGGTGAGGCTGTTTCACCATATGTAAGAGTATTGTCGTCCTGGAAGTTCTTTGTTGCTCAGGGGGAGAGCGAGGTTCCGTTCGGATTCGAGTCTTCGTCATTCGATGATTCAGACTGGGATATTATCAATGTTCCTTCCACCTGGCAGACTGAAGGTTACGGGCTTCCGCAGAACCTTCTTTACAACTATCCGCAGGAGCTTGAGAAGATCAGCAAGCGCGGTGAGGAATCCATAAGCGACAAGTATATTATCAAGTCAACAAATGAGGACAGGGACGAGATCGGTCTTTACAGGACTACTGTAGTCTTTACGCCTCAGGATATAGACAGAGCTATCTACCTTGAGACATCCGGTATCTGCGGCGGTTTCGATCTTTATCTTAACGGCCAGCTGATGACGGAGTCTCATGCCGTAATGACAAGAAAGAGGATACTTCTGTCCGACAGCGCAAGACCCGGTACCAACCAGCTTGCGATCGCTGTATACAGATGGGACAGAGAGAAGTTCGGTCATGTTATTAAAGAATTGATGAACTTCGGATTCTCCGGTCTTGTAAGACCTGTAATGATAGTATCCGAGCCTTTGCTTGAGATCTCTAACTTAAGACTTAATGTAACTAATGTTCCGGATGCTTATGTCGACCAGCTCGATATCATCAATCCGAATAAGACATCTACTGAGCTTTCGACTTCTGTTAAGTCAGGTCTTAACAAGTCTAACTTCTCCGTTACAGCGGACTTCAGGGTAAGAAATCATACCGATGTCGTAATGCCGTATCAGTTAAGCGTCTCGCTTATGGAGACGAGACAGGAGTACGATCCTTATAAGCTTCCGTTCGTTCAGATAAGCATACAGTCGCAGGCCGGAGGATCGGCAGATCCTCACAGTACAAGAAGAGATAAGGTCGACTTTGTTGCTTTGGATGTTGCAACATGGAATGATGCGACCCCGGTTCTTTACGATCTCATCATTGAGCTTATGGACTCCGAAGGACGCGTTATCTGTGTTAAGAAGAAGAGATTCGGATTCAGAACGGCTGAGATCCTTGCAGATAAGTTCCATATCAATGATGTGCCTGTAAAGCTTAATCTTGTCCGTTACTATGAGTTCGATCCCAAGGGCGGTATCTGTGTACCTTTGGGAAGATTCCGTCAGGATATTATCCTCATGAAGCGCTGCGGAATTAACGCTGTTATCGGCGAAGGATTCCCTTTAAGCGATGAATTCCTTAATCTTTGTGACCAGTACGGAATGTATGTAATCGCCTGCGGTGACAGAAAGTTCATGAGAGATTACGCAGAGAGCGCGGTCAACCACCCGTCTGTCGTAATGTGGGCTTTTAACGAGTACAGATATAAGCAGGATAAATGCCTTAAGGTCAAGAATGAGATCAAGTCCGAAGTTGACCGCTCAAGGTCCTGGTATTGTTCAGAAGATGAGACCAAGACTGTAACGGATCTTCTGCCGTTCCCGAATGAATCAGGTATCGTTTACGGTCCTTGGGCGGATCTGTGTCTCGACAGAGCAGAGATATTCGGCAAGAACAAGACTGGCAAGAGCCTTTTCGAGAATGTTCCCGGAAGAAAGCGTTTCCCTGATGATGACGCTGATTATAAGTGGATCCACCATGCGGATCTTGTCGGCGGCAAGAACAAGGACGACAGCTGTATCGGTCAGGGTATCGTAGATGCGGAAAGAAATCCTCATCCTATCTATCTTGATATCAAGAACCAGTGCAATACGATCAATATATTCTCGCATCCCGGTGATGCTTCAACGCTTACGCTGCGTAACGCTCATCCGTTCGCTTATACGCCTGAGCTCATACTCGAGTGGCAGGTGCTCCTCGGAGGCTATGTCGTTATGAACGGTAAGGGCACTATTCCTGCGATCGAGCCTTACGGAACGAGAACTTTGAAGTTCCCGATAAACGTAGACAAGTATCTTGAAGACGGCTGGGCAGACGGCAGACCTGAGCTTGTCGAGATGTATATGAACCTTCTGTCGCATCAGATCCTTTTCGCGATCACGCTTAAGCTTGCGAAGGACACGTATTATGCCAAGGAAGGCTTCGAGATGGCATTCTATCAGGATGTCATTGCTTCAGACTGCGGTATGCCGGGAGGCGGTGCGCCGAAGAAGGCTGTTGCCTTAGAAGAGAAGACACCGGAGCCCTCGGGAAGAGCTCTGCCTGCGCCTGAAGTAACGGACGAGAACTTCGACGGCTCTTTGACGGTAATGGATACGCCTGTTGAGGAAGAACCTGAGGAGATCCCTCTCGAGGGTATGGAGACTGCAATAGCACAAAGCGAAGCACTGGAGGAGACATCCGTATCCAAGATCGACAGCTCGGAGATAACGGCGCTTCCCGATGCGATCCGTTTCACAAGGGATAACCTTAATATCAGCTTCTCGCGAAAAGACGGAGCCCTGTGCGGTATATCTTCACACGGCATCGAGTTCCTGAAGGGTACCATGATGCCTAGCTTCTACCGCTGTCCTTCCAATATCGACCGTACAGACAGAAGCTTTATCCTTTCAAGAACGATCTTCTCCAACGAGAGCGATTACGAACAGATCCAGAAGTCCGTTAAGTTCGTCGGAATGGATTACGGCGTGGTAAACGGAGTGTTCTCGATCGTATCGAAGTATAAGTCATTCGCCTTTAAGGGAGATATCCTTGTAGCCTATGAAGTACCTGATCCCGACACCATTCTTATGACGCTGAACTTCACTCCGAAGTATGACCTCGTAAGATACGGTTTCAGAGTCCCTGTCTCAAGAGACGACATGGTATGTACATGGTACGGAAGAGGCCCGGGTGAGTCTTATTACGACAGAAAGAATGCTACCCGTGTAGGACAGTTCTCCGCGGGTGCCGATAAGATATTCCATTCGTATGCAAGACCTGCAGAGAACAGCTCACATACGGATACGGACGCTATGAGAATTGAGTCTTCACAGGGAAGTTCATTCGTTGTAAGAAGAGTGTCAGGGGACAAGAAGTTCGACTTCACTATCCTGCCGTTTACACCCGAGCAGATGAATGAGTCGCTTCACGATGAGCTTTTGAGGCAGAATGATTTCTGTGAGCTCATGATCGACTTCTGCAGTAAGGAAATTGAGCGTACTGACTCGAATACGACGAATTTGCCGCTAAAGAAAAACGTCACCTATAAGGAGACGTTTGAGATCAAGATTAATGAGCGTTGACGTGTAAGTATCAGACGTTAAATCTGAACAGTACTACGTCGCCGTCCTTCATCACGTATTCTTTACCTTCAGAGCGGACAAGTCCTTTCTCCTTACAAGCTGCCATGGAGCCAAGGCCTACGAGATCATCGTAAGCTACGACTTCTGCACGGATAAATCCTCTTTCGAAATCGGAGTGGATCTTACCTGCAGCCTGAGGAGCCTTTGTTCCTTCCTTGATCGTCCATGCGCGGACTTCCTGAGGACCTGCGGTTAAGTAGGAGATGAGACCGAGAAGCTTATAAGAAGCCTGGATCATCTTATCAAGACCTGCGGAATCAAGGCCCAAGTCATCGAGGAACATCTGTCTGTCCTCGTCGTCAAGCTGGCTTAATTCCTCTTCGATCTTAGCTGAGATAACAACAACCTGCGAACCCTCTTCGGCTGCGATCTTCTTAACTGTCTCAACATAGGGGATGTTATCGTTTCCGATATCGTCTTCTTTAATGTTGCAGCAGTAG
>CADAXO010000152.1:2365-6259 GCA_902791885.1 Oscillospiraceae bacterium | reverse complement strand
ACCTTGAATCTCTTCTTAGATGAACTGTGTGTCTTCTGCTTAGGCATTGTTAATATGTCCTCCTTGCTATTACTTACTCTTCTTGGGTACTACGAACATGACCATGTCACGTCCCTCTACCTTAGGCTGTTTGTCAACCTGACCGAACTCAGCGATACCTTCCATGAAGTTCTCCATAACCTGATATCCCTGCTGCTGGTATGCCATCTCGCGTCCGCGGAATCTGATCTTGACTTTAACTCTGTCTCCGTTCTTAAGGAACTTAATTACCATCTTCTGCTTAACCTCGATATCGTGTGTATCGGTTGTAAGCTTCATGCCGACTTCCTTAAGCTCAGTCTCCTTCTGCTTCTTCTTCGCTTCCTTCTCTCTCTTGCTCTGCTCGAAAAGGTACTTGCCGTAATCCATGATTCTGCAGACAGGGTTGTCCGGGTTAGCGGAGATACAGACAAGATCCAAGTCAGCTTCGTCTGCCGCCTTCAGTGCATCATCGATAGGTACTACACCCACCATGTTGCCTTCAGCGTCGATAAGTCTTACCTTGCTGAACTTGATGTTATCGTTCACCATCTGATTTCCGTTTGCTTTAGCGATGTGTAACACCTCCAATCATAAAAAAAGAACGGTCCAGCAGATACCCGTTCATTCCATACCGGCCCGAAAGCCTCATAATATGGACCTCTTCACGTAAAGCTTGAGGTGAGAACACGGTGTTCTGCTTGCTTTGACTCGAATATAATAATGATTCTCTCCCAATATGTCAAGCAAACATCAGAAAAAGAACAGATCCAGACTGAACAGGCTGCCGGTAATCACAGTGATGGCCGCACTTACTATAGCGGCAATCTTGATCTTATTTTCCTGAAACCTTGAAATCCCGAGGAAAATAGGAAACAGACTTACGTAATATCTGTAAAAGCTGTCCGTCGGGCAGTCAGCCAAAGGATCTCTGATAGTATTACTGGTCACTATAATAAACAAGAGCATATAAATAATCGCTACAACAGAATTGATATCAACGGCCTTTCTGTTCTTCATAAGAAGAATCTCTCTTATTATGAGATAAATCGAAAGTCCGATAATGAGCAGTGACAATACCTCATTTATACGGAACAGTATCTCGAAGCTCAATCCGTGGAAATCATAATAATCCGTGAATATTACCTTCAACGATATGAATATTGTCTTGAAGAAATTCGAATGGATCTTAAGCCAGTATTCATACTGGGTATCGACGAATATCTTCCAGTTACCGAATGTAATCTGAAGGTATACAGGAAAGATCAGACTTATTATTGTCGCGGGAACATAACAAAGGAAGATATTGATAATCCTTTTCTTTCGCCCCTCTTTATCCTTCCAGGCCTTATAGCACATACCGGCAAAGACCGCGAAAAACAAAAGCGAACCGGTATTACGCGTCATTACCGCAAGTCCCAGGATGATACCCATGAGAATACAGTTCTTATCTGTCACGAATATGTAGAAGACAACAATGGTAAAAAGGAAGAATAAAGACTCCGTGTACTCGATTGACGTAAAGTAAGCCAAAGGCGACAAGGCACATACGGCAAGCGCTGCAGTACAGACTTTGCTTCTCCCCATCAGGATCATTATCTTTTTCAGAAATACAAGAGATAAAAAGAAAGCAACGTGATTGACAATAACAAGTCCGATATCACCCGTAAATCTTATAAGCATCGGTATTACCGGGAAGAAACTGGTCATATATTTAAAAACATAACCGTTCGCGGCTATATACCTGTAATGGTCCGCATCAAACAACCCGAGCACCTTGCCGTAAGAAGACTGCGTAAGAAGCAGGATCGCGGCAAAAAGCAGTCTGGACACGAGGAACAGCAGAACAACATCTTTATTATCTTTGAAAAATGAACGTATCTTATCAAACATTTCTTTTACTGCGCCTTATCTGCGAACTATGTAGAGTTCGTCGTTATCTAAAATGTGTTTTGTTCCGCATAACAAATTGTTGTAGAACTTGTTAAGATACTCATATGTTGGAACAACCGGCAGTTCATCGTTTTTATAACAACTTCTGACCAAAGCATTACGATAATAATCACTATGATCTTTGAATGGAGTGTTATCAACGGCAAATCCCAAGGAACGAAGATACATCTGAATAAAAACAGCCGTTGTCCTTGTATTCCCTTCTCCAAACGGATGTGTCTGCCATATATTTCTTGTAAACTCTGATAAATGGAGGATATCATCATCACTCATTTTCGAGCCATAACTGTATGCTTGCTCCTCATCCATTAAGAAGCACAACTGACTCTTTATATATAAGTGTTCCGTATATATAACGGTATCCCCATAAAGAACAGGTTCCTTTTTGGTTATGTTATAACGGCGGAATCTACCGACAAGATTATCTTCAAGGAGACCTTCAAACAGAAAATCATGTATCGACAGCAACAGTTGGGTAGAGAATACAAACTTTGATTCTTCCAGAAGTTGTGCAATCCTGCCCGAAACAATATCAGCTTCGCACTGTCTGTTATTCTCGGTTTCCCCGTACTCTTTCTTTAATTCGTTCTCAACTTCTTCGTATGTCTTTTGGCCTTTTATATTCTCTTCAGCTAAGTCTTGTAACAGTTTTGAAGGAGAAAGACCGTCAACGGCCTGAAGTCCCATAGCCGTATCCCAGACACTTCTTTTATATTCCATATCTGCAGATTCAGGAACTTTATCGTAGGATGAACCGGAGACAGTGAAGCCGCTGTTTAATTCGTTCTTCAAATTCTGTTCCCCCTTTCATCACTGTAAAACTCTCTAATAAATGTATCACATCAGCAGAAGAAGTTCGAAACAAACTACTGACAACCTTGTTTCAAAGCACAAAAAAGCCTCGTAAACTGATGTTTACGAGGCTTCCTGTTCGTGGTGAGCCATGGGGGACTCGAACCTCCGGCCCACAGCTTAGAAGGCTGTTGCTCTATCCAGCTGAGCTAATGACCCACGTTTGACCAACAGATTGTATAACATTTTCTCTCTGTTGGCAAATCAGATTATTTTTATTAATTTTACTTCATTTCAACAAGCTTGGTAAAGCCGCAATAATCGCATGTTGCCTTACGTAAGGAAGCGTCAGGAACAAGCCTTCCGCCGCATGTAGGACAGATCATGCTGACAGTAAGAGGCATCGTGTGAAGATCCTTAAAGTGGTATCCGACCTTCTCCTCAACGTAAAGCTTGATTCCGTCTATTGCAGATTTCTCCGCAGCCGTCATGCCGTCCATCTTGGCGATATACTCGGCTCTTAATGTAAGACTTACAAGAGCCTTGCTGTCTGCACGGTCCAGATATACCTTAACCTCATCAAATGTCATCGGCCTGTATCCTTCAAGTTCCGCCAACGCATCCCTGTACTTCTCGGGAATATCACCTGTATCACGGATATTCTTGATCCTCTGCGTGATCGCACGCTCTTCATTAGGCGAGATCTCGCCGTCAATACCTGCAATGTACCAGCAAAGAATGATGCCCGCTCTCATAGTATTGAAAGTCTTATCGTCAAGAAGCTTGACATTAAGCGCCGCCTTATCGGCATCTGCCTTTGCTTTGATCTCGGCGATCTCCTCTGCCTTCTTACGGCGGCGGGCCTCTTCCTCAAGCTGTTTACGCTGAAGTTCATACGCCTGCATCTTAGCCTGTGCTTCGACCTTACGTGCATCTGCCGCCTTGTTATCTGCCTCCATAAGAGAACTTACCGCACCTGCTGCCATATTGCCCAGCACATTGTTCAGAAGCTTCGTTACCAATCCCATAATCCCTATCTCCTTATTAAGTTTCCTTGATTATTATACTATAATCTTCATAGTAATTCCCTTGTGAGGTAAAGCATATGTCATCAGATAACAGAACAGCCAT
>CADAXO010000152.1:0-2313 GCA_902791885.1 Oscillospiraceae bacterium | reverse complement strand
GCTGTTCATGATCTTGGAATCGATACCATAACTTCCCTGATCACTAATGAACCCAAGGAACAGCAGATGATAATCAGAGTTCTGTCTAAGATGACTTCAGATCCCGACGTAGCGCTTTACCGTCAGGAAGTATTCGATGACATATTCAACCTTCCCGATGTCAGGGAACGTCTGCTTGAACTCATGAATCAGATAGACTACTTAAAGGACTACGGCACATGGCGTAAGAACGCCGAAGAGAAGCCCGGTCTTTGGGATCTGATGCACAGATTAGATGAACTTAAGACATTCATCACATGCGTCGAATCTTTGCACGAGTGCCTCTCGGACAGCAGGATCAAATCCAAAGGCTTGAAGGTTCTTCTCGCCTACATCGATACACTTTATAACGATGCGAACTTCGCTGACATGAAGAAGGATATAGAGAACATTAAAGTCGATGCGAATTCCATACAAAGTGTCACAATCGGCATCAACGTCAATTCCAGATTTGAAGCCGAGAGCCTGGGACTTATCTCCGTTAATGCAAAGTCATTTAAGAAGTCGGGCATCGTCAGCAATTTCGCAGATGCGGTAGCCTCCAAAGACAAGCTTAACAAGGATACCGACTGGGACGGCGACATGCACTACGAGCCCACGGACACACAAGGAGCTGAAGGCGCTCTGGATAAGATCAATGCGACTTTGACCGACGCCATCAATTACACGAGCGTCATAGGCAATAAGTCCACTCTTTCCAAGATCCCCGACGGAGACGGCACTTCGAACTCCACGTTCTATCTTTCGAACATCACATCCAAGATGATGAGCCATCTTGTAAAGAAACTGCGTTCCGTCCTCTCTGCTTATTCAGACATCTCCATCGTCACCATCTCCAAGCTCATACCCGAGCTTGTCTACTACATCAACTTCGCTTCTTTCATAGCAAAAGCCCGCGAAAAGGGAATGCACTTCTGCAAACCCGAACCCGTGAAAGCCGTTGACGGCGTGTGCACTATGGATGCTAAGGGTTTTTATAACCTTAAGCTTGCCGCCACACTTGAAAGCCACGAAGATGTCGTGGACAACGACCTTATTTTCGATGAGAAGCGCGTAACATACCTTCTGACGGGAGCTAACCGCGGAGGAAAGACTACACTTACGCAGGCCGCAGGGCTTCTTTTCGCACTTGCGCAGGGCGGCATCTATGTTCCCGCCGACTCAATGAGATATGTTCCTGCAGATAATATCTACACACACTTCCCTGCCGATGAGGACAAGACCATGGACCTCGGCCGTCTCGGCGAAGAATGCGTAAGATTCAAGGAACTTTTCAACGAAGCCACATCAGAGAGCATTGTTCTGCTTAACGAGAGCTTCTCCACAACGTCTTTCGAAGAGGGCTACTATATCGCAGTGGATGCAGTAAAAGCTTTAAGGCTCAAGCGCTGCCGCACGATATATAACACGCATATGCATAAGCTTGCGGAGAATGCGGATGAGTTTAAGGCATCTTCTATCGTTATGTCGAGCGAAGACGGCAAGCGTTCCTACAAGGTCGTGGAAAAGTCGCCTGAAGGCTCTTCATACGCCCGCGATATCGCAGCCAAATACGGTGTTACTTACGAGATGCTGACAGGCGAATGATCTGTCACTTAAGACTCGGGAAAGAACTCCAGAATATCGGGATCGTCGCCTTCATCGGACGAAGATGTACCTGCGGTACTTAAGATCTCCTTAAGTTCTTCAGTGACACGTGAATACTCCTGAAGCATCGGAGAATAGCCGTCTTCTATGAGAGGGATATTCTGTTCCTTGGAAGCATTCTCCTGAGTCTGTGCCATCTTCGAGAGCTTATCTGCTCCGATGGTCCTTGCTGAACTTTTAAGAGAGTGTACATAAGTGGAATAATCGTTCCAGTTACGGCTGTCGTAATTAGTCGTGATCGCCTCTCTTTTCTCCTGCTCTGAAGCTATGAAAGATTCAAGAAGTTCCTTAAGGAAGCTCTCATCATTCATGCAGTAAGTTAAAGCCGCATCAACGTTATAGCCTTTATCGCGAAGTCCGAGGAGCAGTTCGCTGTCATGGAATGCGGATCCTTCCTTGAAGATCTCATCTTCTTCATAACTATACGTTCCCTCAGGTAGATAACGCACGAGCATATTCTCAAGGTCTTCAGGGACTATAGGCTTCGAAAGATAATCCTTGAAACCCTCGCAGATATACATATCCCTTGCACCCGCGATCGCATTGGCAGTGAGCGCGATGACAACGGTCGTATCATCGATCATCGAGTTCTCCTTTAAGTACTTAAGAGTCTCGATTCCGTCGATA
>CADAXO010000151.1 GCA_902791885.1 Oscillospiraceae bacterium | reverse complement strand
CGGAGCTGTCATACCATCACTGTGGCTCATGATACAGCTGATCCTGTATCTGTTCATTCTTATCGGTGGTTTCTTCATATCAAGAACCTTCAAGAACAGGTCGATATTCTATCACTTCATAACCGTAGAACTTCTTATCATCTTATATACTCTTGCGGACTGTAACTTCGTCGCACTTGATACGTATAACAGAGAGATATTAAAGTTCGCTCTCTTTATCGCGATCAACACGATGGTATTCATATTCATTAATGCGTTCTTCGGAAATTCGGACAAGAAGAAAAAGAAGGAGCATGTGTTCCTTAATATCGCTCCGATAATCGTCTTCTGCGGAGCTCTTCTTCTTATCGCATGGACTATTTATGTCGCCCCCGTATTCACCAAGACTTTCCCTTTAATCCCCGAGATCATCTTCATTGTGCTAGTAGTAATCATCGCAGGATACAGACTTCTGTTCCACCACTTCGGAGAGTCCGGTTCTTTATATGCGACGATAATCATCGTATGCCAGATATTCTTCTCGGTAAACACATTCAATACGGTTAATCAGATCTATAATGTCCCCACATATTCGGTCTTCTTCGTTATAGCCAACGGAACGATGGAATTCTTCTTCATTATGAGATACGTTATCCAGGCAAGAAAACTCGAAGATACCATGGAGCACATGCAGTTCCTGGTTCAGGAGAAGACGCTTCGAATATCCGAGATCAACAAGGATCTTTTCAACACGAACAAGAGACTTCTTCAGAACGAGCAGGCAAGAAAGAACGTACTGTCGAACGTATCACATGACTTAAGAACGCCTATCACGGCGATAAGAGGTTACGCTGAGATCATGCTCGCAAGAGGCGACAATCTCAATGCATCGCAGAAGGAGAATTACCTCAGAAACATCATAAGAAGAGCTGAGCAGATGGAACGGATCATCTCCGATATCGTCGAGCTTACAAGACTTGAGTCCAACGCCAACGAGTTCCAGTTCATGGATGTCTCAATAAGCGAGCTTCTTGATGAGATCTGCATGATGTACGAAGCCGATGTTCAGGATACGAAGAAGAATATTGTTGTAGATCTTCCGGAAGACGATCTGCTCTTCGTTAAGGCAGACCCGAAGAAGTTAAGCCGTGTCTTCGAGAACCTTATCTCGAATGCCATCAACTACACTTATGAGGAAGCGACCATCAAGGTAAGAGCATGGCGAGGAAATGAAGACAAGCAGATTACTTCGCAGACCGTAAATATCGAGATATCAGATAACGGTATAGGTATCCCCGAGAACGAGATCCCGATGATCTTCGACAGATTCTACAGAGCGAAGAATTCCGGTCAAAATATAAAAGGCACCGGTATAGGTCTTTCAATCGTTAAAACAATCGTAGACCGTCACGATGCCAAGATAAGCGTTAAGAGCGCCATAGGCAAGGGCACAACATTCCTCATTGAGATGAAGGCCACTTACCGCTGATGAGAAGGATCAGAACTCAGCCTGAGCTTCCTTGGGTTCAGGGTTCTCCTCGAAGTACTTATTGATCTCATTTACAAGATCTTCCACGTCGATGCCATGTACCATACATGCATCTTCAAGAGACTCTCCGGATGCCATTGCACAGCCCAGACAGTGAAGTCCCATACTCATAAGAAGGGGAGCTACATTCTCGTCCGCCATGATCACTTCTGCGATAACCGTATCCTTAGTTACTACCATTTATACACCTCTTCTTTAGATTGGTTATAATTCAAAACAGCCTGATAAGCATACACCTCATCCCAATCTTTTACAAACTCAGTAATTTCAAGGGTTTTAGCCCGTCAAAAATAGCAAAAAGGCTTGACATCATTGGGGTTTATGTAGATAATTAGTTATGCAAATTGCCTATATTTAAGGCTACACAGGAGGCATTCTATGAATAAAACAGAACTGATTGATGCAATCGCAAAGAACGCTGACATTTCCAAGAAGGACGCTGAGGCAGCTCTCAAGGCTACTATCGAGTCCATCGAGTGTGCGCTTTCTTCCGGTGACAAGGTTACTCTCGTAGGTTTCGGTACTTTCGAAGTTAAGGAGAGAGCAGCTCGTGAGGGCCGTAACCCTGCTACAGGCGAGACAATCAAGATCAAGGCTTCTAAGGCTCCCGTTTTCAAGGCTGGTAAGGAGCTCAAGGAGAAGGTAAACTCCAAGAAGAAGAGCAAGAAGTAATAAACTGATTGTGTAAGTTCTTAATGAAGGCAGTCGTTAAACCGGCTGCCTTTTGATTTCCTTCAATTTCTCCATTACATCATCGGCGAGAAGCCTTAATATCATTGCCGTCCTTATTCCCGTCTTATCGAAGCTGCTCTTCTTTATCGAATATCTGATATCGCGTTCAATCTGGCCGTATGAAAGCCCCAGGATATCACCTGCTACGGCATAAAGCTGCCGTACTGCACTGAAGTAAAGATCCCTGTATATCACCATGCGTCTTACTATCTCGAATATCGCGCATGTACCCGTCAATGTTAATTCAAAATCATAGAAAACCAGTATCGTCTTAAGTACTGACGTGATCATAATATCAGGCACTTCGTCCTCAATTACCGTCGCACTGTGAGACACTATATCGTCGATCTTCGATATCGCCTTCTTGGAATTTTTCCTGCCGTCCACAATATAGTGGAACTTTCCTTCGGCATCCGATATTCCGACGATACCTCTTCTTCCCATCATCGAATTGATCGTATCGAGTAAAGCCCTGTCATTACAGGCAATATAAATGCCGGTCTCGGCACCTCTTCTTCTGTCTTTCAGTTCCATATAAGTATCCCCCGTAGTTATTCCATACGGGTATTGTGCATTGAGATCAGTATTCAACGCAATACGTTAAGATCAAATTCCCAAAAATCGAGAAAAAACAGGGGGTATGAGACAGATTTTTACTGAAATTACTGCGTTACCAGGTTTTTCCGGGAATATCTGCAACATTCTCATACTCTTCGTTGATCGCACCCGTGATATCAACATCATCAACAGGTTCGATCTCGATTATGTATTTGCTGTACCTCGTATATCTTATCCTTACCTTCGAGCCGGGCTCAGGCACTTCACGCATGGGATTAAAGTAATAGACTTCACCGTCTATCACCAAAGTGTTATTAACCAGAGAAACTCTTTCTATCTCACCCGTGTATGAATAATAACTCTGGGCCGCGACGTTAGACACATCAAGAAGTCTCGGACCCGTGATATTGAACACATAAAAGGCAACAAATACTGCGAGAACCGTAGGGATAAAATACGACACGGGATACTTAGTCTTCCCGTGCTTGTTACGGTTCGCGAAGATTATGATAAGTATCACCAGCAAGAGTGTCACAAACAAGTGAACACATAGATTGATAAGAAAGTATTTCACTTCGTCACCTCATATGCACAATACCATATCGGCGGGAATATCGGAAGAGTCTGACGGCACTTCGGTCATAAGCTGAAACCTCATGCATACACCGATAAGAAGAGGTCTTCCCTGTTCCGGGAGCTTGCTTAACCATCTGTCGTAAAAGCCTTTGCCGTGGCCTACGCGTCTTCCCTCTTCATCGAATGCGACACCCGGCATGATCATGATATCGACTTTGTCATCAGGATAGGGGCTGCCGCCTGAAGGCTCCTGGATTCCGAAGTTTCCGGGAACAAGTTCCTTTTCCGGATCTTTAATATCATAGAAAGCCATGCCGTCGCCTGAAGTCTTGGGATATAAAGTCTCTTTCCCTCGGCTTCTTATGTAAGACGCAAGAGCATCGCACGGAAGCTCACCTCCCGCCGCCTTATATACAGCTACTGAGGAAGCTTTGTCAAAAGCTTTTCGAAGTGAAGAGTCTTCTTTAAGGACCGCCTTAAACTCGGTCAGAAGATCGGCATCATAAGTCCCCAGCTCCTCCGGGGTAAGAAGCTTACGCTGCTCTTTTATCTCCTGCCTTATGAGAGCTTTTTTACTGTTGATGCCGCTCACGCTTCCGCCATCCTCAG
>CADAXO010000150.1 GCA_902791885.1 Oscillospiraceae bacterium | reverse complement strand
GAGTCGACATCAGGGAGTTACTCGAACAGCGTCTCAGAGAGCAGATGTTAGGCGGAAACATGCCCCGGCGAACTGTGGAAGATCTCATAAGAGAGCTCAGGGAGGGGTCCGGTCAGGATGTACCGATCAGGCGCTTGAGCCCGGATCTTGAGAGGCGTCTCCCGCCCGAGGTTCGCGAGTTAATCGCTATGCAATAAAGCACACTTAGCTTAATAATAAGAAACGGATATCAGACCGATATCCGTTTTTATTTGATTAATTAATCATTATCGATATGCAAAAAGAGCTGCTGTCTCAAAAGCGACATATGCACAAAGAGTTCAAGTATATAAGTTTTCGAAAACAGGGATTTTAGTATACAAATACGTGATAAAAAATATATAAATGATCGATTATCCATATCTTATATACAAATTCCGTAAACGCGTATATAAAAGCCACAAATGAACTGTTTTATATATGTTTAGCTCGTTTTCCGTATATAACAAAGGCTTATAAGAAGTTTTTATATATTCGCTCGCCTGTGAACTGAAATAGGGGCGTCCCTTTGTTTTGAGACACCCCCTGTTTATGTCAATCACACGCTGTACTGAACCGTTACCAGCCTCCGGTCGCGCCTCCCGGCGGACTTACACAGGCGTTGCAATACCCGTTGTTTCTGTTGAGTGTCGACCAGGATGTCAGATCACCGCAACCCTTGCAATAATCGTAGTAAATATTTATGCCGCCGTTTACGCCGGAAAGCTCTTCCGGACGTATGGTTTTCTTGTCGGTATACTTTCTTAAAGTCATAGTGTTATCCTCCTGTAGATTCACACTATCAGTATCACTCATCCTTGGGAGCAAGCCAATGATTGATCTGTACCCGTTTTGTTGACAAAGCAACAGATACTCTAACAGGTGTCGTTTTATTGGGAGCGTGATAGAATACCCTGTGCATAACAGAGGATATTTAATGAAAAATGCAAAAATACTGACAGCTATAGTCCTGGGTTGTTCGCTTCTCTTTCTCATGTGTTCCTGCAGTAATGTGCCGGCAAAGGCAGAAGATGATGAGATAAATGAAAGCGCAGAATCCGAAGCGGAAGAAACTGAAGATGAGAAAACAGATGGACCGATGATTGTCGGGGGAGGGAATACCGATTATACGATCGATCCCACATCAGAGACCATCATCGACGAATATGGAATTGCCCAGACATGTCTTCCGAGTTCAGAACTGGGCTCAATTCTAGGATTCGATAACTGTTATTGCGAAGGTTATATGGATGTAATAGGTCACTGCAATTGGACTATCTATAATGGTGACGGCGAGGAGATCGCATGTCAGTTCGGCTTCGACTGTGAAGATGCTCCCGACTGCTATGTTGCCGATCTGGACGGAGACGGCGAGAACGAGCTTATCTGTAACTGTACCTATGGCGCAGATGGAACACAGCGCGTTTTTATTTTCAGAAACAACGCCGGTATTATCGAGGTTGGGAGTTTTGATGAGACCAGGATGGCAAGAGAGATAGGAGAAGAACTCTCCGCTATATCCTATAACATGTTCTATGATGAGGCACAGAATTGCATCGTATTCGTCTACATAACAGGACATGAATATAGCATTCTCCCAGACGATTTCTCGTTCTCGAATTACGTACCCGGTGAAGCAATTTGAAGCAGCTGCTGATGTTCTGATTATCTTATCCGGGATCACTTTTGCTGAGTACACTTTGAAACTATGCGTACTCCGTAAGGGATTAATCTCAATCGAAGCAATCCAGTATATCAGCGATGCCGTCCTCAGAAAGGACACCTCGCTTGAGGTCGTCAGGAAGCTTACCAAGCTCATCAAGCTTAAAGTCAAATTTCCACGCTTCGCTTGTGTAGTAATCGTCAAGCTTAGATCGATATGTCAGCAAAGATTTCTTCTCACTACGGGTGAGTTTTCTCTTATTAAGAAGTTCAGTTGCCTTAGTGAGATATGTTTCCATAACCCGAATTCGTTCAACTGCTTCTTCTACACATTTCTCATCATCTACATCGAAGAAAAAAGGATCATTCATGTGTTCTACCAATGAACTTCATTATATTCGACTCCTTCCGACTCGGTAGCATCCGAATTATATTCATTGTAACCACACGCTCTTAATAAGTAAATTATTCATATCATATTCATATCGTGTTTATAGGCTATACAAATCAGGAAGCTATACTGATTGTCAAAAGAACATAGGAGGAGCCTTATGAATTACGAGAATGTAGACTTGTCATCGCTATCCCTTGATCAGTCTTTACTGGAGCAGATTAACCCCGTCTTCAACACAGCGAAGATGACACTATTCCAGCTTGCGGCTTCCGGTAACAAGGATGCTGCTTCAATATCAGAGAAACTAGGCCTCACTTACGAAGAAACGCAGAGCAATTCTTCTACGGAAGAGTTTAACCTTGGAGCGGTAATCATGGAGATAAGATACAGGACCATGGCGGCGATGGCTATAGAATCAGGGTATGGTACTGAGGTAGATCTTCCATGCGGATATACGCCGAGGGCGATTGAATTCGCGAGGAAAGGCATAAGATTCAAAGGGCTCGATCTTCCCGCAGCCATAGCGGAAGCCTCTCCTGCCATAACCTCTTTGATCGATGAAGATTCACGTCATCTTGCAAGCTTTGAAGGTGTAGACGCCACGAACTATTCTTCGCTCAAGAAAGCATTTGATGATATAGATGGTGAAGTCTGCATAACGACAGAAGGCCTGATGATGTATTTTACTGATTCAGAAGCAGGTGAATTCTGCGACAATATAAGGCGCATTCTTGTTGAGCACGGAGGATGCTGGATTACGGCTGATCCGGAGACTGCATTACAGTATATTCTTATAGCCAAGGTTGTTTATGCCGACAGATTTATGGAAGTCATGCTGAGGGGCAAGAAACGGGCAGAAGACAGATCCGATGTTCAGGTATCCTCGAGGACTATGGTGATCGATCCTTCGAACGCCGGGGAGAACATGAAGAAAGCAATGATGTTCCTGGCGCGTCACGGTCTTAAAGCAGAAAGACTGACAGTTGCAGATTACGCACCTGAACTCGCAAGCCTCAAGAACTTCACCTCAGAACAAGCTGAAGCAATTAAGAGGACGCTTTCTCAATTCGCATATTGGAAGATAACTCCGATCGCCGGCGTCAGCATGGACACCACCTGCGCGAAGGCTGATACATTTGAACTTAAAGCAGAACTGGACGAAGGTAAACTGCTGCTCCGGCCAATCGGAAGACTCGACACATTAACATCGCCGGGGCTCCTCACATTCTTCGAGAATACAGTTAAGGACAATGCAGCAGATGAAGTCATAATCGATTGCGAAGGACTCGAATACATATCATCCGCAGGACTTCGCGTCCTCCTTATAATGTCGAATGAGTGTTCCGGTAATCTAACCGCGATCAATATCAAAAAGGGTGTCATGGAGATTATTGAACAGACCGGTTTTGATTCTGTATTGAACTTAGATCCGGTTCAAGGATAATAAACTAAGGCAAAACCGAGACTGATATCAGCATCAACAAAAAAGCCCGGAGATGCGGCTCCGAGCTTTTCGAAAAGAGTTATGAATAATGTTCCTTAGCCTTCTATGTTAATAGTGTTATTCTCAGGCAAAGCCTGCAACTCCTTCTTCGGGATCGTAAGCTTTAGTACGCCGTCTTCGAATTTTGCCTTTACATCTTCTTTCTTTACGGCATCGCCGACATAGAAGCTTCTTTGCATAGCACCAGAGTAACGTTCCTGACGGATTACTTTGCCATGGCGCTTCTTCTCTTCATCATGTCCTTTTGCTGCACTTATCGTAAGATAGCCGTCTTCGAGCTTGATGTTGATCTGATCCTTCTTAAATCCCGGAAGATCCATATCCATCTCATAATTCTCTTCCGTCTCATGGACATCAGTACTCATCATGCGCTGTGCATTCTTCCCATATAGTCTCTTGTCCAGATTGGCAAGCTCATGCTGTGTAGGAAAACCCCAAAACTCATCAAACAAATTCTCTCCAAA
>CADAXO010000149.1 GCA_902791885.1 Oscillospiraceae bacterium | reverse complement strand
GATGGTTCCGCCTATGAGCCATGTGCCAATCTTGCCGAAGCTCTTGTTAAGTTCCGGATAGAGGAATCCTCTCCACCCGACCTCTTCGCCGATGGCTGTGATGATATTTATGAAGGGTGCAACGAGTAATGAGGGGACAAGCTGTACGATCATGTATGTCTTCATATCCATTCCCGTCTGCTCGAGCATCTCCATAAGGTTCACACCCTGCTCCTCGGCCTGAGCGATCAGCATTGATCCGCTGCCGTCAAAAAGACTCGGAAAGATCCCGAAGAACAAAGCTGCTCCCAAGGCCGTCGGAATGATCATGGCATATGCGCCGAAGAAGAGCCAGCCGAGATTGCCCTTAAACTTAGGCTTCCAGCCCATGCCCTTCAGATTCCCATTCGCGATCAAAGCTGCAACCAAAGGTGCGAACATGCATACTGCCAGGCATCCACGGAACACCATAGTCCCCGTCATTCCGGGATTATTAACCGCATAGAGCGATCCAATGATCTGCAAAGTCCAAGCGATCACATAGGTGATGCCGACAAACTTGATTACTTTTTTCTTGTCCATATGCTACCGCCCTTTCGAGGTAATATTGTATAGTTTGTATTACCTCTTGTAATACAAACTATACAACAGCGGTAACCGGCTGTCAAGCAATATCGGAATAAAAACAGCAGCCGCTCCTGCCGTTCTGCTTAACATGGTACAAAGCGGCGTCTGCGCGGCGGAACATCTCATCGGGCTCCTGTCCTTCAGGGTCGTATGCAATACCTATACTTAACGATATCGCGGGAACTCCGTCATCTGTTCTCTGCAGATCATTGTTGATCATATCTATCTTAGTCTCGATCAGGACTTTGGGAGATTCAGGTATGTGAACCATCAGTACCACGAATTCATCACCGCCCACTCTGCAGACATAGTCATCGGATCTGAAATACTTGCGCAATGTATCGGCGATCTTCTTCAGCACTAGGTCGCCTACATCGTGACCGTAGTTATCATTGATCTCCTTGAATTTATCCCCGTCCACCATCATCAGTGCTGTAGTGGTCATATCAACGTTGTTCTTGATAAAGTCATAGCCGGCTCTGTTATATACGCCGGTAAGCTTATCGTGCGATGCCTTGTAGTTAAGGTTGGCGATACTGTTGCGGTATGTCTCATACATCGCGTTGTACGCACCTGCAAGATAACGGAATTCTCTCGCTCCTACAACCGGGATGCTCTCATTCTCCTTAATATGTTCAGCAGCCTTGACGACAGGACTGACGCCGATCTTATTATGAAGCCACAGTACTGCGATTATATTCAGCGACTGGATAACGATAAGGATTATAACTATTACGAAGGCTCTTCTGGCCGCATCTGCGAGACTTTCCTGAGAGTTATATGTACTTCCCTTCAAAGCAGCCAGACACTCATTAAGATTACGCCTGATCTCACCCTTCTGGAAGTAATACTCAGCGTCATGGACCATGCTTACAGCCAGGTCTAATTTCTGCTCGGGAGTCAGTAAAGCATCTTCTTCGGAGAGCGTTACCTGCTGAAGGACCTCAGGGATATCGGTATCACCGGTCGCATCGAGCACCAGCACCATCGCATAGTACTCCCTGTTCATCAGCCGCACTGACCTGATCATGCTGTCTTTTAATTCATAAAGGGCGAGCGAATCGGGAAGGTACGTTTCTATGGCATCTATCGCTCCCTCACGGCGTCTGTTCTGGAAGGCCTCACGGAAATAATTATCAAGATATCTTCTCTCACCGCTTACCGTATAACGCTGAACCTGTTCAGTAAGATAATCGGACGCAGACATCAGTTCATACGCCTGCTCTTCAAGAGTAATATAGACATCCGTGGAATTATCCAAAGCTCTGTAACTGCGGATAGCTTTTACTGTCGAGAATATCAGCACTGCCGTGACGACCAGCGAGAGCGCGAGAATAAGCCTTGAAGTCACCTTCAACGGCAACCCGTCTTCTCTGATCCTTTGTACGATACTCCTTCTCAAAGCCTGCCCCTGCCTATTTACAGATAGGAGTATTATACATCAAGTTTTTCTGTGTTTCTTAGATAATCTGATTCCGAATTCCTGAATAAGCATTACCATGATGATAAGAAGCGTGACCGTAGTCCACAGCACGGGCTTGTCATAGCGGTAATAGCCGTACTGCAGTGCGATCGCTCCGAGGCCGCCTCCGCCGATTACACCTGCCATCGCAGAGTAACCGAGTACTGTAGCGACATTGATCGCTCCTCCCTGAAGCAACGAAGGCATAGCCTCGGGAATAATAAAATGGATGATCGTATATAAAGGTGATGCCCCCATCGATGTAGCAGCCTCGATGATACCGGGCTGAACCTCACTTAATGATGCTTCTACCATTCTGGCGACAATAGGTATGGCACCGATAGTCAAAGGTACG
Organism: Oscillospiraceae bacterium; assembly: GCA_902791885.1. The sequence goes on along the minus strand of CADAXO010000149.1, from coordinate 1,621 downwards.
ATTGCAGCCGTTGTTCCGATCGACTTACCTACAACGAATCTTGTAAACGGTATAAGCAGCACCAGCAGGATCAGGAACGGCAGCGATCTTGTGATGTTTACTATCGTTCCTATTACTGCATTTACCGACTTATTCTCCAGAAGCCTCCCTTTGGATGTGGAATACAGCACCACGCCGAGAGGCAAGCCTACAGCATATGAGAACAGTGATGCGAATAACGTCATGATGAACGTCTCCCACACACCTGTAATTATCGCGTCTTTAATATAATCACTCATCTTAACTCACCTCCGCCACGGAAAGGCCGCCGTCCTTAAAGAAGGTGATCGCGGTCTGCCTTTCCTTCTCGTTCTTCGGAAGCTCCACGATCATCTGACCGTATCCGATGCCTCCGACACTCTTAGTGTTCGCACTTAAGATATTGACCTTGATACCGGTCTCCTCCACGAGGTTCGCGATGAAAGGCACACTCGACTGCGTACCGTCGAAAACAAGTCTTATCACCTTCCCGTCAGGCTCAGACGCCTCGAAAGGATTACTCGGGAACACGAGTTTCTTCGCAGCCTTGCTTTTGGGATTGGAGAAGACGTCCTTCACGTCTCCTATCTCTGCAAGATTACCGTCGTCTATGATCGCGACGCGGTCGCATATCTTCTCGACCACAGCCATCTCGTGCGTGATGATTATGATCGTTAACTTACGTTCTTCATTTATTCTTTTAAGAAGATCCAGGATTTCCCCTGTTATCTTCGGGTCGAGCGCACTCGTTGCCTCATCGCACAAAAGCACCTTAGGATCAACCGCAAGTGCACGTGCTATAGCGACGCGCTGTTTCTGGCCGCCCGACAAACGTGCAGGGTACTCGTTTTTCTTTTCGAGCAGGCCCACGACCTCGAGCATCTGCTCTGCCTTCTTACGGCGCTGATCGCAGGGCGTGCCGATTATTCGAAGAGACTGCTCCACGTTCTGGATTACCGTCCTCTGGTTAAGAAGATTGAATCCCTGAAATATCATCGATATTGAATGACGAACTTCGCGAAGCTCCTTCGGCTTTAACGATGCAAGGTCTTTGCCGTAGAAGCTGACTGTTCCTGAAGTGACTTCCTCGAGGCGGTTCAAGGTTCTCACCAGCGTTGACTTGCCTGCACCGCTCATGCCGATGATGCCGAAGATCTCGCCTTCTTTTACTTCCAGGCTCACGTCCTTTAATGCCGTAAATTCCCTGCCGTCATTCTTATAGGTCTTGCAGACATTATTAAGTTCGTAAACGTTTTCCATTAATCAAACAATCCTTTGCTTAAGTAGCGGTCTCCTCTGTCCGGGAATACCGTGACAATGTTTCCTTCGTCGATCTCTTGGGCAAGCTTCAAAGCCGCAGCTAAGGCCGCACCGGAAGACGAGCCTGCGAGAATGCCTTCGTGAAGTGCAAGTGACCTCGAAGTCTCGAACGCCTCATCGTCTGTAATCTTGATAACTCTATCGACCAAAGTGATGTCCATCGTGTCCGCGATAAAGTCGTTGCCGATGCCCTCGATGTTGTAGTCGAAGTGCTCGCCGCCTCCGATGGTGGATCCGTAAGGATCTGCTAGAACGCCGGTGATCTTAGCGTTCTGCTCTTTCA
>CADAXO010000148.1 GCA_902791885.1 Oscillospiraceae bacterium | reverse complement strand
TAAGGTGTGTAGTTATTCTGGATGAAGTCTCTTACATTGACTTCCTCTCTCCACAATCTTCCGGAAAAACCTTCCCACTGGTCAAAATTTTTCATGGCTTCTATTTCCTTTCTGATTTAATAAGACTTTTCGGTACTGCTAATATAGCAAAATGAAAATCACTTTACAACCCTAATTTATAATCATTCTAAAAAACTACACTAAAAATTCACACTTTTTGACCCTTGTGAAAAAAGGTTAAAAATCCTTTTCGAAAAGGTATGCGGAGCAGTTCTTATCCTGCCACTTCCGGCTGCTGGGGCTGTTCTTCTTCAGGCGGCGTGTGTATAGGGCACACATTCTCCTGTGTAGGCGTAAGGTAAGAGCCCAGCACGAAAAGATCCGTTACGGTAGCATTAGCCTCGCGGCAGTATTCGTTAGGCCAGTAGCCTGATTCGCACACTTCAAGCTCAACGACATTCTCGGGGCGCGTCCAGCTTGCTCCCGGGAGGTTCTGATGGATCCTGCTCATAACGTAGTACCAGATCCTGTTGGCGTTAGGCTTATCTATAGTAGGTATAAGAGTCTGTCTTAAGCGGTTGTCGTAACCGTACCAGACGGCGCCGCAGTAGTAAGGCGTGTAGCCGCAGAACCACTTGTCGAGGTTGGCGTCCGTAGTACCCGTCTTACCGGATGTAGCGATGTACTCGCCGTCAGCGTTCGTGATGACGGATACCGTACCCGTAGCCGTACCGTTGGTGATAACGTCCTCGAGGATATCGCTCATGATGTATGAAGTCTCTGCGGAGTATACGCGGTGTCTCTCGGGAGTCTTCGTCAGGATGACGTTGTCGTTGCTGTCGAGAACCTGCGTATAAGCATAAGGCTCAGTATAAGTTCCGCCCGATGCGAGTGTGTTGAAAGCACCGCACATCTGCAAAGGCGTAATACCCGTTGTGAAGGAACCGATGGCCTGTGAAGGATATGCACCCTCGGCCGTCATGTCGATACCTTCCTGCATAAGGAACCAGAGCGCCGTCTCGCCTCCGACGTCGTACCAGACCTTAACGGCGATCGTGTTCTTGGATGTAGCCACGGCCCTTCTTATTGTCATAGGACCCGCGTAGGAACGGTCGGCGTTCAAAGGCCAAGCCGCCGCAGGATTGTTGGGATCTAAGTGGCTTTCCTCATCGACGTAGACCATCGACGGAACGATGATGCCGAGCTCGATCGCCGGCGCGTAATCTATTATAGGTTTAATAGAAGAACCCGTTGACCTGTAAGCCTGCGTCGCACGGTTAAGCACCATGTTGCCGGGCTTCGGTCCGTATCCTCCCTGCATGCCCGCGATCGCGCCGGTCTGGACATTGATTATTACCATTCCGGCCTGCGGTTTCTCAGGATAGTCGACAAGAAGCGTCGGGTCCTGCTGGAACAGGTCCCTCGTCTGGAAGGCCTCATCGAGCACCGACTGAACATCGGGTTCGAGCGTCGTGTAGATGTGATAGCCTCTGTTATAGACAATGGTCGCCGCGAGGTCGACGGAGATATTTCTGGTCTGCGCGACGTCGTTGATAACCTCCGAGATCGCATACTCACAGAAATAGGAATTAATATCATTACTTGTATGAGCCTCTTCCGTGCGGAACAAAAGCTCCGTGTTAAGAGCATTCTGGTACTCTTCCTCGGTGATATATCCGAGCTCATACATCTTGGACAGAACGATACGCTGTCTTCTCAAGGCATTACGTCTGCCCGACTCTCTTAAAGGATTATAGTAAGAGGGGCTCTTGGGAAGGCCTGCGAGGAAAGCGCATTCCGCGAGGTTCAATTCCGAAGCATTCTTACCGAAATAATTCTGTGCTGCAGCCTGAACTCCGACATAGTTATTACCCATGGGAGCGAGGTTCAGGTAAAGCTCCATGATCTCGTCCTTGGACAATTCCTGCTCAAGGCTCATGGCGGAGAACCACTCCTGGATTTTTCTTGATGTGGAGTGCTCGTCGTTACCCGAGATAAGCTTTACCGTCTGCTGTGTGATCGTGGAACCGCCGTGTGTAGCTGAACCGCCATTGGCAAGAGCGGAGAGGACAGCACTTCCGATTCTTCTGATATCGATACCTGAGTGCTCGTAGAATCGCTCGTCCTCGATGCTGATTACGGCTTCCTCGATATATGTGTTACGTACTTCACTTATAGGTACATAGATCCTGTCAACATTCTGGCTTCCCGTAAGTCTCGCGATAACGTTGCCCTGGCTGTCGTACACGAACGAAGTCTGCACCTCGTCGGTCTGTGTGATGTCCGCGATGGACAGGGGTTTTGTCATGGAGACGTAGCCCAGAAGCATTCCCGCTCCGAAGCCTCCGAAAGCAAACGCGACACAGAGGACCGCGACAAGAACGATCTTAAACACCGCAGCGAAAAAGGAGATGATCTCATGCTTAAGACTTCTGTTAAAACCCGATACCGTAGGCTTGCCTTTAAGCACACGGCGAAGCTCGTCAGCAAGAGCGCTGTTCTCTGGTGCAACTGGATTTGTATTGCGCAAGGTGCCCTGTGACCTTACGGAGTGATTGTCTCTGTTTGCAGGTTTCATAATGCTATATTCTACCATTTTTATTCTTACATATTAAATAACCTCAATATCTAATCGCAAAGACCTTGCATGCCGTGTTACAATCTCTACTATGGGTCAAAAGGAAACAGTAACTATTACCGCACTCGGCAACGAGGGTCAGGGCGTCGGAGATCTGCCTTCAGGCAAAAAGATCTTCGTTCCCGCCGTACTCCCTACTGAGGTCTGTGAAGTCGAGGTAACAAACGAGACTTCAAGATACGCCGAAGGTATATGCACCGATCTTAAGGTCATGTCGCACGACAGGATCTTAACTTACGGTAACTCCGTTCCCGGAGCTGACCTTGCGCACTTATCTTACGAAGCTGCACTCGCTTATAAGGAAGACAAGGTAAAGAACTGTATCATCCATCTCGGGAAGATCCCGGCAGAAGTCGTAAAGCCTGCCATGAAGCAGATCCTCCCCTGCGTTAACCCTCTTAACTACAGAAATCATATGCAGTACCGTCTCGTCGGCGGCAAGCTGTGTCTTATAAACAGTTTCACAAAGATGGCCGAGGACCCGGGCAATCCCATCCTCGAGTATGAGATCTTCACTACTTTAAGATATGCGATCGAGAGCGTGTTCAGGAATGCGCCGACTACGCTTTTCGAAGAGGTTGTGATGAGAGGTTCCGAGAGGACGAGAGACATCCTCCTCGAGTTCGTGTCCGGCAACAGCGCGCCACACGAAGTCATTATCGGCAACACACACAGATATGTCGAAGCGACGGGACTTGTTCATAAGCTTGCGGCTGCATGCCAGTCCCAGGGCTACAGGATCTCGGGCATCACTTTAAGGATCAGCCCCACAGCAGTCGACAGAAGAACGAGAGGCGGCAAGCGCGTCGTCATCCACGGCAACGACTACTACGAAGAGATCTTACTCGGACACAAGTTCAGGATACATGCGGGAGCCTTCTTCCAGGTCAATATCCCCGAGGCAGAGCTCCTCTATAAGAGTGCCGCGAGATTTACGCAGGACGCGGCTTCAATTCTCGATCTTTACTGCGGAACGGGATCCATAGGTCTGTCGCTTCTTTTCGCGGGACAGAAGCTCGTCGGACTCGACACGGTCCCCGAAGCAATACGCGCAGCGAAAGAGAACTCTTCCCTTAACGGCATCTCGAACGCGGCTTTCTATGTAAAGCCCGCCGAGTCGATCGACTTTAACACACTCGGTCTGCCCGATCCTATGGTGGTAGTTGTGGATCCTCCGAGAAAAGGCCTGGACCAGCTGCTCATAAGAAAGCTTCTTACGGTTAAGCCTTACAAGATCTGCTATATCTCATGCGATCCCGCGACCATGTCACGCGACCTCAATATGCTCGTAGGCTCAGGAATCTACGGCTTAACTTCGGTCCGCCCCGTCGATATGTTCCCCTGGACACATCACGTCGAGACGTGCGTCCTTTTGTCCAAACTTTCTTAAGCGCCTAAGCTCGAAGTTAGTGTCTTGAATTTATATCACTGTATATCCTTCAGAAGCTAATA
>CADAXO010000147.1 GCA_902791885.1 Oscillospiraceae bacterium | reverse complement strand
GTAAAAGACATTGAGCTTGATATCGACATAGACATTGACGACTGGGAAGCCCTGCTTGATACATTGTCTTTCCTTGAGACTACCATGGATAACCTTACGGATATGTCCGATCCCGTTATGACCAAGATGAATGTATCTCATTACTGCGCATATAACTTCGACTGCTGCTTTGCACCTGACGGAGATGCATCGATCACGGGAACTGAGTTTTCATCCATTCACGGAGACAAGCAGGTAGATGCCGAATGCATAATCACCGGACTTGAAGATTACCCGGCAATCTTTAAGGTCGAATACCTTATGGTACAGGTCCTTATCGTTTCCAATATGCTCAAAGACTATGCAAATGAAGAGTTCAGGAACACCATGGAAGTTCTGGGGCAGATAATCTCAACGATCATATCTGCAGTAAGCGAAGGAACAGTCAATATCGATTACAGGATAATAGCTGCAGGACTTATATACATTTGCGCGTCATTCCAGTCCATAAAGGACTTTTACCAGGTGATAAAAGGACAGAGAGCCGTTATCTTCGAATACGAAGGTGAAAAGATGGTCACTTTCAGTTACAGGGATTTTCTTTATCTGTTCGCGCTTTGTACCCCTGTGGAAGAACTTCTCGAGAGAAGCCACGCGGTTCTTGAGAGAGATTACGGTGAGCTTTATAAGGGAATAACGCTTGAGGCTGATTTCAGGGGAGATGCATATTCGGTTACGAAGAGTTATCAGCTTTATGAGAAATAAGGAGAATGGTCATGAGACGAACAAGAAGCAAAAAGGGACAGGTAACAATAGAAGCAGCTATAGCATTTACGATAACCCTGGTATTTCTCGCATCCGTTATCAGTTCGATAGACTATTACCGCACGGATATACTAATGAGAAGATCCGTTGAACAGACTTGCGAGAAGATGTCTCTTCTTTATCCCGTATCCATTCCTGCTTCAGATCTTATGTCGGCTGCGGTAAATGCTTTCCCTGATCTCGGTATAGGTGATACGAAGGGAGCGGCAGTAATATCAAAGGTGGCATCGGTCGGTCTGGGAATAGACGATGTGACCGGTCACACTCTCAAAGAACTCATTTTGCAGGGTGTGTTCTCGCATACGATGGAAGAACAGATAAGGCAGGGGTGCATAGAAAGAAACGGCGGTTCTGATTTCTTCGTGCCTGATGACATAGAGGTCTTTTTCGCGATAAATGACAAGCACCACATAATCGAAGTCACTACGGAATACTCCGTCGTTACGCTGGCCGGGCGGAAACAAAGGAGCATTTATTCTGTTATTCCGCTGTATGGCGAGCCTGTCCTTATGCTTCAGGATGAAGAACATAAGCAGCAGGAGGGTGAGGCAAACAAGAACGATATCTGGTCTTTGAGCAATTTTGACAGGGGAGATGCTTTCAGGGAGCAGTATGGAGCCAATCTTCCGAAAACCTTTCCGGTGATAGATTCGGTTGACGGAGGGGATATTACGGCCATAAGGAGCATAGATCTCACTTCTCCTTACTATCAGGACACATCCAATATCCAAAAGAAGATCAGGGACGATATCAATTCGATAAGCAGGTTTGAACCCCAGTCAGCCGTGATAAACGGTACGACTTATACTGTTGATCATGTGGATTCCAGACATCTTACTGTGGTAATACCTGAAAACTCCGGCCGGGCAGGGCGGGAAGCCGTGGAAGAACTAAAGGGATATGCCTTTGTACACGGTGTTATACTTGATATATGCGAATACGGGACCTCTGAGAAGTATGTTTAGGTCTGGTCATCCCTTTATTGTATTAAAATAAAGAATGCGTTATTATGTATGAGTATGTTTGGAGGTATGAACATTGAAACATGATAACAGCGTTAGACGCCCGAGTCTTGCTAATTCAAAGATTACTACAGACAAGACGGCTTCGCTTTCTATTGGGGATTCTCTGAGAAAAGCCAAGACCAATCTCATATTTACCAGATTATTCCTGGGCATTCTTGCTGTGCTCGCCATTACTGCGGTCTTTATCGCGATCTATATGGGCTATGGCAAGATCGTTTGGGATTACATCATGAGAGTTGTAGCGTGATTTCAGGTAAAGGGTATCAAGATGGATGACATTAAAGACGCTCATTTTACTGAGAGCGAAATGGAGGAACTGACCGACCTTTATAACGCTATGCTGACAATGAGGGACAGCGCAGAGATGCATAAGTTCTTTAAGGATCTTTGCTCGATCAACGAATTGCACTCGTTTCTTCACCGTTGGCAGATCGTAAGAAGGATCGAACAGGGTAAGAGCTATGAGGAGATCATTAAAGAGATCTCGCCCGCTGAAGTAGAGACAAATACGCAAGCGGACTCCGGCAAGAAATCAACAGGCAGAGCGCGTGGCAAAGCCAGGTCATCGACCAAGGTAAGCTCCACGACGATCTCGAGAGTCAAGAACTGCTATGTGAATCCGGACGGCGGATACAGAACGGCATTGAACAGGCTCAAGGAAGCTGCCGAACAAAATAAAGAAGAGAATTGATGAAGGTACAAAATGGGTTTATTTGAAAGTATTTTTGGAACACACAGCGATCACGAACTTAAGAGGATCAACCCTCTCGTAGACAAGGTCTTCTCATATGAAGAAGAGTATGCCAAGCTCTCAGATCACGATCTGGCCGGCAAGACTGACGAGTTCAGAAAGAGATATGAGGAAGGCGAATCTTTGGATGCGCTTCTCCCTGAAGCATTTGCTACTGTCAGAGAGGCTGCCTGGAGAGTTCTCGGCATGAAGCCTTACAGAGTTCAGGTTATCGGCGGAATCATCCTCCATCAGGGCCGTATCGCCGAGATGAAGACGGGTGAAGGTAAGACACTCGTTGCTACGATGCCTGTTTACCTCAATGCCATTACCGGCAAGGGCGTTCACGTCGTAACGGTTAACGATTACCTCGCAAAGCGTGACTCCGAGTGGATGGGTAAGGTTTATAAGTTCCTTAACATGAGCGTAGGTCTCATCATCCACGACATTCCGAACAAAGATCGTAAGAGCATGTATGCATGCGATATCGTATACGGAACTAATAACGAGTTCGGTTTCGACTATCTCCGTGACAACATGGTCGTAAATAAAGAGCAGATCGCACAGAGAGAGCTCAACTACGCTATCGTCGACGAGGTCGACTCGATCCTCATCGATGAGGCAAGAACACCTCTCATCATTTCAGGCCGTGGCACAGAGTCTTCAGACCTTTACCAGAAGGCAGATGCATTCGTTAAGACATTGAAGCAGTACACAGTAGTTGAGACTGACGACAAGGTCGACATGGATGAGCTCGTAGGTGATGCAGATTACGTTACGGACGAGAAGGCTAAGACTTCCGTACTTACAGCAAACGGTATCACAAAGGCCGAGAAGTACTTCAATATCGAGAACCTTTCAGATCCCGATAACTTCGACCTTCAGCACTATATCAACAATGCTTTGAAGGCTAACGGTAACTTCAAGAAAGACCAGCAGTACATCGTCCAGGACGGCGAAGTCATAATCGTAGATGACTTTACGGGAAGACTTATGCCGGGCAGACGTTTCAGCGATGGTGTTCACCAGGCTATCGAAGCAAAAGAGCACGTAAAGGTCGCAAACGAGAACAAGACACTTGCTACCATTACGTTCCAGAACTTCTTCCGTATGTACAACAAGCTCTCGGGAATGACCGGTACGGCTTATACAGAGGAAGCAGAGTTCAGACAGATCTATAACCTCGACGTTATCCAGATCCCTACAAACAGACCCATTGCAAGAATTGATGAATACGATGCTGTATTCAAGACAGAGAACGGTAAGTATGCTGCAATCCTTAAGACAGTTAAGGAAGCAAATTCCAAGGGCCAGCCTGTACTCGTTGGTACAGTTAACGTCGATAAGTCAGAGCTCCTTTCCCGTATCTTCACAAAGTATGGCATCAAGCACAACGTATTGAATGCTAAGAACCATATGAGAGAAGCTGAGATCGTTGCCCAGGCAGGCCGTAAGGGTGCTGTTACTATCGCAACCAACATGGCAGGCCGTGGTACCGATATCATCCTCGGCGGTAACGCTGAGTTCATGGCTCTTCAGGAGATGAGAAGATTAGGTTATACAGAAGACCTTATCGCTGCATCCACAGCTCACAATGAAACAGATGATGAGCTCATACTCGAGGCAAGAAAGAGA
>CADAXO010000146.1 GCA_902791885.1 Oscillospiraceae bacterium | reverse complement strand
CTTCTTAAGAACAGGCAATTCTTTGTTCTCGAGAGAGTCTTTACCTGCAGATTTTTCAGCACCCGTAAGTGATGCTCCGTAGCCAGCGTTCTCGACAGCGTTAATGATGCTGTCGGGGGAAGCGCTTCCTTCAACTGTCATCGAGTTGGTAAGGAGAGAGACGGCGCATGAATCTACGCCCGGAACATTGTTCACAGCCTTTTCGACGTGTGCCTGACATGCGGCACAGCTCATTCCTGTAACATCATACTTTGCCATATTACTTCATCATCTTCTGCAAAAGCTCTACAAGCTCGTCGATCTTCTCGTCAGAGCCGTTCTGTACATCTTCTTTTACGCAGGACTTTATGTGACTTCCCAGAAGTACCTTCGAAAAGGAGTTAAGGGAGCACCTCGCGGCGTTGACCTGAGTTAATATGTCGACACAGTAAGCGCCTTCTTCAACCATCTTGTGTATGCCTCTGATCTGACCCTCGATCCTGTTAAGGCGTGTGGTAAGATCCTTGATCTCGGCTTCGTCACGATCCTTGTGTTGACAATGAGGACAGGTGTTGTTATCGTTCATATCGGTGCCTCCCGAATATACCCTTATGGGGTATGTGTTTATGTTTATCGTATACCTACCGGGGGTATATGTCAAACATCAGTGTTATAATTGTAAAAAACAGTTGGGGGACTGTGATGAGAAATATAGTAGTCGTTGAAGCAATATCAACGGGTTATAATCTCATTGAAGATATTGTTCAAAGAGGTTATAACCCGATCGTAGTTAATGTACGTAATACAGCGGGTGTATATAATTCCCACCGTGATATTTATAAGAATTTCAAGCATCTATCTACCGTAGTTGATGAGCTTGAAGATTATGATAAGACCTTGGAGATGATAAGAGGCTTTGACCCTGTTCTTGTTGTTCCGGGTAGTGAGGCCGGTGTTGTGCTGGCCACTATGCTTGCGGATGATCTCGGCCTTCCCGGTAATCCGAAGTCTATTATTCCTCAGATGACATGTAAGGATAAGATGCACGAGGCTCTTATGAACGCCGGCATCAGATACATCAGAGGTAAAGTTGTCAATTCTGTTGAGGAAGCAACGGAATACTGCGCTTTGGAAGGTATCACGGCAGCAGTTGTTAAGCCTATGCAAAGTGCCGGCAGCAACGGCCTTCACCTTTGCGATACTGCGGAAGAGGTAATTGAAGCCGTTAAAGAACTTCTTACTATGGAAGATTATTGCGGCAGGCCGATAACGTCAGCTTTGATTCAGGAGAGGATCTACGGAACGGAGTATATCGTCAACACGGCTTCATGTAACGGCGAGCATAAACTGAATTCGATTCTGCGTTACGCCAAAAAGAAGACTCATGAAGGCGGATATGTCTACGATTATAGCGAAACAATAGGAAAGCTTGAGCCCGGACACGCTGAGATGGTCGAGTATGCTTTTAAGGTTGCGGACGCTATCGGATATAAGTACGGTCTTATCCACGGCGAGTACATGATAGACGATAAAGGACCTGTTCTTATAGAGGTTAACTGCCGCCCGATGGGGGCAAGTATGCCGGCTGAATATCTTGATAAGATATTCGGGCATCATGAGACGGATTGTTTGCTCGATTGTTTTCTGTATCCCGAGAAGTTTAAGGAAGACAGGGAAAAGCCTTACAGACCGGTGCGTAAAGGTGTCCTGAAAATGATTATCATCCCTGAAGATTCTGATATTGAGAATCACCCTTTGTGGGAGGTCGGCAAACAGCTAAGAAGTACATTTAAGATCGCAGCAGGCGAAGAGTATCAGAATGTTTTTTATCCTAAGACGCGCGATCTTGAGACGAACGGCGGAATAATTTATCTGCTTCACGATGATGAGTCTGTTGTAAACTCCGATCTTAAGCTTTTACGCCAGATTGAGAAGAATTATTTCCAGCTTCTTCTTAATGACGGTATGTCAAGAAGATGGGTTAAAGATCAGGATGATCCGGACTTTTCTTATGAAAAAATCATTGAGCAATACGGATGTAAGGGCAGTATTCTTATCGCATCTGATGATGAGGTCGGAATGGAAGGCGTCTGTAACGTAACTCCTGATACTTTGTATGATGCGAATCCCGGATTTGATTATGTGATCATCGGATATCAGAATAAGATCATTTCTTTAAATGAAGCACAGTGCCTGAAGCTTATGTTTGATACCTTAAATCTTGTACGCCCCGGGGGTAAGGTGCTTATTCCCGAGAATGCATGGAAGTACTTCTCATATAACAGGCATGGTGCCGAAGAAATACTGATAATTAAGGGATTTACCATTGAGCCGCCGCTTCCTTGGCAGCACAACATGGTAATTGGAACACATGACATCATCTGAACGTAAATCCACTATAGTAAAACGTAAATTCTTCGAGTACCTTGTTCCGACGGTATTAAGCTGTATAGCCATATCTTTAAACGAATTTGTTGATTCGATAATTGTCTCACACCTTCTGGGCAACGAAGCGATGGGATTTGTAAATATGGCTTTGCCTGTAATGCTTCTTTTCGCGATGGTCTATACATCTATCGGAGTCGGCGGATCCATCATATTTGCCGAGTGTTCCGGAAAGCAGGAGACAGATAAAGCGAAGAAAGTATTCTCCGTGACTATAGCAGTGTCGGTAGTGCTGTCTTTGTTGTTCCTCGTTATAGGTCTTACCTGCACCGAGCAGCTGGCACATATGTTTAAGGTGCCTGAAGATGCTTATGAAGTCTTCGTTCCTTATCTTAGAAGTCTGTTCATCGCAGGGGTGTTTATCATTCCTCTTCAGGCTGTAATTGAGTTTTCTCCTGCTCTCGGAGCTCCCAGACTCGGTTCTGCTATTAATATCGTCGCTAATGTCGTGAATCTTGTTATGGATTATGTCTTTATCCGCTTCATGGGTATGAATATCGAAGGTGCGGCAGCCGCTACTTTGACAGGGTATGTTGTCGGTTTGCTTGTGCTTATAGTTGCTTTGCTTATGCATAAGATGCCGTTTCCTTTTACGATGCCAACTCCTTCGGACTTCAAATCTGTGCCATCTATTATCATGAGAGGATTACCTCCGTCGCTTACTCAGCTCGGGTATTGCATTAAGATGTTCTACTGTAATTCTCTTGCGATGCATGTAGGCGGGTTTGAAGCCGTGCGTATATTTGCTTTGTGTATTCAGACTATATCCATTGCTTCTATTGCTATCGGAGGCATAGTTGGAGCGATGGTTCCCATTGCCGCATCGCTTTACGGACAGCGTGATTTCCAAGGACTTAAACTTCTTCTTCGTACCGTATGCATAGTACAGCTTATTGCAAATGTTGTGCTTGTTGCTGTTTTCGAGGTGTACCCTCAGGGAATAATGAAGATCTTTAACGGATCCACGCTTCCTTATGAGGATACCGTTATCGCCTTAAGGATATTCAGCTTTCTGTTTATCTTCAGAGGCTTCTCTGTTGTGATCATGTATTACTATCAGGTAGTACAGCGAAAAGTGTATGCGAATATCATTAGTCTCATAGACGGCTTTGTCGGTATTATCCCTGTGTCCCTGGTTATGGTTCAGATGTTAGGTATAAAGGGCTTGTGGATTGCATATCCTTTGGTGTCTTTACTCCTTGATGTCGGCATTATGGCCGCGAACCTGATCATATCTATTAGATACAAAGGCCGTTACAGCAATCTGTTCCTTATAGAAGAGGAGAGTAAGGATATACCTGTATATGATGTAACGTTTACGGCGCAAGATGAGCAGATTGCAGAGACTTCGGGTGACCTTGAGTTGTTCTGCCGTGAACAGGATCTTAGTCAGGAGCTTTCCATGTTTGCAGGAATTGTATCTGAAGAAGTATCGGTAATGACAAAGAATAATGCGGATAAGAGGGATACAGACAAGATAGATATGCTTGTTAAGGTGTATCCCGATTATCTGCTGCTGGACTTCAGAAGTATCGGCAAGCCTTTCGATGTATCTTCGGAGGTTAGCAAAGGATCCAACCTTGATGTACTGCGAAAGCTTTCTTATTCTGCGGATTTCTCTTATGTAATGGGTATGAATCTTACCAGAATAAAGCTTTTACGCTGACGGCTTGTATTATTAGAAGATAAATGATAAGATTTTCGGGCTGAGGATGCTTAGCTCAGCTGGCTAGAGTACCTGCTTGACGTGCAGGGGGTCACAGGTTCGAGTCCTGTAGCATCCACCAA
>CADAXO010000145.1 GCA_902791885.1 Oscillospiraceae bacterium | reverse complement strand
TATTCATCCATAAGAAGATCAGATCCCTTTCTCCAGATACCCGCATGTGAACGGAAAGAAATCGTACTTAACCGTCCCGGTGTGGATAAAGCCGAAGCTCTCGTACCACTTGCGAAGAACCGTATTCTCTTCCACGATACTGAGCTTCATAATATCACATCCGAGTTCACGGGCACGGGATATCGAATCTTCAAGGAGCGCTTCTCCTATCCCTTTATGACGGTACTCAGGCAGAACACACAGACTTCCGAGCTCGCATTCGCTGCCGTTGATCATGAGGTTATAGTAGCCTGCGAGCTTGCCGTCATCGTAATAGCCGTACATCGGACGGTGCTGATTATCCATCCAATGTGTAAGCTTGGCTTCATCAGTCGCATAAGCCGTAAAGGCAGGAGCATTCTCGGGAGTGATATCAAACTGCTTTGCCACAGTCATGAAGCTCTCCCTTATAACGTATATGCAGTCCTCAAAATCCGTTTTGTTAATCTGTCTTATCATAGATTGATACAGTAGTATGCGCAGATATGGGTCCACTCTTCTGATGCCGCGAACTCATGTATTACCTGTGTTCTTGATGCATTGTTATCAAGTGCATTTACCCAGCCTGCAACCTCGCCTGCACTCCCTTCTCTGTTTAAGAATACCTTGTAAAGGATTCTCACAAATTCTTCATTAGAAGCATCAACACCGGAAAATTCCGGGCTTCCCATAAAAGCTGTTACTACATCAGCTCCGGAAACGCCTCTGTTTACGAGCTGATCTGTCCAGTAATCTCTGCCCGCAGTATCAAATGGTCTTCCGAGAACATTAAGATACAGATTCTCTACAAAGTTCTGAGCAGACATAAAGCGAAGCTGTTCAGGTGTATAAGACTGTCCGGCTCCCGGGGCAGGCCGCCTAATGGGAGAAAAATCAATAACAGTATCGTCAAAGTATGCAATGACACACCTGATCGGACACCAGTCCGAACCGGTAACAGTTACGGATTCAGTATTCAAATCCGAGAAAACGACCACATTCCCATAACGGACAGATGTTGCTCCTTCGATTAAAGGTAACCCATGCGTTATTGGAGCTCTTTCATAATAATTGCCTAAGATGAATACCAGAGATTTAATTTCTTCGTGATTAAGGGAAGAGATAGTAGCCTCGTACATACCCGTAGTCACAACGAAACCGAGTTCGTACTCGAAGTTGCCATAAAGGTCAGGCTCGAATCTTGGATCAAGGTCAGCATCCGGTAATGGAACGCAGCTGACCGAGAAACTACTGCCTCGGTATTCACTAAGATTCGAATGAGTCACCAAAGATTCAAAATCGCTCGAGGCATTTCTTTCGTAATAAATAACTATCTTACTGATTGCACATTTTTTATCAGCTTCAAGTACCACACTCGGAGTATTTAAACCTGTAAATGTAAAAACATCGCCGTCTTGCGAACACACTGCCCCGGCTATAGAAGGCACACCATAACTCTTACTACCTCTGGTCAGTTCAATCGAAGTAATAATCTCGCCGTTAATAGAATTAATATATGCTATCGAGTCCATACCAAACCGAACAAAATCCGAGTCACTGGCGCCGCAAACCCTTATCTCGAAGTGATCACCTTTGTATTCTTTCACTTCATCAAGGGATTCAAAGGATTCATAAAGCTCATCCGCTTTGACCGGTTCTGAAACTAAGACCGACCCTGCGAGAAACGATAATGCCACAGAGAATGTGATCAATAATACCTGCAATTTTCTTAGCTTACGATTGGAAGTTAAACAGTTCATAATCCCCCTCCATATTATAAAAACCGCCGCCTGTTCCATAAAACTACAGATCAATTATAGATGAGTACATTGCGAGAAAGTGATCAGTAGATCGTACTGTTCTCATCAGCCGCGAAGGCATCGAAAGCTTTGATCGTCTCTTCCCTGTCGAGCGGCTTGATCTCAAGAAGATCGTCTTCTTTCTCACCGAGATCCTTGATGTACTCATAGATGAAATCGTCCCGGAATCCGATCTTCGCCGCATCTTCCTTGGTGTTACCGTAGTAGACCGTCTTGATGTTGGACCAGATAATGGCAGACAGGCACATCGGACAGGGATAACACGAAGTATAGATCTCGCATCCGGTAAGGTCATAGGAACCGATGTTGGTACATGCATCTCTTATTGCCATTATCTCCGCATGTGCCGTAGGATCGTTATTCGCAAGGACATGATTCGAACCGCGGCCTATCACCTTTCCGTCCTTAACAATACACGCACCGAAAGGGCCTCCGGCTTTTGTCCGGAGATTTTCTTCAGATAATTCTTTCGCGGTCTTCATAAACTCATTCATAACTCTATCTTATTAATCTGAGACCTGAATGTAAACTCAATCATTGAAAATAGCTTCTTCAGATGATACAATCCCTCGCGGAGTTAGTTATAACTAACTTGTATTAACAATATAAATAGAAACAAATCATAAGGAGGAACACTATGAAAAAACTTGTACTCTTAAGACACGGCGAGAGCGAATGGAACAAGCTCAATCTTTTCACAGGCTGGATGGACGTCGACTTGAGCGAGAAAGGCGTGGAGGAAGCCAAGCTTGCAGGTCAGACTCTTAAGGCTGAAGGTTATGACTTCGACGTATGCTACACATCTTATCTCAAGAGAGCCATCCACACTTTGAACCTCACTTTGGATGAGATGGACAGAGCATGGCTTCCCGTGATCAAGTCATGGAAGCTTAACGAGAGACACTACGGCGCTCTTCAGGGACTGAACAAGTCCGAGACAGCCGAGAAGTACGGTGAGGACCAGGTTAAGATCTGGAGAAGATCATATGATGTTAAGCCACCGGAGCTTGATGATGACGATGACAGAAGTGCGGCCAAGCAGGCTATGTACAGAGATGTGGACAGAGCTTTGCTTCCCAAGAACGAGAGTCTCGAGACAACGATCGAGCGAGTAGTTCCTTTCTTTGAGGAAACAATCAAGAAGGATATTATGGACGGCAAGCGTGTTGTTATCGCAGCCCACGGAAATTCCTTAAGAGCTCTTGTAAAGTACTTCGACAATCTCTCAAACGAAGAGATCATCGGCGTCAACATCCCGACAGCCACTCCCCTCGTCTATGAGTTCGATGACGATATGAATGTAATAAGACATTACTACCTCGGCGACCAGGAAGCACTTAAGGCTAAGATGGATGCTGTTGCCAACCAGGGCAAGAAAAAAATATGAATAGGGGTTAGTCAATTCTAACTATGGGCAACATAATCGTTTACAGGTAATCGCAGGAGCCGTCTACGGGACGGTAAAAAGAGCCCGCCACGGTTCAGCCTGCTGCGGAGAACACGACCCTGCGCCCAAGAAAGTGAAGGTATCGGACAAGAATAAGAACCATTACCCGTTCACTTATGAACTCTCTGTCGACGGAATGCATTGCGCCAACTGCGCGCGAAGGATCGAGAACAGCTTTAATTCCCATGAAGGCATAGGCATGTGGGAGATAGTGCAGTAAGCCAAGTAAAAAACACACAATAATAAAGGGCGTCCGATCGAATGGACGCCCTTCTTCATGAAGAGAATATGAAGCAGTTATCAGCGCTTAACGTTGAAAGCTCCCATCTGAGGATAATCAGCTGAATCTCCGAGTTCCTCTTCGATCCTAAGAAGCTGATTGTACTTGGCAACTCTCTCAGAACGGCTCGGTGCACCTGTCTTGATCTGACATGTGTTAAGAGCAACAGCGAGGTCTGCGATAGTTGTGTCTGCTGTCTCGCCCGATCTGTGTGAAGATATTGCCGTGTAACCTGCCTTGTGAGCCATCTTGATAGCTTCAAGTGTCTCAGAGACAGAACCGATCTGATTAAGCTTGATAAGAATTGAGTTACCTGCACCGAGTGAGATACCCTTGGCAAGTCTCTCTGTATTTGTAACGAAGAGATCGTCACCTACGAGCTGAACCTTGTGACCGATCTTAGCGGTCATTCTCTGCCAGCCTTCCCAGTCTTCCTCATCAAGACCGTCCTCGATCGAGATGATGGGATACTTATCTACGAGTGACTCCCAGTGAGCGATGAGCTCGTCGGATGTGAAGTCCTTACCTGACTTAGGCTGATGATAGAAGCCCTTGCCCTTCTCGCTCTTCCACTCTGATGAAGCAGCGTCCATGGCGATCATGAAGTCCTTGCCGGGCTCGAAGCCTGCAGCCTTGATCGCCTCTAGGATCTTCTCGATTGCAGCCTCATCGGAATCAAGCTTGTTAGGAGCGAATCCGCCCTCATCTCCTACAGCCGTAACGTCACCCATATCCTTGATGAGCTTTTTCAATGTATGGAATACTTCTGCACACCATCTGAGGCCTTCCTTGAAAGAAGGAGCGCCTACAGGCATGATCATGAACTCCTGTGTATCAACAGCGCTGTCTGCATGAGCACCGCCGTTAAGGATGTTCATCATGGGCACGGGAAGCTTTGTTCCCTGAACGCCGCCTAAGAATCTGTAAAGCGGGATATCAAGAGCTGTAGCTGCCGCTCTTGCTGTTGCGATAGAAACTGCGAGGATAGCATTAGCACCGAGATTGGACTTATCCTTTGTTCCGTCAGCTTCGATCATTGCCTTGTCTACCGCATAGATATCGGAAGCATCAAGGCCCGTTATTGCATCGTTGATAGTTGTGTTGATATTCTCTACTGCCTTCTCCACACCCTTGCCGAGGTAACGTGACTTGTCACCGTCACGAAGCTCAAGTGCTTCGAACTCACCTGTGGAGGCACCGGAAGGAGCTGTTCCTCTTCCTACTGTACCGTCGATAAGTGTTACTTCTGCTTCAACTGTGGGGTTTCCTCTTGAGTCGAGGATCTCTCTGCCGTAAACATTTACGATCTCTAAATAACTCATTGCGCATCTCCTTTGTAAGGCTGTTATCTTAGCGTTTCACAATCGTCGACACCCCCGCCGAAAAGCACATGCCTCCCGGCGAATACCCCTGCAGCGGGTTTTGAGGAGTCAACATGATTTACACGCAGTTAGTTAGAACTAACTTATATATATTAACAAGCACTTTGCAGTCGGTCAAGAACAAAAACAGGGCTGCCTCACATTTGAGACAGCCTAAGGATAAAGCCCGGCGTGATTGTATTATAATTATGAATGGATAAGGGAGGTGTCACATGAGTTCAGCGGATTCCAAAAACGGAAAACTTCTTCTGTCACAAAGCATCAGCTCCAAGAGCCTGAGTACGGGCAGCGCGGATGTATCTTCCGAACAAGTCGAGCTTATAAGCGAATTTCTGCTCTATATCTATGTCAACGAGCAGCTCGCGGGCAAAGTCGTATGCACGCCGACTTTCCTTCCTGAACTTATCACAGGCAGACTTATGACCGAGAACGGGATCAACCCGGAAAGCATAGATTCCATACATATCCTCGAGCAGCATAGCAAAGCCAAGGTGTTTGTCGATCCCGCGGTCTGGGAGAATGTACAGAAGGCAGAAGACGACATCGTCCCCACCTGCTGCACGGATAATGCCACCCTGTTAAGAGCAAACAAAGGCGGCGCAACTTTGGAGCCCATCCCGGAACACAGCATATCTTCTGAGCAGCTTAACAGGATGTCCGAGGTAATACTTGCAAGGCTTTCGGAAGACACCGAGCTTCATAAAGCGACACGTTCGTCGCACTCGTGCTTCGTGATCAAGGACGGAAATATCATTTTCGAAGCAGAAGACATCGGCAGGCATAACGCCGTAGATAAAGCTGTCGGCTACATCTGCAGGAACGGCATCGACCCCATGGCGGCTGCGCTTTTCACTACAGGCCGCATGCCGGTCGACATGGTAAGGAAAGTAATAAGAGCTTCCGTCCCTGTCCTCATCTCACGCCAGCAGCCGACAGTACAGAGCGTTGACCTTGCCGCTTCATACGGCCTGACCCTGATCGGGAACCTGCGAAAAGACAGGCTCAACATCTACAGCGGTTACTGATCACCTGTCAGCTGTGATTCCTTAACCATCGGAACTTCCGAGCGAACGTCCTCAGGAACTCTTGTTTTGAGTTTTTGATGATTTTTCCAGATCATCAAACGAGAGCTTGATAGTTCTTTTTCCATCTCCGCCAACTATATTTAAAGTTATTCCTTCCTCGTTCCAACTGACAAAACTGACGTCATAATCTTCTTCCCCCTCAGGATCAAGGATTTCGTTGACGCTTATAAGATGCGGATCAAAATTCAGCGGATCACCCAGTTTTCCGACCATTACTTCTGACGGTCCTGCCCAGTAACATCCATCATATGCAACGAGGTCGGATGCCGGATCGTAATGCACCTTTGTCACGATAAATGATTCACCGTTAGGCGCACCGTATTGATTATCGTAGCCGCGCGGTATGTAGTTAAACACTCCCTGCGTATCTACATCGATATAGCTGATTCCATACAGATCTACATGAAAAGGATAGTAGCGGTGACCGTTCGAGTGAAGGATAAATTCCTTATACGGAGTGTGGTGATGGTCGCAGGTGCTGTAGGCATAAATGCACTTTCCGTCCCTGCACAACTCACATTTCGAACCGTGTACATTATCAGTTTTGTGAATATAGTTTCTCTGAAGAAGAGAGAACCCGTCCGGAAGCTCCGTTATTTTCTCTTCAAGGAAATATTGCTCATCGAAAACATACCGGTACATCTCTTCCATTTCCAGATACTCGGGAGTTCCGAAAACATTGGTGTAATCAAATCCGCGGTAATGCTTTCCCGATACGTTGAAAAGACCGCATGTGAACTCAAGGCCTGTCTCGCTGCCTTTATTATCCAGCACCAGTTTTACATCGTAGATTTTATCTTTTCGCGTTGCCGCAACAGCCTTAAGTACCGGGAATTCCAAGGTATTCAGGCTAACTAACTTTTCCTTCAGGTCCGGACTGTTTACGGGGATGCGGCCTATTATTATATCGAAATATCTATATTCACCATTAACATAATCGCCCTTGATATGAAGAGAATAAAACTCGTTATTCTCTTCAGTCCAGTTGCTGGGATATATCATCGTGATCTTAGAATTGCCAAGATCGTTCTTCTCCAGAAATTCAATGCCGTCCATATCCTGCTGATTAATCTGACTCAAAGATAATCAATATCTGTTCTGTATCCATACACTGTGATTATATCATCCGCTATTTCACCCGGAACATGAATCTGTCTCAGTATATTCATTACAAACTCCCGGTTCTGAGGCGAAAGCTTAATCTGCAGATAA
Organism: Oscillospiraceae bacterium; assembly: GCA_902791885.1. The sequence continues at coordinate 449 of CADAXO010000145.1, read as the reverse complement.
TCTATCATGTCCCAATCTCTGGGTTCACATCCAAAGTGACTCCAACAACCATCCCAATTACTGAGATACCCGGTTTCTATATCCCGGGTTCTCCACATAACAACAGGTTCGGAGTTATAAAATGCTTGAAATATTTCGTTCCACTTCGTATTGTTCATTCAGGCAGCCCCAATTCATCAACAAATTGCCTGGCCGAATCTACACATTCCTCCGAATGCGCTTCGACTTTGAGCAGCATATTATCGGAACAATAATACGACAAAAGAAAATCTCCGTCATCACTGTCTTCAAAGGTTTGATATCTTACCTTAATATTCCCGGAAGGATTATCCACTGTGTCACTTGTATTATTTGCTTCGAAAAAGGAACGGCACACCGTGCCCGCAGGCTAAATACTCAGGTGATAATTCAGATATCTTCCTGATCGAATCTTTCATTTCCTCAATGGA
>CADAXO010000144.1 GCA_902791885.1 Oscillospiraceae bacterium | reverse complement strand
GATCCTGATAAGCAGATCTTCGATCTTCGGCACATCCGGATCCTTGAAAGTAACCATCTCGGTCAGAAGCTGCTCGTAAAGCTCGTAGAATCTTACGAACGAATAACTCTCGACAGACTCAGCTTCCCTGTCGGCAGGCAGGTTCTTAAAAAAGCTCTTATTCTCGTACATGAGATTATCAGCACGCTCGAAAACATCCTGAACTCGGTTATCGGTTCCGGCATTGTATTCGGCCATGCCGAAAGCTATGGTAACAAGGCCGTTGCGCTTGTTATCAATCATATGGCTGTGCATCGACTTAAGAAGTTCGAGCCTGTTCTCATAATCGCTGCCTCTTAAGAGGACTACGAACTCGTCGCCGCCGATCCTGAACACAGGACTGTGATCGAAGACCTCACATATGATCGCACTCGCGTCCTTGATAAAGGTATCGCCGGCACTGTGGCCCTGCTCATCGTTGACCTGCTTTAAGCCGTTGATATCACATACGACGATCGCGAACTCGATATCTTTATCAGACTCTATCTCGACATCGAGCTGCATCTCGGCACTGACGTAAGCGTGCTTATTCTTAACACTCGTAAGGGCATCCTTATTCGCCATATCCATGGCGGTAATGATCGTAGCCTCGTACTCTATCTCCTTCCTCTTCGCATTGTCAACATTCTCAAGAGCTACTATGATATTCTCGGAACTACTGTTCGATCTCATTACGATAAGAGACATGTACTGAGGACGTCCGTCAAGATTGAGTCTGTAGTTGATGTAGACCTTACCTGATTCATTAAGTCTTCCCAGGAGATTATCCTTATCCATTGCCTGGGCCATCATGGGATAGTCTTCAATATAGATATCGCGCTTCATATTCTCCTGCGTATCACCGAAGAAATCCTCACCGAGGACGCCTACCTTGAGTTTGGAATACTTCTCACTTGCACTGTACTCATAGTATTCCCCTGTCACAATATTGACGCGGTAGATAACCTCATATCTCGACGCCAGTGCCATTGCAACCTCGTTGAAGAGCTTATTCTCTTCTTCAAGTTCCTGCTCGTGCTTTATCTGGAGATCGACATTCAGAACACCCATTACAATATGTTTATCATCATTCGGAACACGGACAATGTTCATCCTTACGAATTGGGTTCCGTCACCTAAGACCTGCCTATATGTAAAAGACATGGCCCTGTTGCTCTCAAGATTCTTAAGAAGTGTCTTCTTATCGATCTCCGAGAGGAGATAATCAACATCTTCCTTATGAACGTATTTCCTGATATCCGCATCGCAATCGGCAAAGAAGTCATCTCCCTTTACCGTCGTTCCGAGCTTCGCATAATCGTCACTCGAACTGAAACGGATATAACCGTCAGTCTCGGTATTAACGTAATAGATAGCTTCGTATCTGCTCGCGAGCACTCCTCCGATATGGCGGTACGTAAGCAGCTCCTCATTACTTTGAATCTCACGCTTCCTCTGCTCGTCAATATTCTGCACACCGATAACGATATTGTCATTCGTGCTCTTGATGGTCTTCAGGAAGTAGTGATACGGCACTCCGTCAAACACCAGTCTGTAGTTCAGAGAGAAGGATTTGCCGTCTTTAAGAGCTTCGATAACGTGCTCTTTATTGAATGCTGCAAGGAAAGCTTCCTGGTCTTCAGGGTATACAAGCAGCTTACAGTTATGGATGGTGTCTTCGTAGAAATCTTCGCCTAAGGAATTTATTACAAGCTCTTTGTCATTACCCTTGGGAACATATTCAACATAGCTGTCGTCCAGAGAATTAATAACATATATGCTTTCGTAGTCGCTCGCGAGTACAAGCGCGATCTCAGCAAATGTTAAAGATTTCTTGTTATTACTTTCCATCTTCCACCCCTAGTCAGGAAAATATAAAATTATTTTACATTATTCCGCAGGAGGATTCATTTAACTTTCTGTTAAGAAGCTGTTATCTCGGTAAAATCCATATCCATCGCAGCCTGCAGCTCGTAATCCGGGAACTCCTTGCGGACACGCTCACAAGCCTCGTTAAACACTTCACGCCTCTTCTTCGCTTCAAAGCTCACAACTATATCGAAACGCATCTTTTTCGCCTCGCGGTCGATATAGAAGCCGTGCATCTGCAGGACATTCGGAACTTCAAGAACGATCGTCCTGACCTTATCCCTTGCTGCCACCGCTTCGGCATCTTTCGTATTCATCGAGTACACGCCGATGGCAGTCAGCACCACGTTATGCTTCGTGAACACTTCCGTTTGAATCTTTCGTGACAGCTTATCGATATCGGCAGCGGACAAAGAGTCGGAGACCTCGATATGGACCGAGGCGTGATAAGCATCGGGACCGTAGTTATGGATTATAAGATCGTACGCACCGTTGACTTCAGGGAAGCTTCTGACCGTAGCCTTGATATCATTAACAAGTCCGGCGTCCGCCCTCTCACCTAAGATCTTGGACAGCGTCTCACCGAGCATGAGACAGCCTGCGCGCACGATGATGACGCCTATGATCACGCCGAGCCAGCCTTCAAGCGAGACTCCCCAGATGATGTAGATGACGGCGGCGATAAGCGTGGTAGCCGAGATGATCGAATCAAGCGTCGCATCCGTTCCTGAATTAATAAGGGAATCCGAGTTGACCTTCTTACCGACGCCGACTACATATCTTCCCAAGACGATCTTGGCGATGACCGCGACCACGATGACCGCGAGTCCCGCAGCAGAATATTCGGGAGTCCTAGGCTCGATTATCTCCTCGACAGATTCCGTGACAGCCTTAAGGCCCGCATACATAACGATGATCGCGATGACCATGGAAGTTATGTACTCGATCCTGCCGTATCCGAAAGGATGCTTCTTATCGGATTCCTTGGAAGCAAGCTTCGTGCCCGCTATAGTGATCACGGAACTTGCAGCATCGGACAGGTTGTTGATTGCATCCGTTACGATGGCAACCGAGTGCGACGTAACACCGATAAAAGCCTTGAATCCTGCAAGCAGGAAGTTCGCTATGATCCCGACCCAGCTGGTCCTTATGATTATGCTGTCTCTTTCTTTGTTACGGTTCACGTGAAGCCTCCAGATAGAAACTCTCGCCGTTAAGCGCTGAATCAACTTCCGCACCCGCATAAACTTCAATTACAACGTAAGGCAGATTGTTCACATTATCTTCTGCAGGGTAATCCGGAGTGATATAAGCGCGGTACTGCGGCTCGCCTTCCGAGGTCACTTCGACGGTTATTGAATATGCATACATCGCACGAAGTTCGGGAGCGAAGCCGTAACACACCTCACGGAGGATATCCTGCAGCGCTTCGTCACTTGCATCGTCCGTCTCGACGGTAATGGTACTTACCTCATATGCGACACCGGGGAAAAGCTCCGTATAAGAGTCACCCGCATTATATTCTTCAAGATTCATCGCCAGAATATTGACGCTTAAGTCCGTATCAGAAGGGACAGCGTAAAGGTCTTTAAGGTAGCCCGTAAAATCTTCTCTGAAGCCTTCGTTCATCAGCATGAATTGGCTCAAGAACGAATCATCTGCAAGCTCACCCGAAAAGTCCGTAAACACGAAGAACTCGCCTCCGGGAAGCACAGAAGTCTCCACCTTGTAAGACAGGTAATCCGATGTGTCAACGCTTAAGACCTTTTCGGCGGGGATGCCGTACTTGCCGTAAAGGTACTGCTCGATATAAGGGCGCTTACCCTCAAGCTGAATGCTCTTCTTCATAGCATGGTTTACGCAAGGAACTATGAGGCCGACTAAGGTTACGAGGGTGACCGCGAGCGCCACCACCTTAAGGGTCTTCCCCTGCTTTCTTATATACAGCACAGCGAAAAGCAATTCATACAGCATGCACACGGGATACAAAGGAACCGTGCAGTACGAGATGAACACGGTCTTTATGGCCTCCCAGCCGTAGACCACAGGGCCTCCGGAAAGGCCGTTCTGTGTTCCCTGGAATCCTGCATGCATGAGAAGAAAATAGGATAAGAAACTTAAAAAGAAAAGGCTGATCCCGACAATGCCGAGGACTCTCATTGCAGGCGTCTGTTCAGAAGCCTTCTTTACTGATCTTTTAGAAGTCTTGGGAGCAGTCTTCGGCGGCTGCTTATGAGATTTCTTTGAGCGCTATAGTATGGAAATGAAGGCCAAATCTCATACCATATATGAATTTTTCCCGATATAGTATGGAAATCAGGGCATTTGTCCATACTATATTTCGATTTTTGGGAAAATGGTATGGAAACAGGGAAAAGCTCACCTGAGGCCGGTCGATGTGAGCGGTCAGGCAGTCACTGTATTCAGATACTCCTCGATGACCTGAAGGTCAAAGGACGAGATGAGTCTTCTGTCTTGAGCGTCAAGAAGTCTGTAATGATTCGATATGATGTTCTGCTGGATCTTATACCCGTCGCGGGACTTAACTTCGCGCCACCACACCTTCCCGCCCATGGTGGAAGGATACATGATCTCAACATCGCGGAGCGCGAGTGCGGACACCATCTCCTTATAGTCTTCGCCCAGGGCATCCTTAAGGATGGTGCTCTTATCGAATATCGACGTAAGCGCGACCGCTTCGGTCCAGCCCAGCGGTCTTCTGCCCTTCTCGCTCTCGACCAGTGATTTCTTGGAAATTCCGAGTATCACGGCCATCTTGTCCTGAGTAAGTCCGTACTCCGTACGAACGAGTTTAAGCTTGCTGTTAACTGTATTAACGAATTCGTCTCTTGTCATTTGTCACCTGCATATTCATAGACCGGGATCGGGTAGGATGTGAAGATCCCGGAATTGTCCGTATGATAAGTCCGAAATCCCGTGAACTCGACTCTTAAGGTCTGCTCGCCGAATGAATCGGTAGAATCGGCATCGTTGTCATCGATAAGATCTGAAAGGTCCGTATCGGAATCGATGAAACAGTTGATGGGATCGGCATATGCAAGATACTCATATGTTCCGTCATTCTCCGAACGGTACCAGAGCTCATTAATGTCCATCTCATGCGGGGCTGCCACATACACAATCGGAGCTGCAATTGCCAGTGCCAGAACCACGACCACAACCGCGATAATTGCTATCTTCTTTCTCATATCCCCATACCTCCACGCTGAGAGCTATAGTGTAATTTTACACCATACGAGAAATTTTGCAACCGTCAATAATCACTGCGGAACCACATCGATAATTACATATTCAGAATGGACGCCGGTCTTGAACCAAAGCTCCCAGTCGGCGATCCCCGAAGTTACTATGAAGTCAGTATCATTACGGCGCTCATATCCGTAATCCCTGTCATTTCCGAACACCGAACCCATGAGCGTAAACGGGAACATCTGGCCGCCGTGCGTGTGTCCGCATAATACAAGATCCGCATAAGTTGCAGCCTCATTATCGAAGTCCGTGGGCTCATGGTCGATGACCACGATATATCTTCCGGGATC
>CADAXO010000143.1 GCA_902791885.1 Oscillospiraceae bacterium | reverse complement strand
CATCGAGGAGAATGTCGATATATTTGAGGGGAAGAAGGTGTTCATAAACAGCCTTCCCGGAATCAAGGTTAACAGTAAAGACAGGCCTGCGATAATGGAGAAGATAAGAAAGCTTCAGGATAATGTCGTTATCGAATTGACCGAGCATTCCGAACTTGATGACCAGACTTTGTCCGATATTAAGGAAGACTACCGTTTGGGCGGAGTACAGATGGCCGTTGATGATTACGGAACCGGATACTCCAACGTTGTAAACCTTCTTAGATATATGCCCGATTATGTAAAGATCGACCGTATGCTTATGGCGGGTATCGAAGATAATCCGCAGAAGCAGCACTTCGTAAGTGAGATCGTTAATTTCGCTCATGAGAATAACTTCATGGCGCTGGCGGAAGGCGTTGAGACATCCGGTGAGCTCGAGACATGTATCAAGCTCGGAACCGACCTTATTCAGGGTTACTATACCGGCAGACCTTCAAAGGAGATCGTAAGAGAGCTTCCCGCTATAATCCGCGAAGAGATCTTCCGTTATTCAGAGCAGTATTTCGACGATATCATGGGAACAGATATCTGAAGAAGGATCAGTTTCCCGAATACATTTCCTCTAATTCGCAGAATTCATCGTAGTAGCGGTCGTTAGTGCCGTAAACTACTGCTTCGGCAAGTCCTTCTTCGAGTATGATGCGCTCGAGCATTACTATCTCGCCTTCATAATCCACATAGACGTATGCGAGTGTCCTGTCATACTGATCATAGATCTCATTATCGTATTCAAGCCAGACTTCATATCCGGTCTCATCTATGAGTTCCTTTACGAAATCAGATGCGATTACGCCCTCTTCGGTGTTCCTGGATTCATCTTCGGCTACTGATTCCGGAGTGTTGATCCCGATGAGTCTTACACGGGTCCTGACGCCGTCTATATAGACGATCAAAGTGTCACCGTCGACCACGCGGTCGACTTCATACGGGCCTTCCAGTTCGGCATCGGGGTAAACTATATCTTCGGGATCTGCGAAATCCAGTTCGCATCCGGTTCCTAAGAATGCTATGGCAATTGTACAAATAGAAGCGAGGCTTCTTCTCAAAAATCTGTTACTTATCATACCAATGATTATAATATAATCTACTCGAACGCGGGTACACCGCACATTTGACAATAAAAATTGGAGGACTTTGTCATGAAGAGAAAGTTATTGGCTACAGGTTTATGCCTGACAGTAGCTGCAACAGCTCTTATGGGCTGTAGCAATTCGGGTTCAAATTCCGAAGAGTCCGTTGCATCTGAAGCTGCTGAAACTACAGAGACTGAAGCAGCAGAGACGGAAACAGCTGCTGAAACCGAAGAAACAGTAGTTGAAGTATCAATTGATGAGGATGAATTCTCATATCCGCTCACTCTTGAGGATGCTTACGGAAATGAAGTTACTGTTGAGGAAGAACCCTCGACTGTTGTTACAGTATCTCCTGCAATCACGGAGATCATATATGCTTTGGGCGGCGAGAGCAAGCTTATCGGAAGATCCGATTATGATGATTATCCGGAAGCTGTAGCAGATATCCAGGCTGTAGGTCCTATCGATCTTCCTGATACTGAGCTTATCGTATCTTTGGAGCCTGATGTTGTTCTTGCATCTTCCATCTTCAGTGAAGAGGCTTACAACGCTCTTACAGATGCAGGCATCACAGTTGTTATCGTTAAGGATGAGACAAGCCTTGACGGTATGATCTACACAGTTGAGACAGTTGCTGACGTTATCGGTCTTCACGATGCAGGTCAGGAGCTCGCTATGGGTCTTTCCGATCAGATCTCCGAGATTTACAACCAGGCTAATGAGACAATCGCAGAAGACGGCATTACTGTTTACTACTGCATGGGCTTCGGTGAGTACGGCGATTACACAGCAGGCCCCGACACATTCATCAACGATATCATCACATACGCAGGCTGCGTAAATGCAGCAAGCGATGCTGACGGATGGTCTTATTCCACAGAGCAGCTTCTTGCAGCAGATCCCGATATCATCCTCGTACCTGACTGGGGTTACGATGCATTTATCTCTACAGAACCTTACTCTGAGCTCTCTGCTGTACAGAACAACGCAGTTGTTTCTGTTGACGCTAACATTTTCGAGAGAGTAGGACCCAGAAATGTTGACGCTCTCCAGCTCGTTTACGAGACAGCTTTGGATTATCATTCCGTAGCACATGCCGGAGCGTAAACTGTCGCAAGACAAGTTTTATATCAAGATAACGATAGCCGTCATCATGCTCATATGCGTGATGGCGGTTTCGTGTTGTCTTGGAAGTTCGGATACGAGCCTGGGAGATGTAATAAAGTACTTCACGGGAAGAGGCGAAGAACTTTCGAAGACTACAATCACCATAATAGGAAGGATAAGGGTACCGAGGACTTTAACTGCAGCACTTGTCGGAGGAGCACTGTCGTCCGTCGGATGCATTATGCAGGGATTGTTCAGAAATCCCATGGCTGATCCTTCCGTGCTCGGAATCAGTTCCGGAGCGGCCTTAGGAGCTTCCGTCGCGATAGTGACGGGTCTTAACGGAGTCATCCTGTTTGAGGCTTTTACGGGCGCTTACATCGGAGCGATGATCGGTGCGTTTATAACATGGCTTCTCGTGTTTACGATAGCCGCGCGAAACGGCCGTTATGATACATCTTCCACACTTCTTGCAGGTATCGCTATATCTTCTATTATGAGCGCACTTATCACGGTGCTCATGACGCTTCACCTTGAACAGATGGAGCGCGTATATATGTGGATGCTCGGAACCTTCTCGGCATCGACTGTGGATAAGACGATCCTTCTTGCCGCAGTCGTCGTGATCCTCCTGCCTGTCCTTGTAATCGTGGCTCCGAGGATAGATGTTCTTAAACTCGGTAAAGAAGCCGCACTGACACTCGGAGTACGCCAAAGAAGTACGCTTGCGATAGCTTTGGGAGCCTGCTCGTGCCTTCTTGCTTTCTGTGTGGCGAACTCGGGTATCATCGGATTCGTCGGACTTATAATCCCTCACATAGCATCATTCTTTAAAGTAACGCTTATGAGAAGGCGCCTTGTGTTAAGTTTTCTTATAGGTGCCGTGTTTATGGTTCTCTGCGATACGGTATGTAAGACTGTCGTGGCTCCTGGTGAGCTTGCGATCGGCGCTGTAACGAGCCTTATCGGTGCGCCGTACTTCCTCGTGCTTCTCATGAGAAGCCGAATCAGAAGCGGGAAAGAGAGGAGCGGCGTATGAACCTTGAAGCTTCATGCATAACCGTATCTTACGGTCCGCATACGGTGCTCGATAATGTGACGCATTCTTTTCGAGAGGGGAAGATAACTGTTTTATTAGGCTCGAACGGCTGCGGTAAGACGACCCTCATAAAGGCTCTCGTAAAGCAGTATGCGAAGACCGGTAAGCTTTCTTATATACCTCAGGAGATGTACGGCGATGTCGGCCTTGCCGTGCGCGAACTGGTGGCACTCGGCCGTTACGATGCGTCCCGCTTCTTCACAAACGAGACCGATGAGGATACTAAGCATATCGAGGATGCGCTTTCTCTTATGGGACTTACAGATAAGAAGTGGCTCCTGTATGATCTGCTGTCGGGCGGCGAGAAGCAGCGCTGTATGGCGGCGCGTGCGATATGCCAGGATGCGGAATGGTTCATTATGGACGAGCCTGCATCCAATCTCGATATCGTGCACAGCAAGCTTATCCTGGATACTGCGCGCGACCTTGTGAAGAATAACGGCAAATCTTTCATCATTGTTATGCACGATCTTAATGCGGCATCAACTTACGGGGATGAGTTCGTCCTCATGAAAGCCGGCAGGATCGTTGACGTGTGTGACAGACTGACTTCAGATAAGCTCGCGGATGTGTTCGATACTTCCTTCGGCAGCGTTATGACGCCTTCCGGGAAAGAAGTTTTCTACGCCTTATAAGCACCTCGAAAAGCACTAATGCTATCACCACGATAATTGTAGTCTCTATCGTTCCTTCGGGACCGAATGAACTGCCCGTATAATCGACGGCAAGAAGTGAAGGCACGGAAGCGTTTCCGCTTACCGACAATCCGTAGAAATTACCCTGGAACATGTTCCACATAGTGTGTGCCGCGCATGTTATTATGATGCTTCCCGTATGCTCGTATATAAGTGCGAAGAGCACAGCGAGAAGGAAGATGTTGATCATGGGGAGAACGGAGAATCCTCCGTTAAAGCAGTGCGTTATCGACCGAACATCTTCTTGATCTTAGTCATCATATAGCCTCTGAACATGACCTCTTCGGCCGCGCCCTGAGGGAACCACATAAGGATCGAGAATATGAATGTGAGAACTGAATTACCGGAAAGCCCGAAGCCCTTGGGAACGGCCTTGCCTGTGATGATAAGAAGGATGAATACGGCTGACATCATTACAATGCCGAGAACCGTGCCCATTCCATATTGTTTATGAAGACTTTTGAACTTAAGACCGACATTGGAAGCTCCCTTGGCGCGCTTTATAAGGATCAAAATGATGAAGATATAAGCGACTGCCATCAGTGCCAGGAATCTGGCATCATTCATGAATATTCCTATAACTTCAAGTGTCTTATCGATGAATGATCTCGGAGACTGCTTTAACATCGGCAAGTGAAGCGATAAACTCAGAATAAGCGGGATCTCTCATATAGACGACTATAACGGGGATCAGCGCCAGTGCCTGGAACAAAGAAAGTACGATAAGAGGCGTGAAGATGACGTCGGCCATTCCGAATACCTTATCGAAGAACTTAGAGATCGCAGAGGGTTCTTTACGTGTATCTTCGCCTGAAGAAGCAGTAAGGATCGTGAATCTCTCGCTCATCATAAGTCTTGTGCTGATCTTGGTGATAATGACCGCGAGTACCGCCGTAATTGCGGAGCAGACTACGGAAGCGATTATGTTCGCGTTGCCGTTAACCGCATCGCCTATGCCGTAGAACTGACCGTAGACGGGGATGTAGTAATAGAATGCTTCCGTATCCGTTCCTCCGTTTATGCACGTGACACCGATGGTCACTAGGATGAAGAAGAT
>CADAXO010000142.1:2801-7084 GCA_902791885.1 Oscillospiraceae bacterium | reverse complement strand
AGATTCGTGCTCTTCTCCGTACTTATCTCGATAGTACCTTTGATCTTCGAACTCATCGGTTCGATGCTGATACCCGACTTCTATGATCTTGTTCAGGAGCAACCTGCAAGATTCTCATTTGCCATGACGGTTCTTACAATCTACGTGATCGCTTTGCCGGCACTTTATCTTACATCCCGCAAAGTTCCCAAGCTTACGATCAGGCCTCAAAAAATGGGATTCGGAGTATTTGCCGCCTGTGTCTCCATGGTAGCAGGTCTTGCACTCGCCGGCACGCTTATCGGATTACCGATACATACAGTTCTGACCGACCCTTTTTCCACAGAGGAGACCATAGATATATCCAGGATATTATTGTCATCCACATTATTTGAAAGAGTACTTGTTATGGGTATTATGGCCCCCATATTCGAGGAACTGATCTTCAGAAAGATCCTGATCGACAGAACAATACAATACGGACAGGTATTGAGCATACTTCTTTCAGGCATCATGTTCGGACTGTTTCACGGAAATTTCCAGCAGTTCTTCTTCGCAACTTTGATAGGTATGCTGTTCGCACTGGTCTATATAAGGACCGGACGGATCCGTTATACTATCTTCCTTCATATGTGCGTAAATCTGTCTACGTCCATAATTACGGCGACGCTTGTTACCAAGGTATCACCTTACCTTGAAAAGGGCAGCGAAGATATGCCTCAGGAGATATCACTTATTTTGTTAATGCTTATGGCGTGGATAATGTTCCTTCTTGCCGTATCCGTTACGGGAATAATACTGCTTATCGTATTCAGAAAGAGACTTACGCCTTATATTGCACCTGATGAACCCAAGGCTTCAAAGACCTTCGGAAGAATAATGAAGTCACCTTTGTTCTGGAGTTTTGCGGTTCTCAATCTGGCGCATTTCGGGACGACATATCTTCCCGACATCATCGCAGCTTTAATCTGATCAATCCTTGGTGCTTCCGGGACCGTACTCCTTACGGACATCGTCTGTAAATCCGTCATTAAGCATATCGATCATAATAGGAACGATCCTGGGATCGAATTGGGTTCCGGCATTCTCCTTCAGCTCGGAGATGATCTCGTCGTTGCTTAATGCTTTCTTATACTTTCTATCCAGGGACATAACGTCGAAAGAGTCAGCAACAGAAGCTATACGGGCAAACAAAGGAATGCTCTCTCCCCTGATTCCGTCGGGATAACCCTGTCCGTCATATCTTTCATGGTGATAATGAGCGCAATCGGAGATATCGGGGATCGAAGTAAAATGCTTAAGCATCTCAACACCCTTCATAGGATGCGTCATAATAATCTTGAATTCTTCATCGGTAAGCCTTCCCTCGTTTCTTAATATCTCGTCGGGGATACCGATCTTACCTACGTCGTGAAGAAGCGTTCCGTAGTAAAGGTTCTGGAGAGCTTCCTCATCAAGTCCCATTCTTCTGCCGATCTCTTTCGCATAGATGGCAACTCTGACAGAGTGGTTTCTCGTATATGTGTCCTTGGCATCGATAAATGATGTAAAGGTTCTTATAGACTGGTTAAGGATCTCGATATCATGTTCTCTTTGCTTCTGCATCTTCTCAATCTTGGAATGAGCAAGGATATGAGCGAAAAGCTCGATAAACCAGAGAAGATACAATGCAAACAGGATATAAGTGAGCGGCATGGAAGCGGGATCAAGGGGCATCTTACCCTCGACATAATAACCTGTCACATTAAGAAGATATCTTGAATAGAGAACCGCGCCGAAGTAACTGTCTGTATCAACCTCGACAAGTGACATCTCACTGTCAGGGGTAAAATACAAAGAATTGCCTTCGATCATATAATCACCGTTCCATGACGAATCGATCTCGAACGGAGCATCAAAATCGATCCTCGCAGACCATTCGACAAGCTTGTGATTATCGTAATTATCAACTACAAATGAATATTCCGCTCCTAAAGGCAAACCGGGATATCTGTAGATATCTTCCCATATCTTGCCCTCCGGATTAGAGACTGAAAGCTTGACCTCTTGAGAATCTGAAGTGAATATCCTGACCGTCCTTGAACTCTTGCCGATATACATAGAATACGCAACTGTCGATACGATCAACAGCACAAGGATCAATGCCATTATGCGGATAAAGTTGGTTCTCTTACTATTCATCTCAATAATTAATTATAGCACCTTTATCGGCAGAAGAAACCATCTTGGAGTAACGCTTCAGGTATCCCGTAAGCTCAGGCTTCTCAAGAAGAGGCATTGTCTTCTTACGTTCCTCAAGTTCCGCGTCAGAAACCTTAAGTTCGATCTTGTACTCGGGAATATTGATGGAGATGATGTCTCCGTCCTTAACATAAGCGATGTTTCCGCCGGATACAGCCTCAGGGCTTACATGACCTATGGAAGCTCCTCTGGTGGCACCGGAGAATCTTCCGTCAGTGATCAATGCTACATCCTTATCAAGGCCTGCACCTGCGATTGCAGACGTCGGTGAGAGCATCTCTCTCATACCGGGACCTCCCGCAGGGCCTTCGTATCTTATTACGATAACATCGCCTGCCTTAACCTGACCCGAATAGATAAACTCGATGGCCTCCTCCTCACTGTTGAAGCAGCGTGCGGGACCTTCATGAACAAGCATCTCGGGGGCAACGGCCGATCTTTTTACAACGCAGCCGTCAGGTGCGAGATTACCCTTGAGAATAGCAAGTCCTCCCTCCTTCATGAACGGGTTATCCAAAGGTCTGATAACTTCGGGATCCATTACCTTGCAGTACTGAACATTCTCTCTTAATGTCTTGCCTGTAATCGTCATAACATTACCGTAGAGAAGTCCTTCATCAAGAAGTTCCTTCATTACGGCATAGATACCGCCGGCCTCATTAAGATCCTCCATATATGTCGGGCCTGCAGGAGCAAGATGACAGATATTGGGAGTTCTTGCAGAGATCTCATTGATGTGATCAAGGTCGATCTTAATACCGCACTCGTTAGCGATAGCTGGGATGTGAAGCATTGAGTTAGTAGAGCAGCCGATAGCCATATCAGCGGCGATCGCATTCTCAAATGCTTCAGCCGTCATGATGTCTCTCGGGCGGATATTATTCTTAACGCACTCCATTACCTGCATACCTGCATGCTTTGCAAGGATAAGTCTGTCGGAGTAAGGCGCAGGGATAGTACCGTTGCCTGACAGCGCCATGCCGAGAACTTCTGTTAAGCAGTTCATGGAATTCGCTGTATACATACCGGAGCAGGATCCGCATGAAGGACAAACCTTGTTGACGAACTCCTCGAGCTTGTCGGCATCCATCTTACCTGCAGCATAAGCACCTGTTGCCTCAAACATTGCAGAGAGCGAACGCTTCTTGCCGTCAACCTTACCCGCGAGCATCGGTCCGCCGCTTACGAATACAGTAGGAATATTAAGTCTTGCGGCTGCCATGAGCAGACCCGGAACATTCTTATCGCAGTTAGGGATCATGACAAGTCCGTCAAATCCGTGAGCCATTACCATGGACTCAGTCGAATCAGCAATAAGATCACGGGTAACAAGAGAATACTTCATTCCGATATGACCCATAGCGATACCGTCGCATACGGCGATCGCAGGGAACTCGATGGGGGTTCCGCCTGCCAGTCTTACGCCGGCCTTTACAGCCTCGACGATCTTATCTATATTCATGTGACCCGGAACGATCTCATTATATGAGTTTACGATTCCGATAAGAGGACGTTCCATCTCCTCCTTGGTAAGTCCGAGCGCGTGATATAAAGATCTGTGAGGTGCATTTGAAAAACCGTCTACTAAAGTATCCTTGATCATATTCTGTACCATCCTATGAAATAGAGGCCGCACATTAGCACGGCCTCTTACTATTATAAACTATCTGATTGATCTTAGCGATTAATTGTTGATGAGCTTATCTTCGTCGGACCAGCTGTAGAGCTTTCTGATCTCAGCGCCGACCTTCTCGGCAGGATGCTCGGAAGCGAGCTTTCTCATAGCTTTGAAGTGAACCTGCTTACCGGAATCGCTCATGTCGAGGAGGAACTCCTTGGCAAATGAACCGTCCTGGATATCCTTAAGAACCTTCTTCATAGCCTTCTTGGTATCTTCTGTGATGATCTTAGGACCTGTTACATAATCGCCGTACTCAGCTGTATTGGAAATGGAATACCTCATTCCTGCGAAGCCGCTCTGGTAGATAAGGTCTACGATGAGCTTCATCTCGTGTACGCACTCGAAGTAAGCGTTACGGGGATCGTAACCTGCCTCAACGAGA
>CADAXO010000142.1:0-2780 GCA_902791885.1 Oscillospiraceae bacterium | reverse complement strand
GGAGATAGAATATCTCATGCCTGCGAAGCCGCTCTGGTAGATAAGGTCTACGATGAGCTTCATCTCGTGTACGCACTCGAAGTAAGCGTTACGGGGATCATATCCAGCCTCAACGAGAGTCTCGAAGCCTGCCTGCATCAAAGCGGAAACACCACCGCAGATAACAGCCTGCTCACCGAACAGGTCTGTCTCTGTCTCCTGTCTGAATGTTGTCTCGAGAACACCTGCTCTGGCTCCGCCGATACCTGCTGCATAAGCAAGGCCAAGATCCCATGCATCGCCTGTAGCATCCTGCTCAACAGCGATAAGGCAGGGTGTTCCCTTGCCGATCTGATACTCGGAACGAACTGTGTGTCCGGGAGCCTTAGGAGCGATCATGATTACGTTGATGTCGGAAGAAGGTGTGATGCATCCGAAGTGAATGTTGAAGCCGTGCGCGAATGCCAGAGTCTTGCCTGCTGTGAGGTTAGGCTCGATGGACTTCTTGTACAGTGCAGCCTGCTTCTCGTCAGGAATGAGGATCATGATGATGTCAGCAGCCTTTGTAGCCTCTTCTACGGAAAGAACCTTAAGTCCCTGAGACTCAGCCTTTGCCTTGCTCTTGGAACCCTCGTAGAGACCTACTACTACGTTAACGCCCGAATCCTTAAGATTCAGTGCATGTGCATGTCCCTGTGAACCGTAACCGATGATGGCAACTGTCTTGCCGTCAAGCTTGGAAAGGTCGCAATCCTTCTCATAGAAGATCCTGTTATCGTTTGTCATTTTATATATACCTCCGTATATTGTATTACTTACTTAAAATGCTCTCCGAACCGCGCTCAAGAGCCACGATTCCGGTTCTGCACATCTCGATGATGCCAAAAGGCTTCATGTTGTCGATAAAGTTATCGATCTTGGTCGAGTCACCCGTAACCTCAAGACACATAGCTTCAGCCGAATAATCGACAATCTTCGCCTTGAATACGTCAACCGCATCTCTAAGATCACCTCTGGTCTCGGAAGAGTTCTTTACCTTGATAAGCAGAAGCTCTCTTCTGATACCGATCTCAGCACTGATGACCTCAACCTTCTTGACATTATAAAGCTTCTGAAGCTGCGTTACCAGTTGATGAAGATCATCCTGATCTCCCGAGAACGTCAAAGTGATACGGGAATACTCGGGGGACTCGGTCTCTCCGACCGTAAGAGTATCGATATTGAATCCTCTTCGGTTGAACATACTCGTCACTCTCATGAGGACACCGGACTTATTCTCAACAAATGCCGCGATTACATAACTTTGTTTGTTCATGCCTTATCCTCCCTGTCGAGTATCAGATGATCGAATGTTCCGCCCGGCTTAAGCATCGGAAGAACCAGTTCGTCCTTATCGATAAGAAGATCGATAACCGCAGGTCCCGGAAGCTTATAAGCTTCCTCAAATACATTGCGGAACTCCTCTTCGTTTGATGCCCTGAAGCCCTTGGCTCCAAAAGCCTCAGCGAGCTTAACGAAGTCTGTCTTCCTGTCGAGCGTCGTATTCGAATAAACCTTATTATAGAACAGATTCTGCAATTGGCGAACCATTCCGAGAACGCTGTTGTTCATTACAACGATTGTCAGCGGAACATTATAGGTAACTGCTGTTGCAAGTTCTGTAAGATCCATTCCAAAGCTTCCGTCACCCGTAACAAGAACCGATCTTCTTCCGCTTCCGTATGCGGAACCGATGGCGGCACCCATGCCGAATCCCATCGTTCCGAGACCGCCTGATGATATCCATGTCCTCTTCTTCTTGAAGTCAAAGAACTGGGCAGTCCACATCTGGTGCTGGCCTACGTCCGTAACGATCTCCGTATCGTCATCAACGATATCTGAGATAACATTGATTGCCTGCTCGGGAAGGAAGTTCTCAACCTTGAACTCCGCCTCCTGCTCACGAAGCTTTGCTACCTTGTTCATCCAGTTGGGATTACGCTTGTAGTCAACAACATCGATGAGTTTTCTCAAGAAATCGGAGATATCGCAGGATACACCGAGATTAACCTTAACGTTCTTATCGATCTCGGCAGCATCTATGTCTACGTGTATCTTCCTCGCTCCCGCGGAGAACTTCTGGGCATCACCCGTGGATCTGTCGGAGAAACGAACTCCGATGCAGATGATAAGGTCAGACTTAGCCATAGCCTTGGATGAAGCATAATGACCGTGCATACCCTGCATTCCGAGGAATCTGTCAAGCTTCGTTGGAAGCTCGGACAGTCCCATAAGTGAGCAGCCGATAACTGCGTCTATCTTATCAGCAAGTTCGGATATCAGTGCGCCTGCGCCTGCACGTACTGCACCGCCTCCGAAGTAGATATAAGGCCTGCTGGATTCAGCTATCATTCTCGCTGCCTCTTTAACAGCCTCATCAGGAGCACACTCATTCTCGTCCTTGGTAACGGGAGCCTTATAACTGAACTCACACTTAGCAAGCTGTATGTCCTTCGGGATATCAACAAGAACAGGACCCGGACGCCCGGACTTCGCTATCTTGATGGCTTCCCTTATCGTATCTGCGAGATCTTCAACATTATGAACGATGAAGTTGTGCTTGGTTATAGGCAAAGTCACACCGGAGATATCTATCTCCTGGAAGCAGTCCCTTCCGATGAGGTTGTTGGCGACATTGCCCGTAATGGCAAGAAGCGGTACGGAATCGAGATGCGCTGTAGCAATACCTGTAACCAGATTGGTTGCACCGGGGCCTGATGTCGCAAGTACGACACCGATCTCACCTGTTGCTCTTGCGTATC
>CADAXO010000141.1 GCA_902791885.1 Oscillospiraceae bacterium | reverse complement strand
GGCTTCTCTATCCTGTCTTAAGATAGTGCTGATCGACCGCTCACCCTCGACAACGTCACTGAAGCCGTAACCGAATTTCTCTACAACAACGATGCGGTAGTCGTCAGACAGCAACGAGTACAGTGACTTGAAATCGTATATGGGCGAGGAAATTCCGGAACCTGACAGGAATACCAATGTATGGTCCCCCTCACCTTCCGTATAGATGCACATGTTATGCCCGTCGACTTCAACGAGCTGACCGACAGGCGGATTCTCGAAGATCACTGCTTCTTTCTTAAGCATGATCTGATTGTAGACAAACATCACCAACAGAAATGCAGCTATTACAGCCAACAGGATCAGTAAGACTTTTCCGGTAACTTTAAAGATCTTCTTCATAAATATACCTCTCATTCCGTAATACTTCTTGTTACGACATACATCATATCACGAGGTATAGTTGATATCAATATGTTTATTTATAAAAGAATATTAACAATTACTTAAAGACTTTAACTTATTTCGTGACTAAACTTGAGTTATAGATTGGGAAAGTATATCAAGAAGGGGACTCTATGTATTACTCATCAATAGATCTGTTGGCAATCTTGATATTGCTTATAGAGAATCAGGATATAATCTTTAACGGGAGCAAAGCCTTGAAGTCCAAGGCTTGGATGATATACAGACGATTCCTGTTTGCAGTTCTTGCCTACTATATAGTCGATACACTGTGGGGAATTCTCGAATACTATAAGCTTTCCACGCTTCTTTTTATCGATACCACCATTTACTTTATAACCATGGCATCGGGAATCCTTCTATGGACTGCCAGTGTATTCTACTATCTTAAGGCGAACGGCAGATTCGTCCATATCCTTGTTTGGACAGGACGCATCTTCGCTTTGATAATTACGGCAGTATCTCTTATAAACATCTTCATACCGATCATGTTTACAGTAGATGACGCGAGCGTATATACCGCTTTACCGTTAAGAAGTTATCTTCTCATCTCTCAGATAGTCCTCCTGTTCATAATATCGGTATACGCTTTCTTTGCCTTTAACAAGGTCAAGGATAAGAAAGATAAACTCAAGCCCCGCTATCGTACGGTCGCTCTGTTCGGACTTATCATGGCAGCGTTTCTCACAATCCAGCTGTGGTTCCCGTATCTTCCTATTTATGCCGTAGCTTACCTGATGGGTACGAGCCTGGTCAGAGTCTTTGTAATCGGCGACGAGTTAGAAGAGTACAAGCAGGATATAACGAAACAAAATAGAGCTGCCGAGCTTAGCAAAACTGTTGCTTCTTTGCTCGATAATATGCCGGTCATAACCTTCACTAAAGAGCCGGAGACAAGTATGTACCTTGCATGCAATCAGGCTTTTGCCGAATATGCGGGCAAGAAAAGTCCGAAAGAGGTAATCGGACTTACCGATGCAGATCTTTTCGACGAAGAGATGGGCAAGCGTTTTGCCATAGATGACCGTCTTACGATGTCGATGGATGAACCGTATGTCTTTGTCGAGGATATTATCGATAATGACGGCAATACGAGACAGTTTAAAACTACAAAGCTTAAGTACACCGATGCATTCGGAAGAGTCTGTGTACTGTGTATGGCTTCTGAGATAACCGATATAACTCTCATGAGACGTGAGTTCGCATCCACGAAGGCTGAGTATGAGCAGGCCAAGGTCAACGGCATTATCTACACACACCTCGCACAGGCTCTGGCATACGGCTACGATGAGATCTTCTATGTACACCTGGATACAGATGAATATATCAACTACGGAATCGACGACCACGGACTGCTCTATGAGAAGCGCCGCGGACCGAAGTTCTTCGATTCATGTCAGGTCGAGGTGCATACGCTCGTCTGTGAGCCGGACCGCGAGCAGTTCAGCAAGGCGATGGTACGTGAGACTCTGCTCGAACAGATCGAAATGAGACGTGCTTTCGAGATGACTTACCGCGTGCCCAAGGAAGGCGAACCTTTCTACGTCAGAATGAGAGCAACACGTGCCCTGGACGATGACAACGTAATCATAATCGGCATCAACGATGTTGATGACGAGATGAAGATCCAACGTGCACAGGATCTGCTCCGCGAAGCAGACCTGACACGCCGTCTTGCTTCAGCACAGCGTCAGGCAAATATCGACTCCATGACAGGCGTCAAGAACAAGCACGCCTACCTCGAGTACGAGACACGTCTTGAGTTTGCTATTAAGGAAGCCGCAGACACCAAGTTCGCGATAAGCATCATCGACGTCAACGACTTGAAAGTCGTTAACGACACACTCGGGCACCAGGCCGGAGACCAGTGGATCCGGGAGGCGTGCCGCATAGTCTGCACTACTTTCAAGCGAAGCCCCGTTTTCCGTGTCGGCGGCGATGAGTTCTGCGTCATCTCACAGGGTGACGACTACGAGAATCTCAACGGGCTCGTACAGATAATCAAGGATCACAACAAGGAAGCCCTCGACTCCGGAGGCGTCGTTATCGCCTGCGGTACTGCCACCTACCGAAAAGGTGATTGCGTCGCAGACGTCTACGAGCGCGCAGACCAGGAGATGTACGCCAACAAAGCCGAGCTTAAAGAAGGCAGAGAAGTCAGGTAAAAAGACATCTGCAAAATGAATTTTTAGCCATCAGAAACACCAAGTAAGGAAATACTGATTGACTTTATGAGCAGTGATGCATTCGACAAGATATACAGAAAGTCAGATTGGCATCTGAGGCAGATAGAGATTTTGAGACATAGACTATGAAAGATAAAGGACCTTGTTTTTACGAGGTCCTTAGTCGGGTTTATTCTTCATTACCCTTAACAAAACGTAAAGAAGAACTGCCATCAAAGGAAGCGTTATGTAGGAAACTGCGCTGCCGAGATTAAATGCCAGAACGCCTGCAATAAGATACGCCACACCGGATACAGCCGCCGTGGTAAGAGCGTACGGAAGCTGGGTTGACACGTGATCAAGATGGACACAGCCTGCACCCGCAGATGACATTATAGTCGTGTCGGATATCGGAGAGCAGTGATCTCCGCAGACGGCACCTGCAAGACACGCTGATATCGAGATTGCTATCATCTCGGGATTTGACGAGAAAGCGCTTACAACAATCGGAATAAGTATAGAGAACGTTCCCCAGGATGTACCCGTAGAGAATGCAAGGAAAACGGATACAAGGAATATGATAACCGGCAGGAGCATCTGAAGTCCGCCAGCTGAAGACTCGATAACATCGTGGATGAAGACATCAGCTCCAAGAAGTCCCGTAACGGAAGATAGAGTCCATGCCATGACCAAAATGATCATGGGACCCGTCATCGTCCTGAAACCTGCAGGAAGGCACGCCATGAAATCCTTGAACTTAACGATGCGCCTTGCACTGTAGAGTATGAAAGTAAAGATCAGCGTAACTATGGAACTCATTACAAAGGCTACGGCCGAATTACAGTCGGATATGGCATCTATGAACCCCACTCCCTCGGTAATTCCACCCGTATACACCATGAAGAATACGGATGTCGCGATAAGGACCACAACCGGTATTACCATGTCAAAAACACGGCCTTTCTCGGAGATCGGAGCCGGAAGAGATTCTTCCGCAGAGACGGAGATATTATTGGAGTGAAGCTTGTCCGACTTAACAGGAGCTGACTCGAACTTCCTCATAGGTCCGTAATCCGCATCCATGATAACTATCATGAACATGAACATCAAAGTTCCGAGAGCGTAGAAATTGAACGGTATCGTCTTAAGAAACATCATAAAGCCGTTGATGCCGCTGCCTTCAGGAACCGAATACGTAACCGCGGCCGCCCACGATGAAATCGGAGCGATGATGCATACGGGTGCAGCGGTTGAATCTATAAGATAAGCAAGCTTCGCCCTGGATATTCCGTGTCTGTCGGTGACGGGACGCATTACAGAACCTACAGTCATGCAGTTAAAGCCGTCATCGATGAATATAAGCATACCCATGAGGATCGTAACGATCTGGGCAACCTTCTTATTCTTGATATGATCCTTAGTCCATCTACCAAACGCCCTGGCAGCACCGGACTGGTTTATGACGGCTGTTATCCAGGACAAAAGAACGAAGAATATGAGCATGGCGCAATGCGATTCGGTTGCCATCGAAGGAATGATTCCCGCCTCGTTGCCATTGCCGACCAGAGTATTAAATGCCATCTCCAGGTTGAAGTTACTGTACAGGAGAGTTCCCGTAACAATGCCGATAAAAAGCGAAGAGTAAACTTCCTTTGTTATCAAAGCCATGGTTATCGC
>CADAXO010000140.1 GCA_902791885.1 Oscillospiraceae bacterium | reverse complement strand
AGTGTTGTTTTCGAAGATTATGATGCAGAGTACAGTGAGCTTTGCCTTCAGCATGCCGAGAGCCTTTACGAGTTCGCGGACACAACCAGAAGCGATGACGGATACACTGCCGCGAACGGCTTTTATAACTCATGGAGCGGATACTATGACGAGCTTGCCTGGGCAGGAGCATGGCTTTATATCGCAACGGGTGACGACGCTTATCTTGATAATGCTAAGAGCTGCTACTCGCAGGCAGGACACGATTACGACTGGTCTATGTGCTGGGATGACGTTCATATCGGAGCGGCTGAGCTTCTCGCGGAGATTACGGGTGAGAATACATATACTTCCGCAGTCGAGCAGCATCTGGATTACTGGTGCAATGACATCACATACACTCCCGACGGTCTTGCCTGGCTCGACTCATGGGGATCATTAAGATATGCGACCACGACAGGCTTTATAGCAGCGGTTTACAGCCGCAGTGATATGTGCCCTTCTGATAAAGTATCCGAATACCGTGACTTCGCCGAAAGCCAGTGCAACTATGCTTTGGGATCTTCGGGAAGATCTTACGTGGTCGGCTTCGGCGAGAATCCTCCCGAACACCCCCACCACAGGACTGCACAGGGCTCCTACTGCGATAACATGAACGAACCTGCCAACCACCGCCATACCCTCTACGGAGCACTGGTCGGAGGCCCCGATGCCAACGGCAACTATAACGATACAGTATCAGACTACACCGCGAATGAAGTCGCATGCGATTACAATGCAGGCTTCACAGGCCTTCTCGCGATGATGTATTCAGAGTACCACGGACAGACGCGTGTCGACTTCGGCGCCGTCGAACCTGTCGGTGAGGAATATAACATCGAAGCATCGATCAATGCACAGGGCGAAGGATTCATCGAGATCAAGACTGTCGTCTACAACATGACCGCATGGCCTGCCAGAGCCGCGACAGACGTTGAATTAAGATATTTCGTTGACCTCTCCGAACTTTATGAAGCAGGTTACGATGCATCAGATGTACAGATAACGACCAACTATGTTCAGTCGGGCCGTGTCGACGGCCTCAAGGTCTGGAATGAAGAGAACCACATCTACTATCTTTCGATAGTCTACGACGACGGCAACCTTTATCCCGGCGGCCAGTCACAGTATAAGTCGGAAGTTCAGACCAGACTTATCGGACCTTCGAACATCTGGGACAACAGCAACGACTTCTCGTTCGCAGGATTGTCAAACAACGACGGCACATATCTCGGACTTTACGAAGGCGGTGTCCTCGTTTACGGAAGCGAACCTAATGAAGACGGTTCGGGGGCAGGTGCAGCCGTAGTCCCGGGAACAGGTTCGGGTTCTGAAACTTCAGAAAGCGGAACAGCTCCTTCTGGAACTTCCGGAGCTTCAAACGGAGCCGTAAGTTCCGACGATCTTTCAGTCAGCATTAACTATGACAGCAACGGCGGCAATGCGATAGCAGGCTCTATGATCATTGAGAATACAAGTTCCGGAAGTATATCACTGTCAGATATCAATATCGGGATCCTCCTCGATGACACAGGCTCACTGGTGTTCGATTGCTATCACGCAGGCATGACTTCTTCATCAGGTCAGTATTCAGAGGTAAGCGGAACAACCGGCTCGTTCGAATCAGACAGATGTGTAATAACGGCAGGGTCATCAGGTACGCTGCCGTCCGGCGGATCGGTGACCGTCAATTTCTCGATTCACAGATCCGACTGGCAGAATCTCGGATTCGCCGCAGGTCCGGATGACATCGTGATCGGCGAGTGATCCGTTGATCATCTGCAAATCCGGCCAACGTACCAAAAGCCCGGAATTTTCAAAAGAGTACGTCAAAACGGCTCTTCCAACGTACTCTTTTCATCATTCTCACGAAAGAGTCCGTTAAAATGCGCTTTCAACGGACTAAACTCCCCCAAGAGCCAAAAGAGTACGTTTTTACCCCCGTTTGAACGTACTAAATCTTCATAATTAACAATTTAGTACGTTGGAGGCTATATCGGCTGACATCGAACACTGGCCACCCCATTGCATCCACATCATTCCATATAAAAACCCCCGAAGCTTGTTCAGCTTCAGGGGGGCGATCCGCTCATATGGATAATACTTACTCGTTAGGCATCTTCCATGCATGATGGTCTGTATGGAGAAGATGATGTGACTTCTCTGACAGAGGCTTTTCGAGGTAATCCTTATAGATAGCCGTGATAGACGGGTTCTCGTGAGAGAAACGGAGTGTCATGTTCGAATCCTGTGTATAGAGGACCGGAGCACGCTCGGGAGCCATCTCACAGTTATCGTGGATAGGCTGTCCGCCGCCGCCGACACATCCGCCGGGACAAGCCATTACTTCGATGAAGTCGTAGCTTACCTTACCGGCCTTCAATGCCTTCAGGAGCTTATCTGCATTGCCGAGACCGTTAACTACGGCAACCCTCAAAGTCGTTCCGTTGATATCGAACGCCGCTTCCTTCCAGCCGTCCTGACCTCTTACTGCCTTGAATGCATCGGGGTCGGGATTGCTGCCGGTCACAAGGTTATAAGCTGTTCTTAATGCAGCCTCCATAACACCGCCGGTCGCACCGAAGATGTTGCCTGCGCCGGAACCGATGCCGAGAGGCATATCAAGCTCTGCGTCTTCGATATTGGCAGGATCGATGTACTCGGATCTTATAAGTCTGTCTACTTCTCTTGTTGTGAGAACAACATCTACATCGGGATCGCCGCATGCATCGTTCATTGCAGGGATAGCACACTCATGCTTCTTTGCAAGACAGGGCATGATGGATACGCAGTAGATGCTCTTGGGATCAACCTTGAGGATGTCTGCATAATAGCTCTTAACAACCGCACCGAACATCTGCTGAGGAGACTTGGCTGTCGAGAGATTATCGACGAACTCAGGGTAATGAGACTTAACATATCTTACCCATCCCGGGCAGCATGATGTGAACAGAGGAAGCTTGGAGTTGGCAGCATCGCCGAGGCGTGCGAGGAACTCGCTTCCCTCCTCCATGATCGTGAGGTCGGCTGTGAAGTTTGTATCGAATACATAATTGAAGCCCATGATCTTAAGAGCAGATGCAAGACGCTCAACCGTAGCCTTCTCGGGATCGAGACCGAACTCTTCACCCCATGCGGCTCTGATGGAAGGAGCGATCTGAGCGACAACGATCTTCTCGGGATCGTTCAACGCATCGATGACTTTCGATGTATCGTCGCGCTCTGTGAGTGCGCCTACAGGACAGTGTGTAATACACTGACCGCAAAGTGCGCAGTCTGCTTCCTCGATCGTGTAGTTGTCGCGAAGTCCGACAGTGGATCTGGAACCTGTGTTGATAAGATCCCAGATATTACATGCCTGCTTCTCGCACATCTGTATGCAGCGCATACACTTGATACACTTTGAATCTTTTCTTACGAGAGGAAAATCCTGGCTGAATCTGTTCTCGGGAACAGTTCTTGAGTAAGGAATACTGATGATATTGAGATCCTTAGCAAGAGTCTGCAAAGAACAGTTGCCGCTTCTGATACATGTTGGGCAGCGGCAGTCGTGCTCGGATAAGATGAGCTCAACATTAACCTTTCTTGCAAGTCTTACCTTCTTGCTGTTGGTGTGGATCACCATGCCTTCAGCAACAGGTGTATTACATGCAGCAGGCAGTTTCTGCAAGCCCTCTACCTCAACAACACAGACACGGCATGCACCTACGTCGTTCAAACCCTTGAAATAACAAAGTGTAGGGATATTGATTCCAGCTGACTTGGCAGCGTCGAGGATCGTTACGCCCTCGGCTACACTTATATTCTTACCGTCGATCGTTATATTTACCATTTCAGCTCTCTGCCTCCCTTCAACTTACCGCATCCGAAGTGGTCACACTGCAAGCATCTTGCAGATTCCTGACAAGCTTCCTGATGTGTCATAGGGAATTCCATGAGATCGAAATCCTTTGTTCTCTCACTGGCGGGACGCTCAGTCATGTTGACTCTTCCCATAGGCTCACGGTCAGCGAATCTTACGGGAGGAAGTTCCACACCGCTTGTGATCTCGTGATTGAAGCCCAGGTACTCGTCGATATTGGCTGCTGCGACCTTACCGCCTGCAATGGCCTTGATAACGGTAGCAGGACCGGTAACGCAGTCACCGCCTGAGAATACTCCGGGGATTCCGTCAAAATCTCCTGTATCCTTCGCAGCTATCCTGCGTCTGTTGACGGGGATACCGTTGTCGGCAAAGTGAGCGGACTCGATACTCTGACCGATGGCTACGAGGACCTTGTCA